>NZ_JBIRXG010000019.1:0-197646 GCF_044388685.1 Streptomyces sp. NPDC020192 | reverse complement strand
CCGCTACGAGCGCAAAGCCGAGCACTTCCTCGCCTTCACCAGCATCGCCTGCACCCTCATCTGCTACCGCAGACTCACCAAATGAGATGACTTCTTAGGGGCGGCATCGCGCGCGGCGGCGCAGCGGTCCCAGTAAGGTGAGGCCGTGCTTGCCCCGCAGTCCGCGACCAGTACGGCCGGCGTCCGCCGGCGGCTGGTGCGTGCCTGCACGCTGGTCGCGGTGCTGCTCGGGCTGTTCCTGATGCACGGCGGCCCGGCCGCGGCCGACGGCGGGTGCCATGGGGCCATGCCGGACACGGCAGTGATGCGTACGGCGGTCACGCATACGGCTGTGATGCGATCGGCGCCGGACACGATGGCCGGAGGCGTGGCTGTCATGCCGTCGGCGCCCGCCGCGCACACCCCCGGCGGTCCGAGCGTGGCGGTCGGCAAGGCCGCGGCGCACTCCGCCGAGGCCATGCGAGGCGCCCTGTGTCTCGCCACCACTCCCCGCTCCGAGTTCCCGCTACCCCCGCTCACCGCGCTCGCCTGCGTACTGCCCGCCGCCGCCCTGCTCCCGTGGGCGCGGCGGGCTTACGGCGAGGCCCGGCGGCGGGGACCGCCGGGCGGCGGGCGTGATCTTCTGCTCCAGGTGTGCGTCGCGCGGACGTGACGTGTCCCCCGGGCTCCGGCGCAGCGAGCGCCGCGGCCCGGCCGGGACCCCGTTCACCCGCGCCACAGCACGGCGCCCACCTGGAAAGACACACCCATCATGTCCAAGGCTCTTCGGACGACTCGTCACGCTCTCGCGGCGGCCGCCGCCACCGCGGCCCTCGCCCTCACCCTGGCCGCCTGCGGCTCCGGCTCCGGCTCCGGCTCCGGGACCGACAACGGCTCCATGGCCGGAATGGACCACAGCGGCACACCCTCGGCCTCGGCGTCGGCCGGCGGCATGACGGACATGCCCGGCATGAACAGCGCCGCGACCGGCAACGGGCTGGCCGAGGCGAAGGACGGCTATCGGATGGCCTCCCCCGCCGCCACCCTCACCGCCGGCAAGGCGACCGGCTACCGCTTCACCGTCACCGGTCCGGACGGCAAGCCGGTCACCGCATACGCCGTCGACCAGACGAAGCGGATGCACTTCTACGCCATCCGCTCCGACCTCACCGGCTTCCAGCACGTGCACCCGGCCATGGCCGAGAACGGCACTTGGACCGCGCCGCTGGCCGCGCTGCAGCCGGGCACCTGGCGGCTGTACGCCTCCTTCACCCCGGACAGCGGCCCGGGCAAGGGCAAGGACTTCGTCCTCAGCCGGACCGTGCGGGTGCCCGGCATGGCGATGACCACACCCCTGGCCAAGGCATCCGGCACCACGACGGTCGACGGCTACACGGTCACCGTCAAGGGCGACCTGATGGCCGGCATGGCCCATCAGCTGACCGCCACCGTCACCAAGGACGGCAAGCCGGTCACCGACCTCCAGCCCTATCTGGACACCTACGCCCACCTGACCGCGTTCCACCAGGGCGACCTGGCCTTCGCGCACCTGCACCCGGAGACCAAGGTCGACGGCGACCACGGCGGACCGACGCTGACCTTCCACGCCGAGTTCGCCCGGTCCGGGAACTGGCGGCTGTTCCTGCAGTTCCAGACGGCCGGCCGGCTCCACACGGCGGCGCTCACCCTGCACGTCGGCTGAGCGCCCGCCGACGGGAGTTCGTGCGGGGCGCCGCATCCCTGCGGCGCCCCGCGCGTCGTCCCCTGCGGGCGGTCAGCGGCCGGTGGGCTGGAAGCCGCGCAGCCGCAGGCTGTTGCCGACCACGAAGACCGAGGAGAAGGCCATCGCCCCGCCGGCGATCATCGGGTTGAGCAGGCCGCTCGCCGCGAGCGGGAGGGCGGCGACGTTGTAGGCGAAGGCCCAGAAGAGGTTGGACCGGATGGTGCCGAGTGTCCTGCGGGAGAGGCGGATCGCGTCCGCCGCCACCCTGAGGTCGCCCCGCACCAGCGTCAGGTCGCCGGCCTCGATGGCGGCATCCGTGCCCGTGCCCATGGCCAGCCCCAGGTCGGCCTGGGCGAGCGCGGCGGCGTCGTTGACCCCGTCGCCGACCATCGCGACCGAACGGCCCTCGCCCTGCAGGCGCTTGACGACGTCCACCTTGTCCTGCGGGAGGACTTCGGCGATCACATGCTCGGGTGCGATCCCCGCCTCCGCGGCGACCGCCTCGGCGACCGTCCGGTTGTCGCCCGTGAGCAGGATGGGCGTCAGGCCGAGGGCGCGCAGCCGGCGGATGGCCTCCGGGCTGGTCTCCTTGAGGGCGTCGGCCACCTCCAGCACCGCGCGGGCCTCGCCGTCCCAGGCCACCGCGATGGCCGTACGACCGGCCGCCTCGGCCTCCGCCTTGGCCCGCGCCAGCTCCACGGGGAGCTCGATGGCCCACTCTGCCAGCAGCTGCTCACGGCCGACGAGGACCGCGTGACCGTCCACGATGCCCTGGACACCGAGCCCGGCGACGTTGGCGAAGTCCTCCGGAGCGGGCAGAGTGCCGACGCGGGAGGCGGCACCGGAGGCGACGGCCTGGGCGATGGGATGCTCGGAGGCGTGCTCCAGGGCGCCGGCGAGGCGGAGCACCTCGGTCTCGTCCGTGCCGTCGGCGGTGTGCACGGCGAGCAGGGTCATGCGGCCGGTGGTGACGGTGCCGGTCTTGTCCAGGACGATGGTGTCGACCTTGCGGGTGCTCTCCAGCACCTCCGGGCCCTTGATCAGGATGCCGAGCTGGGCGCCGCGGCCGGTGCCGACCAGGAGCGCGGTGGGCGTGGCCAGCCCGAGGGCGCAGGGGCAGGCGATGATCAGTACGGCGACGGCCGCGGTGAACGCGGCGGTCAGACCGGCGCCGTTGCCGAGCCAGAAGCCGAGCGTGCCGAGCGCCAGCGCGATGACCACCGGCACGAAGACGGCGGAGATCTTGTCGGCGAGGCGCTGGGCCGCGGCCTTGCCGTTCTGCGCGTCCTCGACCAGCTTGGCCATGCGGGCGAGCTGGGTGTCGGCGCCGACCCGGGTGGCCTCGACCACGAGCCGCCCGCCCGCGTTCAGGGTGGCTCCGGTGACGCCGTCACCCACACCCACCTCCACGGGCACGGACTCGCCGGTGAGCATGGCGGCGTCCACGGCGGAGGAGCCCTCGACCACGGTGCCGTCGGTGGCGATCTTCTCGCCGGGGCGCACCAGGAACCGGTCGCCGACCTTCAACTCGGTGACGGGGATCAGTTCCTCCCGGCCCCCGCGCAGCACGGTGACCTCCTTGGCACCCAGCTCCAGCAGGGCCTTCAGGGCAGCACCGGCCTTGCGCTTGGAGCGGGCCTCGAAGTACCGCCCGGCCAGGATGAACGCGGTGACTCCGGCGGCGGCCTCCAGGTAGATGTTCCCGGCGCCGTCGCTGCGGGTGATGGTCAGCTCGAAGGGGTGCCGCATGCCGGGCATGCCGGCCGTGCCGAAGAACAGCGCCCACAGGGACCACAGGAACGCCGCCGACGTACCGACGGAGATCAGCGTGTCCATGGTGGCGGCGCCGTGCCTGGCGTTGGTCCAGGCGGCCCGGTGGAACGGCCAGGCGGCGTAGGTGACCACGGGTGCGGCCAGGGTGAGGGACAGCCACTGCCAGGAGTCGAACTGGAGGGCCGGGACCATGGCCATCGCGATCACGGGCACCGCGAGGAGGACGGCGGTGGTCAGCCGCTGACGCAGCGCACGCAGCGCGCCGTCCTCCGCCTCCCCGCCCGCGGTGCCGTCCTGCGCGGCCTCGGCGGTGCGCACGGGCTCCGGCTCGCGGGCGGTGTAGCCGGTGGCCTCGACGGTGGCGATCAGGTCGGCGACCTCGATGTCCGCGCGGTAGCTGACCTTGGCCTTCTCGGTGGCGTAGTTGACGGTGGCCTCGACACCGTCCATGCGGTTGAGCTTCTTCTCGATGCGGGCGGCGCACGAGGCGCAGGTCATGCCGCCGATGGCGAGTTCGACCTCGGCCGCGCCGGGCGTGGTGGTGGTCATGTCTCTGCTCCTCGGTCCTCGGAGTCGTCGGTGCGGGCGATCAGGCCCGGTGCGGGCGGGTCAGACGGCGATCCGGCCGGCGAAGTCGTAGCCGGCCTCGTCGACGGTGTTGGCGATCAGTTCGTCGAGTGCCTCGTCGGCCGCCGCGGCGGTCGTGACGGTCACCAGGCCGGTGCCGATCTCGACCTCGACCGAGGTGACCTGCTCCAGGCCGCCGACCGCCTTGGCGACGACTCCCTGGCAGTGGGCGCTGCCGACGCCGTCGACCTTGTAGGTGACCTTGTTCTCGGCGGTCTCGGCGCCGGTGTGGCAGCTTCCGTCGGGGGTGCAGCAGTTCGACACGGGATCCTCCAAGCGGAACGAGTGATACCCCCTGGGGGTATCTGCGAACGACTTCATATATACCCCCCTCCCGTATCGACTACAAGCCGTCGATCTCCCTTGACTTCATACCCCCTGGGGGTATCTTGAGGTCATGTCCAGCCGCACCGTCGAGCGGCCGGGAGATGAGGAGTTGGCCATGAACACCGCACTGCGGATCACCGTCTTCACCGCCGCGCTCGCCGCGACCTTCGGGGCGGCCTACGGCGTCGGCTCCGTCGCGCCCCAGTCGGAGGGCGGCGCGCACGGCGGACACGGCGGACACGGCGGACACGGGGAGAGCGGGCACGCCGGCCACGCCATGGCGGGCGGCGGACACGGCGACGCGACTCCCGGCGGCCTGGAGATCTCCAAGAACGGCTACACGCTCGCCCTGGACACCGCACGCGTGAAGGCGGGCGAGAAGACGAACCTCAGCTTCTCCGTCGTACAGGACGGAACGGGCCGCAAGGTCACCGCCTACCAGCGGGAGCACGGCAAGGAACTCCACCTGATCGTCGCCTCGCGCGACCTGACGGTCTACCGCCATCTGCATCCGGCCCGGGCCGCCGACGGCACCTGGAGCACGCCGGTGGACCTGCCCACCGCGGGCGGGTACCGCGTCTTCGCCGACTTCCGGCCCACGGGCGGCGAGCCCCTCACCCTGGGCGCCGACCTCGCCGTCTCCGGCCCGTACGAGCCGGCCCAGCTGCCGCCCCGCAGCACGACCGCCGAGGTCGACGGGTACGAGATACGCCTCGACGGGCGGCCCGTCCCCGGCAAGCCCGCCGAGCTGACCCTCACCGTGACCAGGGACGGACGGCCGGTGCGTGACCTCCAGCCCTACCTCGGCGCCTACGGCCACCTCGTCGCCCTGCGCTCCGGCGACCTCGCCTATCTGCACGTCCACCCCACGGGCGAGCCCGGCGACGGCACCACCGAGCCCGGCCCGAAGGTCTCCTTCACGGCGACGGCCCCCAGCGCGGGCGCCTACCGGCTGTTCTTCGACTTCCAGCACGACGGCACGGTCCGCACGGCCGCGTTCACGGTCCACGCCGACGGCACGACGAGCGCCGACGAGACACCCGTGTCCGGCCACGACGACAGCGGCGGTCACGCGCACTGACCGGCCGCAGAACAGGACGGATACCGCCCGCGTCCGTGGGGACCCGGGCGGTTTCGCGTCGGGCGGGCGATCCTGGTGAGCGAGCGGCCCTGCGAGGAGGCTGCGAGGAGGCCAGGAGGCGCGCCCAGGTGATCGCCGTCAACCCGTTGAACAGCGCCTCGGTGCTGGCCGCCTTCGGCGCGCTCGGCGTCCTGGTGGTGATCTTCGCGGAGTCCGGTCTGCTGGTGGTCGGCTTCGTCCTGCCCGGTGACACGCTGCTGTTCCCGGCCGGTGTGCTGTGCGCCGGCAGCGCGCACCAGCCGCCCCGGCTCGCGCTGTGGCAGGTGCTGGTGTGCGCGGCGGTCGGGGCGGTGGCGGGCGGACAGGTCGGGTATCTGATCGGACGGCGCGGCGGCCGGGCGCTGCTGACGCGCACCTCCAGCCGGCGGGTGAAGGAGGCGGCCGCGCGGGCCGAGGAGTGGCTGCCGCGGTACGGCTACGGGAAGGCGCTGGTGATCGGCCGGTTCGTGCCGTTACTGCGGACGGTCCTGCATCCGGTGGCCGGCGCGCTCGGGGTGCCCACGCGGACGTTCACACTGTGGCAGACCGTGGGTGGCGTGCTGTGGTCCCAGACGCTTGTCCTCGCCGGCTACACCCTGGGGGCGTCCGTTCCGCAGATCGATGACTATCTGCTGCCGTTGGTCGCCGTTGTCGTCGTGGTGTCGATGCTGCCGCTGCTCATCGAGGCGTGGCGCGGCCGCCGGCAGTAGGGCCCCGATGTGCCGTCGGTCGTCTGCGGCCGCGTCGTGGCTGACGCGCCGGATCCGCGTCACCGGCCGAGGGCGCTCACAGGTCACCGAGGAACCCGGGGTCGCCCGCGCCCAGCTGCCGGGCGGAGTCGGCGGCGACGCCGAGGACTTCACGCATCGCCACGGCCCGCCGGCTGGTCCCGGCGAGGTCCGCGTGCGCCTCCTCGGTCCACAGGAACGGGAAGACGGTGATGCCCTGGGCGAGGTCCAGCGCCGCCGCCTCCTCCCGCCAGCCAGGCCAGCGCAGCCCGTCGTAGAAGGTCTCCAGTCGGCCGGACAGCAGCCAGCTCACCCAGGCGGAGTGCCCCATGTCCAGCGCCTCCCACTCGAGGGTGTCGGGCGCGAAGTACGTCATCTGTCCGGGTACGCCCGGGCGGCCGGCGCGGGCGGGGTCGTGGCCGTTCAGGCAGAACACCCCGCCGAGTACGTCGTGGCCGACGACCAGCCCGTGCACCGGGTACCAGTCGGGGTCGGGGTCCGCAGGGAACCCGTTGACCCGGCCGAGTCCCGGCATCCTGTCGGCGGCCGAGCCCGCGCCGTACACCCGCACCCAGCCGTCGTCCAGGACGAGCCCACCGCAGTGCAGGGCCAGCGCGCCCAGCGTCGAGCGCGCGGTGACCTGGAGCTGCGTCAGACAGCGGCGGCCCGCGTCGGCGTCGGCGGGCAGCACCCGTACGGGTACGGCGCTGCCGGCGAACGCCTGCCGGAGTTCCGGCCAGGCGGGATCGTCCACCCGTGTCAGCTCGTCGATGTCTCGCATCCGAGGATGATCGCAGACCGGGTCAGCGCGGCTTGCGGGCCTTGGGGCGTTTGCGGTTCGGGCGGCGGGGCGGGTGGACGGTGTCCAGTTCCCCGATCGCCGCGCGGATGTGTGCCGGGTCGCCCTTGCGGGGGCCGCCGGCGCACCACCAGGACGGCGTCCCATCGACGTCCCGGGGGTGCATGCCGAGGTCATGGACCGTGCAGACCGGCCACACCCGCCACAGCCGCTCCGTCACCGTGTCCTGGCCGGCGTCGGCGACGGCCATCACGGCTTCGGCGGCCGACTTGCCCGACATCAGGGAGCTGCCGTGCGCTTCGCCGTTGGAGAGGGCCACGTAGACCTGCTCGTCCAGGTCCCCGGACTCCGGGTAGGCGATCAGGCACAGGGGACGCTGGTCGGGGACGGTCGCCGCCAGGTCCCGGTTGAGGGCGGCCAGTGCCTCGTCCCAGAGCGGGTATTCACCGATGAGCACGAGGCGCGGCTCGGGCCGGCCGAAGTAGGCGCACATACGTGCATCCTCTCAGGCGGACACAACACCGCCTTCTGGACGCCCCTGTGACGATCCGTGAGACTGGACCGGGACCGGCGCTCCGGCGCCCCGGCTCTCCAGGACGGTGACCATGGAAGAGGAAGTACCTCGCGTCGCGCTCACCCCGCGGGCCGCGGAGCTGGTGCGGCGGCTGCGCGCCGAGCACGGGCCGCTGATGTTCCACCAGTCCGGCGGCTGCTGTGACGGCAGCGCACCCATGTGCTACCCGGACGGCGAGTTCCGCACCGGCGGCTCGGACGTGCTGCTGGCGGAGCTGACCGTGGACGGCGTGGCGGAGCCGGTCACCTTCTGGATGTCCCGCAGCCAGTACCAGGCGTGGAGCCACACCCGGCTGATCGTCGACGTCGTACCAGGGCGCGGCAGCGGCTTCTCGCTGGAGGCACCCGAGGGGGTGCGTTTTCTCACTCGTTCTCGCGTAGTCGACGCCTAGTCGGCCCGCCATCCGCCGTCTTCTGCTCCACTGCCCCTAAACCCTTGGAACACAGGGAAACAAGGGACGGTTGACGAGCCACCAGGGGGCACGGTGACAGGACGAGGCAGGCGTACGGCGGCGGCGAGAGCGGTTCTCACGGTGGTCACCGCGTTCGGTGTGCTGGCCGGTGCGGCCCTGGCGGGGGCGGCGCCGGCCGGTGCCGTACCGGAGGGCAGGCGGATCGCGCCCGGGGTCAGCTACCGGCAGTTCGACGTCGGCGCGGCCGCGGGCCCGGCGCACGCCCATCTCCTCACGGTCGACCTGGGCAATCCCCACGTCCGCGTGGATCTGCTGTACCCGGGCGAGGTGGCGGCGCGGGCCACCGTCTCCCGGCTGGCGGACTCGGCCGGGGCGGTCGCGGGAATCAACGGTGACTTCTTCAACATCACCGAGACCCAGCATCCGGGCGTGGAGGCCACCGGCGCGAGTGTCGGGCCGGCGATCGCGGACGGGCACGTGCTCAAGGCGGCGGTGCCGAACGGCCAGCGGTTCGGGCCCGCGCTGCCGCCGGAGACGAGCACCCAGGACGTCTTCGGCGTCGGCACGGACGGACGGGCCCGGCTGGACCGCCTCTCCCTCACCGGCGCCGTCGACACCCCGGACGGCCGGCTCACCCTGAAGGGCCTCAACCAGTACGCGCTCCCGGAGGACGCCATCGGCGCCTTCACCTGGCGGTGGGGCGGCGCTTCCCGCAAGCGCGCCGTGTGCGGCACCGACACCCGGCGCTCGGCCGCGTGCAGCACCGACACCTACGAGGTGAAGGTCCGGGACGGCCGGGTCGTGTCGGCCGCCGACACCCCGGGCAGCGGCTCGATCCCGGCGGACACCACGGTCCTGGTGGGCCGCGAGGAGGGCGCGCGGCGCTTGCGCAAGCTCGGTGTCGGGGACGCGGTGACCGTGACGCACACCCTGGTGGCGGCCTCGTCCGGAGTGCCGTACACGTTCGCGATCGGCGGCTTCCCGGTGCTGCGGAACGGCACGGCGCTGTCCGGCCTGGACGACGGCACCTCGGCGGTGCGCACGGTCGTGGGCTTCAAGGACGGCGGACAGCAGATGCTGATCCTCGCGCTGGACGGCGCCGCCGCCTACCGGACCGGGATGACGGTCGCGGAGGAGGCGGCCACCATGCGGTCGCTGGGCGCGTCCGACGCGTTCAACCTCGACGGCGGCGGCTCGACGGAGCTGGTCACCCGGGACGCGGGCGCGCGCGCCGTGACGGTCCGCAACCATCCGAGCGGCGGCGCCGAGCGTCCCGTCGCGAACGGCATCGGCGTCTTCTCCGACCGGTGACGGGGGCCCACGGCTCAGGGCCGCAGGCTGCTGACCAGCTCCGCGGTCGCGGTGAGCGTGCTGCTGATGGTGGGCGCCATGCTGGAGCCGGCCAGGAAGAAGCCGAGCACCATGCAGACCAGCGCGTGGGAGACCTTCAGCCCGCCGTTGCGCATGAAGATCACGGCCAGGATCAAGAGCAACAGCACCACAGAGATGGAAACAGCCATCGGGAACCTCCTCCGCCACGCCCCTTTGACGGCGTTCGGCCGCAAGTGTGGCGTAGCGGAGGGTTCGTCCGGGCTGCTGACGTGTCCCCCGAACGTGTGGTGTTACGCGGAGGGGCGGGCGTCCAGGAAGGACTGCAGGCCGGCCAGGTCGTCGGTGTTGAGGTAGTCGACACCGCCGGCCAGCAGTTCCGTCCACAGGGCGTCGCAGGCCGGGCCGGCGGCGTCCGGGGTGGCCCAGAACCGCACCTGCTGCCCGTGCGCGTGCGCGGCGGCGGTGATGCCGCGCAGCTTCTGCCGCTCGGCGTCGGGGAACGCGCCCGCCCCCGTCCAGGTGAAGTTCTGGGTCCAGTTGTCGCTGATCAGCGAGATGAAGGAGGCGGGGGCGGTGCTGCCGAGGTCGGTGAGCCGCCCGTCGTAGAAGGCCCGCCGCTCTTCCTGCGCCTCCATGGGAACGCGGGCGGCACGGTCGCCGGAGATGGCGGCCGTGACGGGTCCGCGGTGCACACGGCCGTGGTCGTACCGGGTGAACAGGTGCGGGTAGCGGCGCAGATGGCGGTCGAGTTCGAGGTACGTCGAGGAGCCCTCGGTCTTGATGTCGATGAGGAGCTGCAGCGGCCGGTGCCAACCCCGGTACACGGAGCCGTGGTTGGCCTTCACGATCCTGGCCAAGGGGTCGAGGTAGAGGGACTCGAGGGTGCGGGTCGGGTCCAGTTCGGAGGCGTCGTGCGCGATGAGGAGCTGGTCGCCGACGAGGAAGATGTCGCCCTCGACGCTGTTGAAGCGGTGGCCGAGCGCGTCGAACAGCGGGTGCGGGTGCTCGTAGTCGTTGTGGGCGTGCGCGTTCCACAGCGGGTGCGGACCCCGGTGGGAACCGCTGCCCGCCCAGGCCTGTGACGCGGGCAGGGCGACCGCGCCGGCGAGGGCCGCGCCGAGGGTGGTGAGGGCTCTGCGTCGGGTGGTGAGGGCCATGCTCTGCCTCCCTTGAGGTGCCGGATGGGACCTGGGAGAGTATGCGTGCACTCGCCACCCAAGAGGCCCTGTCTCGCGGGGAGTTGGCGCGTTGTTCACTTCTGCTGAGCAAGCCCGCGAAGAAGCCCGCCCCCGGCGGGGCGGGCTTCACTCGGGTGACGTCAGGGTGCCTGGAGGTCGACCAGTTGGGCCAGCGCCTCCCGGTGCACACCCGCCGTGCCGTAGGCGATCGAGTCCGCCTTGGCCCGCTTCAGATACAGGTGGGCCGGGTGTTCCCAGGTCATACCGATGCCGGCGTGCAGCTGCACCGCCTCTTCCGTGGCGTGGACGGCCACGGGAGCGGCGTAGGCCTGGGCGACGGCGACGGAGATCTCCGTGTCCTCGCCGGAGGCCAGCGCGTCGGCGGCGGCACGGGCGGCCGCCCGGAGGTTGACCGTCTCCAGCCACAGCTGGGCGAGCCGGTGCTTGAGCGCCTGGAAGCCGCCGACCGGCCGGTTGAACTGCTTGCGCTCCTTCAGATAGCGGACCGTCTCGGTCAACGCCCATTCGGCGACGCCCAGTTGCTCGGAGGCGAGCAGTCCGGCGGCGGCGCGCAGGGCCCGTCGTACGGTGGGCTCGGCGTCGCCGACACGACGGCCGGGGGCACCGTCCAGCCGTACGGTCGCCAGCGGCCGGGTCAGGTCCAGGGAGACCTGCGGGGTGACGGTCACGGCGTCGGCGGCGACCGCGTAGAGGCCGCCGTCGTCGGCCGGGACGAGCAGCACGTCGGCCACGACGGCGTCGGCGACACCGGTCAACTCGCCGTGCAGGGTGCCTTTTTCGAGTCGCACGGCCGTGAAGGCGGCGCCCGGCGCCGTGTGCAGTCCGACCGCGAGGGCGCCGATGGCGCGTCCGGAGGCCAGGCGGGCGAGCAGCTCCTCGTCACCGCAGGCCAGCAGGGCCTCGGTGGCCACGACCGCGCTGCCGAGGTAGGGCACGGGGGCGACCGCGCGACCCAACTCCTCGAGGACGACGGCGACTTCGCGATGCGAGGCGCCCTGGCCGCCCTGCGCCTCGGGCACCAGGAGGCCGGCCAGGCCCATGCCGTCGGCGAGCAGCTTCCACAGGGCGAGGTCGTGCGGGGTGTCCGACTCGGTGCGGGCGAGGACGTCGGCCGGTGCGCAGTGGTCCGTGAGCAGGTCCCGTACGGCGGCCCGCAGCGCCTCTTCCTCCTCGGAGTAGAGAAGATCTGTCATCGGGCGAGGTCCTTCCAGGCGACGTCCTTGTCGGTGCGCGGCTCGGCGGGCAGGCCGAGGACGCGCTCGGCGACGATGTTCAGCAGGACCTCGCTGGTCCCGCCCTCGATGCTGTTGCCCTTGGCGCGCAGATAGCGGTAGCCGGCGTCGCGACCGGTGAAGTCGACGAGTTCGGGGCGGCGCATGGTCCAGTCGTCGTACAACAGGCCTTCCTCGCCCCGGAGTTCGACCTCCAGGCCGCTGATCTCCTGGTTGAGGCGGGCGAAGGCGAGCTTCATGCCGGCGCCCTCGGGGCCGGGCTGTCCGGCGACGAGCTGCTGGCGCAGGCGTTCGGCGGTGAGGCGGGAGACCTCGGCCTCGACCCACAGCTTGAGCAGGCGCTGATGCAGGTCGTGGGTGCGCAGCTCGGGGCGCTCGCGCCAGGTCTTCGCGACCGGGCCGATCATGCCGCCCTCGCGGGGCAGCCGCATGCCACCGATGGCCACGCGCTCGTTGTTGAGCGTGGTCTGGGCGACCCGCCAGCCGTCGCCGATCTCGCCGAGGCGGCGGGAGTCGGGGATGCGGACGTCGGTGAGGAAGACCTCGTTGAACTCGGCCTCGCCGGTGATCTGACGCAGCGGTCGGACCTCGACGCCGGGGTCGGTCATGTCGCACAGGAAGTAGGTGATGCCCGCGTGCTTGGGCACGCTCGGGTCGGTGCGGGCGATGAGGATGGCCCAGCGGGCGTTGTGCGCGCCGGACGTCCACACCTTCTGCCCGTTGACCACCCAGTCTCCCCCACTCTCGGCTTCGCTCGAGCGGGAGGTGCCCCCACCTTCTCGTACGGCCCGGGTGCCGAGGGCGGCCAGGTCGGAGCCGGCGCCTGGCTCGCTGAACAGCTGGCACCAGACCTCCTCCCCGGTCCACAGCGGCCGCAGATAACGAAGCTTCTGCTCCTTCGTGCCGTACTTGAGGATGGTCGGCGCGGCCATGCCGAGGCCGATGCCGTTGCGGCGCGCGTCGTTGTCGGGGGCGCCCGCGGCCTCCAGTTCGGCGTCCACGGCGACCTGAAGGTGGCGGGGCGCGCCCAGTCCACCGAGGCCCTGCGGGTAGTGCACCCAGGCGAGGCCGGCGTCGAAGCGGGCCCGGAGGAACTCCAGGCGGTCGGTGCTCGCGGGGGGATGCGCGGCCAGCAACTCCCGGGTACGGCGGCGCAGTTCTTCGGCGTCGGTCATGCTACTCCCTCCATCACGACGGCGATCCGGCCGGTGGACCGGCCGTCCGCCACCTTCTGCACGGCCGCGGCGGCCTCGCCCAGCGGCACCCGCTCGCTCACCAGCGGCTTGATCGCGCCCCGGGCGGCCAGTTCGGTCAGTTCCTCGTGGCAGCGCAGGATGAGCTTCGGGTTCTTGGTGGCGTACAGGCCCCAGTGCAGGCCGAGGATCGAGTAGTTCTTCACCAGGGCGTGGTTGAGGGCCGGGCTCGGGATCGTGCCGCTGGCGAAGCCGACGACGACGATCCGGCCCTCGAAGGCGACCACCTTGGCGGACTGGGCGTAGGCCTCGCCGCCGACGGGGTCGTAGATCACATCGGCGCCCCGGCCGCCGGTGGCCTCCTTCACGGCCGCGATGACGTCCTCGCTGCGCCGGTCGACCACCACGTCACAGCCCAGCTCCCGCGCCACGGCGGCCTTGTCCGCGCCGCCGACGACACCGATCACGGTGGCCCCGGCAGCCTTGCCGAGCTGGACGGCGGCGCTGCCGACCCCGCCGGCGGCGGCGTGCACCAGCAGGGTCTCCCCCGCCTCCAGGTGTGCCCGGCGGTGCAGGCCGAACCAGCCCGTCTGGTAGCCGATGTGCAGCGCGGCGGCCTCGGCGTCGTCCAGCGAGTCGGGCGCGGGCAGCAGGGCGCGGGCGTCGGCGACGGCGTACTCGGCGAAACCGCCGTACGGCAGGACCGGGTTGGCGATCACGCGGCGGCCGTCCTCGGTCTCGGCGCAGATCTCCACGCCGGGTGTGAACGGCAGCGGCGGGCGCACCTGGTACTCACCCCGGCACATGAGGGCGTCCGGGAAGTTGATGTTGGCAGCGCGGACGCGCAGCAGCATCTGGCCGGCACCGGGCGTGGGCCGTTCCACCTCCACCAGGCGCATCACCTCGCTCGGCTCGCCGGTTTCGTGCACTTGCCATGCCTGCATGCGGGGCCTCCACGGGACTGCTTCGTCTGACCGGGTCCGACGGCATACTAAGCGGTCGCTTGCCGATCAGGGAACAGTCACCCGCCAGGGAGCTGCGTCACTTCCGCGTGGGCCGCGCCCGTACGTGCATCCTCTCCCCCTGCGGCCCGAACAGGCTGAGGAACTCCACCGGCCCCTCTCCGGTCGACCCGAACCAGTGCGGCACGCGCGTGTCGAACTCTGCGGCCTCCCCCGCCGACAGCACCACGTCGTGCTCGCCGAGGACCAGCCGCAGCCGGCCCGAGAGCACGTACAGCCACTCGTAGCCCTCGTGGGTGCGCGGCTCGGGCTCCTGCCTGCGCTGCGGTTCGAGCACCTTGAAGGCCTGGAGGCCACCGGGCTGGCGGGTCAGCGGCCAGTGGGTGCGCCCGCCCCGGACGATCGGCTTGGCCCGCACCCGGGGGTCCCCCACCGGTGGCGCGCCGACCAGTTCGTCCAGCGGCACCCCATGGGCCTGCGCGATCGGCAGCAGCAGCTCCAGGCTGGGCTTGCGCAGGCCGGACTCCAGCCGGGACAGCGTGCTCACCGAGATCCCGGTCGCCTCCGACAGCGCGGCCAGGGTCACCTCCCGCTCCTTGCGGATGCGCCGCAGCCGGGCGCCCACTTCCGCCAGTACGTCGTCTGTGCTCATGGCCGCTATTGCAGGATCGGCAAATCCGTTTGTCAATCCCGCGGGCATCGGGCGACCGTCGCCTCATGACCGACAACACCGAGAACAGCAGGTACGAAGTAGTCGTCGTCGGAGGCGGGGCCGCCGGGCTGTCCGCCGCGCTGGTCCTCGGCCGGGCCCGGCGCCGCACGCTGGTCGTCGACGCGGGCGAGCCGCGCAACGTGCCGTCCGCGCACATGCAGGGCTATCTGTCGCGGGACGGCATGTCCCCGGCCGAGTTCCTGGCAGTCGGCCGCGAGGAGATCGCCCGGTACGGCGTGGAGCTGGTCCGGGACCGGGTGGTGGACACGGACCGGGACGGGGAGGGCTTCACCGCGCGTCTCGCCGGCGGGCGGACGGTACGGGCCCGGCAGCTGGTGATCGCCACCGGCCTGAAGGACGAGCTGCCCCAGGTCCCGGGGCTGGCCGAGCGGTTCGGCCGGGACGTGGTGCACTGCCCGTACTGCCACGGCTGGGAGGTCCGCGACCGGCCGACCGGCGTGCTCGCGACCTCGCCGCTGAGCGTGCACCAGGCGCTCATGGTCACCCAGTGGTCGAAGGACGTGCGACTCTTCCTGCACGAGATGCGCGCGTCGGAACTGACGGACGACGACCTGCGCCGGCTGGCCGCCGCCGGGGTCGAGGTCGTACCCGGCGCGGTGGCGGCCCTCGTCGTCACCGACGACCGGCTCACCGGGGTCCGGCTGGCCGCCGGTACGGTCCACGACCGCGAGGTGCTCTACGCCGCCCCGCGCGCCGTACCGCGGAACGACCTGCTCGTGAAGCTGGGCGCCGAGCTGCGCGAGACACCCTTCGGCAGCTACCCGGTGATCGACGAACGCGGCCTGACGACCGTGCCCGGCCTCTGGGCGGCGGGCAACGCGAGCGGCTTCGCCGAACAGGTGATCAACGCGGCCAGCCGGGGGTACCGGGCGGGGGCGGCGATCAACGGGGAACTGCTGATGGCCGACCTGGACGGAAGCGCCCCAAAGGGGCGCGGGGAACTGCGCGACCAGCCACGACGCACCCGCAGGTAGGGCGCTGCACATCCAGCGGAGCGCAGCCGCGGCGATCAACGGGGAACTGCTGATGGCCGACCTGGACGCGACTGTCCAGGTGTAACGGCCCGGCGCCCGGTGCCACCATGGCTGCATGCTGCTTGTCCGGCTCGCCCAGGTGTCCCGGGACGTCGCCGCGACCGCGGCCCGGTCCCGGAAGACGGAGCTGCTCGCGGAGCTGTTCCGGGACGCGGCACCGGACGACGTGCCGATCGTCATCCCGTATCTGGCCGGACGGCTCCCGCAGGGCCGGCTCGGGGTCGGCTGGAAGGTGCTGAGCCGCCCGGTGCCGCCGGCCGCCGAGCCCACCCTCACGGTCCGGGAGACCGACGCCCGGCTCACCGAGCTGGGCAGGGTCTCCGGGCCGGGCGCGCAGGCGGAGCGGGCCCGGATCGTCGGCGGGCTGATGGGCGCGGCCACCGAGGACGAGCAGCGGTTTCTGCGCGGGCTGCTCACCGGCGAGGTCCGGCAGGGCGCGCTGGACGCGGTCGCGGTGGAGGGGCTCGCCCGGGCGACCGGCGCGGACCCGGCCGACGTACGGCGGGCGGTGATGCTGGCGGGATCGCTGCAGACGGTCGCCCAGGCGCTGCTCGCCGAGGGGCCCGGGGCGCTGGAGCGGTTCCGGCTCACCGTCGGCCGGCCGGTGCTGCCGATGCTGGCGCAGAGCGCGTCCTCGGTCGCCGAGGCGGTGGCGAAGCTGGGCGCCTGCGCGGTGGAGGAGAAGCTGGACGGCATCCGGGTGCAGGTCCACCGGGACGGCGACACGGTCCGCGTGCACACCCGCACCCTGGACGACATCACCGACCGGCTTCCCGAAGTCACCGCCATCGCACGGGAGTTGACGGGCGAGCACTTCGTGCTGGACGGCGAGGTGATCTCCTTCGGCGCGGACGGCCGCCCCCGCTCCTTCCAGGAGACCGCGGGCCGGGTCGGCTCCCGCACGGACGTGGCGAAGGCGGCCGGGACGGTCCCGGTCTCCCCCGTCTTCTTCGACGTCCTGGCGGTCGGCGGCCGCGATCTGCTGGACCTGCCGTTCGCCGAGCGGCACGCGGAGCTGGCCCGGCTGGTGCCCGAGCCGATGCGGGTGCGCCGTACGGTGGCGCGGGGACCCGAGGACATCGCGGCGGCGGAACGGTTCCTCGCCGACACCCTGGCCCGCGGGCACGAGGGCGTGGTGGTGAAGGCGCTGGCCGCCCCCTACAGCGCGGGCCGGCGCGGTGCCGCGTGGCTGAAGGTCAAGCCCGTGCACACCCTGGACCTGGTGGTGCTGGCCGCCGAGTGGGGCCACGGCCGCCGCACGGGCAAGCTCTCCAACCTCCACCTGGGCGCCCGCACCGCCGACGGCGGCTTCGCCATGCTGGGCAAGACCTTCAAGGGCATGACCGACGTGATGCTCGCCTGGCAGACGAAGCGGCTGCGGGAACTGGCCGTCGAGGACGACGGCTGGGTGGTCCGGGTCCGCCCCGAACTCGTCGTGGAGATCGCCTACGACGGCCTGCAGCGCTCCTCCCGCTACCCGGCCGGTGTCACCCTGCGCTTCGCCCGCGTGATCCGTTACCGCGAGGACAAACGCCCCGAGGAGGCCGATACGGTGGAGACCCTGCTGGCGGCCCACCCGGAGGTCACACCGTGACGGTGCGTGCGACGAGGCGCAGCGCGGGACTGCTGTTGTTCCGGCATACCGATGAGGGACTTCAGGTGTTGCTGGGCCATATGGGTGGCCCGCTGTGGGCGAAGAAGGACGCCAGGGCGTGGACGGTCCCCAAGGGCGAGCACGAGCCCGACGAGCCCGCCTGGGAGGCGGCCCGGCGCGAGTTCCAGGAGGAGCTGGGTCTGGCGCCGCCCGACGGGGAGGCCGTACCGCTGGGCGAGGTCGCGCAGAAGAGCGGCAAGATCGTCACGGTGTGGGCCCTCGAGGCGGACCTGGATCTGGCGGGTTTCGCCCCCGGCACCTTCACGATGGAGTGGCCCCCGAGGTCCGGGCGCGAGCAGGAGTTCCCCGAGCTGGACCGGGTGGCGTGGCTGGGCGTCGACCGGGCCCGGGAGCTGGTCATCACGGCACAGACGGCGTTTCTCGACCGCCTGGCGGAGCACACGGGCTGAGGAGGGTCTCACGCGTTGCGGACGGCACGCCCGCGCGCGAAGGTCGAGACAAGCCCGCTCCCAGGGAGGTCAGCCATGCCCATCGCGACGGTGAACCCGGCGAACGGCGAGACGCTCAAGACGTACGAGCCCATGGGCGAGGAGGAGCTGCAGCGCCGGCTCCAGCTCGCCGAGGCCACGTTCCGCACGTACCGGACGACCCCGTTCGCCGAGCGGGCCCGGCTGATGGACAGGGCCGCCGAGCTGCTGGACGAGGACCAGCCGGAGATCGCCCGGACCATGACCCTGGAGATGGGCAAGCCGGTCAAGCAGGCCCGCGCGGAGGCCGCGAAGTGCGCGAAGGCGATGCGCTGGTACGCCGGGCACGCCGAGGCGCTGCTGGCAGACGAGGAGCCCGCCGCGTCGGACGTCGAGGACTCCGGGGCGTCCCGGGTCCGGGTGCGCTACCGGCCGCTCGGCCCGGTGCTCGCGGTCATGCCGTGGAACTTCCCCCTGTGGCAGGTCGTACGGTTCGCCGCGCCCGCGCTGATGGCGGGCAACGTGGGCCTGCTCAAACACGCCTCCAACGTCCCCCAGACGGCCCTGTACCTGGAGGACCTGTTCCACCGGGCGGGCTTCACGGAGGGCTGCTTCCAGACGCTGCTGATCGGGGCGGGCGCGGTGGACGACATCCTGCGCGACGAGCGGGTGAAGGCGGCCACGCTGACGGGCAGCGAGCCCGCGGGCCGGGCGGTCGCCGCCTCCTCCGGCGAGATGGTCAAGAAGACGGTGCTGGAGCTCGGCGGCAGCGACCCGTACGTCGTCATGCCCTCCGCCGACCTGGACCGCGCCGCCCAGGTCGCCGTCACCGCGCGCGTGCAGAACAACGGGCAGTCGTGCATCGCCGCGAAGCGGTTCATCGTCCACCAGGACGTGTACGACGCCTTCGCCGAGAAGTTCGTCGCCGGGATGCGGGCGCTGAAGGTAGGCGACCCGCTCGATGAGGACACCGAGGTCGGCCCGCTCTCCTCCGAGCAGGGGCGCGCCGACCTGGAGGAACTGGTCGACGACGCGCGGCGGAGCGGCGCCGAGGTGCTGTGCGGCGGACAGCGGCCGGAGGGGCCGGGCTGGTACTACCCGCCGACCGTGCTCGCCGGCATCCACCGGGACATGCGCATCCACCACGAGGAGGCGTTCGGCCCGGTGGCCACGCTGTACCGGGCCGGCGACCTGGACGAGGCGCTGCTCATCGCCAACGACTCGCCGTTCGGGCTGAGTTCCAACGTGTGGACGCGCGAGGAGAGCGAGGTGGAGCGGTTCACCCGCGATCTGGAGGCCGGTTCGGTGTTCGTCAACGGGATGACCGCCTCTCATCCGGCGTTTCCGTTCGGTGGTGTGAAGCGCTCGGGGTACGGGCGTGAGCTGTCCGGGCACGGAATCCGGGAGTTCTGCAACATCACCACGGTTTGGCAGGGGGCGTGAGCGCCGCGGGGCTACCATCCCGTTTGTGAACCGCGAAGTGACTCTGCCTCTGATCGTCGACGACCGCGGGTCCTTGCAGGTGGCTGCGGTCGACGTGAGTAAGTTGCTGCGGACCGCGGGGGCTCGGTGGCTGCATCTTGTCGAGGGCGGGGAGCGGGAGCTGGACGAGGACACGGTCGCGGCTCTGACCATCGAGCTGGCCAAGCTCGCGGATCGCATCGACGTGGCCTGTATCGCGCACAGCAGCGGAGCGCCGTAGGTCCCCGCCTCGAGGGTGCGGGTGCGTCGTGACCGGTCGCGCCCGCGCGCTTCGGTGCTTCGCCTCGTAGCTCTTCCGGAGCAGTTCGCCAGCCGTGTCCGTCCCGGTGTTCTCCCCTCCCGCGACGTGCGGCTTCTTCCCCGTCCCTGACACGGCGTCCCCGGTCTGGAGTAGTCCGGCGAGAGATCGCCGCCCCCACGGGTGATCGTGGATGGACCACCTCCTGAGGTGAACCACCTTCTGACCGGCGGGCGAAGGCCTTCCGGAAGGCGAAAGCAGGCACGGTTCATGGCGACTTTGTGCAGACCGGCGGTGTCGGTTCCGGAACACGTGATCACGATGGAGGAGACGCTGGAGCTGGCACGCTCCCGTCACGCGGACCACCCCCAACTCCCGCTCGCGCTGCGGCTGATCGCGAACACGGGCGTCAAGACCCGGCACATCGTGCAGCCCATCGAGGAGACGCTCGAGCACCCCGGCTTCGAGGAGCGCAACAAGCTCTACGAGGCCGAGGCGAAGGCCCGGGTCCCCGCGGTGATCCAGCGTGCGCTCGACGACGCGGAACTCCTCACCACCGACATCGACGTGATCATCTACGTCTCGTGCACGGGCTTCATGATGCCCTCGCTCACGGCGTGGCTGATCAACGAGATGGACTTCGACCCCACCACGCGACAGCTCCCCATAGCCCAGCTGGGCTGCGCGGCCGGCGGCGCGGCGATCAACCGCGCGCACGACTTCTGCTCGGCCTACCCCGAGGGCAACGCGCTCATCGTGGCCTGCGAGTTCTGCTCGCTGTGCTACCAGCCCACCGACCTCGGCGTCGGCTCGCTGCTCTCCAACGGCCTGTTCGGTGACGGCATAGCTGCCGCCGTGGTCCGCGGCAAGGGCGGCACCGGCATCGAGCTGGAGCGCAACGGCTCGTACCTGATCCCGAAGACCGAAGAGTGGATCATGTACGACGTCCGGGCGACCGGCTTCCACTTCCTGCTCGACAAGCGGGTGCCGGCCACCATGGAGCCGCTCGCCCCGGCGCTGCAGGACCTCGCCGGTATGCATGGCTGGGACGCGTCCGACCTGGACTTCTACATCGTCCACGCGGGCGGGCCGCGCATCCTCGACGACCTGAGCAAGTTCCTCCAGGTCGACCCGCACGCGTTCCGGTTCAGCCGGGCCACCCTCACCGAGTACGGCAACATCGCCTCCGGCGTCGTGCTGGACGCGCTGCGCCGGATGTTCGACGAGGGCGGCGCCGAGCACCGGGCACGCGGGCTGCTCGCCGGGTTCGGGCCCGGCATCACCGCGGAAATGGCGCTGGGCCGCTGGCGCTCCGACCGAGAAACGGCATGAGTACGGCATGACCGAAGAGACGCTCACCGAGACCCTGCCCCCGATCCGGCACTGGCCGGCGCTCGATCTGACCGGGACGGACTTCGACCCGGTGCTGAGAGAGCTGATGCGCGAGGGACCGGTCACCCGCATCCAACTGCCCAACGGCGAGGGCTGGGCGTGGCTGGTGACCCGGTACGACGACGTGCGCATGGTGACCAACGACGCCCGTTTCAGCCGCGAGGCCGTCATGGACAAGCCGGTCACCCGGCTGGCCCCGCACTTCATCCCGGACCCGGGCGCGGTCGGCTTCCTCGACCCGCCCGACCACACCCGGCTGCGCCGCTCGGTGGCGCCCGCGTTCACCACGAAGGGCGTGGAACGGGTGCGGGACAAGGCCCGGGAGATGCTGGACGAGCTGATCGACGAACTCCTCCAGGACGGCCCGCCCGCCGATCTCACGGCGAAGATCCTCAGCCCGTTCCCGATCGCGGTGATCTGCGAAATGATGGGCGTCCCGGCCGCCGACCGGCACGTCATGCACACCTGGACGCAGCTCATCCTGTCCTCCTCGAACGGCAAGGAGGTCAGCGAGAAGGCCAAGCGGGAGATGGCCGCGTACTTCTCCGACCTGATCGGGCTGCGCGAGAACAGCACGGCCGAGGACGTCACCTCGCTGCTCGGCGCCGCGGTGGGCCGGGGCGAGGTAACCCTCGAGGAGGCCGTCGGGCTGGCCGGTCTCCTCCAGATCGGCGGCGAGGCGGTCACCAACAACAGCGGCCAGATGATCTATCTGCTGCTGACCCGCCCCGACCTGGTGGAGCGGCTGCGCGCGGAGCCGGAGATCCGCCCGAGGGCGATCGACGAACTCCTGCGCTGGATCCCGCACCGCAACGCGGTCGGCCTGTCCCGTATCGCCATGGTGGACGTGGAGATCCGGGGCGTGCGGATCCGCGCGGGCGACGCGGTGTACAACTCCTACCTGGCCGCCAACCGCGACCCGGAGGTCTTCCCCGACCCGGAGACCATCGACTTCTCCCGCAGCCCCAACCCCCATGTCTCGTTCGGCTTCGGCCCGCACTTCTGCCCCGGCAACATGCTGGCGAGGCTGGAGGAGGAACTCATGGTGGACGCCCTGCTGGACCGGATCCCGGACCTCAGGCTGGCCGTACCGCCGGAGCAGGTGCCCTTCAAGAAGGGCGCGCTGATCCGGGGTCCCGAGGCCGTACCGGTGACCTGGTGAGCCTGCGATGACCTGGACCGAGGGACTGCTCGTACCGCCGGGCCACGGCCGCGTCGTCGAGACGCCGGCCCAGCGGGTGACGTTCAAGGTCACCGGCACGCACTCGCGGATGGCCTCCACCTTCGAGGTGGAGGTCCCGCCGGGTTTCGACGTGGGCGCTCATGTGCACACGCGCAGCGAGGAGCTGTTCTACGTCCTGGAGGGCGAACTGGACGTCCTCGCCTTCGAGCCCCGGATCCGCACCCCCGACAACTGGCAGAAGTGGCAGTCGGGTTCGGGCAACAGGGTGGTCCGGGCGACTGCGGGCACGGTGATCGTGGTACCGCCGGGCTGCCCGCACGCGTTCGCGAACCCGACGGACACCCCGGCGAAGATGTTCTTCCAGGCGAGCCCGCCGCCGGATCACGAGCGCTACTTCGAGGAGCTGCTGGAGATCCTGGGAAACGGGGGCCCGCCGGACCAGGAGGCGATCGAGGCCTTGCGGGCCAAGTACGACATCGAGCAGCTGACGCCGCTCAAGCATCGTTAGCGCAGGGGCATGCCCGAGAGGGTGCGGGCGATCACCAGCCGCTGGATCTCGCTCGTCCCCTCGAAGATCGTGTAGATGGCGGCGTCCCGGTGCATGCGCTCGACGGGGTACTCCCTGGTGTAGCCGTTGCCGCCGAGGATCTGGATCGCCTGGGCCGTGACCCTCTTGGCCGTCTCGCTGGCGAACAGCTTCGACATGGACCCCTCGGCGGCGGTGAACGGCTTGCCGTTGACCGCCATCCACGAGGCCCGCCACACCAGCAGCCGGGCCGCGTCGATCTGCGTCCGCATGTCAGCGAGCTGGAAGGCGACGCCCTGGTTGTCGATGATGGGCCGCCCGAACTGCTCGCGGGTCATGGCGTAGTCGAGGGCGACCTCGTACGCGGCCCGGGCGGTGCCGACCGCCATCGCGCCGACGGCCGGCCGGGACGCCTCGAAGGTCGCCATCGCCGCGTTCTTCACACGCTCGCCGCCCCCGGCCTTCGCCCGCTCGCGGGCCCGGGCGAGTCGCTCGTCCAGCTTCTCCTTGCCGCCGAGCAGGCAGGAGCCGGGGACGCGGACGTTGTCGAGGACGACCTCGGCGGTGTGCGAGGCACGGATGCCGTGCTTCTTGAACTTCTGGCCCTGCGCGAGGCCCGGCGTGCCCGGCGGGACGATGAAGGAGGCGTGGCCTTTGGAGCCCAGCTCCGGGTCGACGACGGCGACGACCACGTGGACGCCCGCGATGCCGCCGTTGGTCGCCCAGGTCTTCGTGCCGTTGATCACCCACTCGTCCTTCGCCTCGTCGTACACGGCACGCGTGCGCATGGAGGCGACGTCGGAGCCGGCGTCGGGCTCGGAGGAGCAGAACGCGGCGACCTTGACATCGTTCTGGTCGCCGTACATCTGCGGGATCCAGGTGCCGATCTGCTCCTCGGTTCCGTTGGCGAGGACTCCCACGGCGGCCAGACCGGTGCCCACAATGGAGAGGGCGATGCCCGCGTCGCCCCAGAACAGCTCCTCCATCGCCATCGGGATACCGAGCCCGGTGGGGTCGAAGTACTGCTGCGCGTAGAAGTCGAGGGAGTAGATGCCTACCTTCGCCGCCTCCTGGATGACCGGCCAGGGAGTCTCCTCGCGTTCGTCCCACTCGGCGGCCGCGGGGCGGATCACGTCGGCGGCGAAGCCATGGAGCCAGTCCCGGACTTCCCTCTGTTCGTCGTTCAGCTCCATGGTGAACTCGGCCATGTCCCCTCCAGCGGCGGCAGTGCGATGTTACTAGCGGTAACCCGAGTCTGTTACCGGCGGGTAGGAAAAGTCAACCGGCGACGACGCCTCGGCATCCCGTTCGATGTCAGGGGCACAGTCAGTGTTAGTTTGCGCAGGCGTCACCGAATCAACACGGGTGGGGAGAACAGATGGACACCACACAGCGGACCGAGCAGCAGCGGTCCGCCGACCGCCGACGGCGCGAGCTGCTGGAGGCCGCCGACCGGGTGGTGCTCCGGGACGGCCCGCAGGCGTCGATGAACGCGATCGCGGCGGAGGCCGGGATCACCAAGCCGATCCTGTACCGCCACTTCGGCGACAAGGGTGGGCTGTACGCGGCCCTCGCCAAGCGGCACACGGACGCGCTGCTCGCCTCCCTGCGGGCCGCGCTGGACGCTCCCGCGGACCGGCGCGAGCGGGTCGAGTCCACCTTGGACACGTACCTCGCCGCGATCGAGGCGCGCCCTCAGGTGTACCGGTTCCTGATGCACCCCGCGGAGGGCAGCACGGGCGGCGACCAGGGGTTCGACGTCGGCAAGCACTCGGCTCCGCTGCTGCGGCGGATGGGCGAGGAGCTGGCCCAGGTCATCGAGGAGCGGGTGGATCTCGGGCCCGACAGCCAGCAGCTCGCGCGGGTGTGGGGGCACGGGATCGTCGGGATGATGCATGCCGCGGGTGACTGGTGGCTGGGGGAACGGCCTTGTTCCCGGGCCGAGTTGGTGCGGTCTCTGGCGGATCTGCTGTGGGGTCGTCTGGCGGCCGCGGGGGACAGGATCGGCGGTCCGGGGTTCTGAGTCACCGGTTCCAGGGAGCCCGGGAGATCTGCCTCGCCAGTCTACGCTTGCGCCACCCCGTGACGTGGTCCGCGTACACCCGGCCCTCCACGTGGTCGCACTCGTGCTGCAGGCACCGGGCGAAGAACCCCGTGCCGTGCACGGTGACCGGCTCCCCCGTCGCCGTGAAGCCCTCGACCACCGCGTGGTCGTACCGCTCCGTCCCCGCCTCCAGCCCCGGCAGGGACAGGCAGCCCTCCGGGCCCCGGAGCACCACGCCGTCCGTCTCCACCAGGCTGGGGTTCACCACGTGGCCCAGGTGACGTACGTCATCGTCGTCGGGGCAGTCGTACACGAACACCCGCAGCGGCACCCCCACCTGATTCGCCGCCAGCCCGACCCCCTGCGCCGCGTACATCGTGGCGAACAGGTCCTCCACGAGGACCGCCAGCTCGGGGCCGAATTCGGTGACTTCCCGGCATTGCTCGCGCAGCGCCGCGTCGCCGAGCAGGGTGAGAGGCCGGACTCGCCCGTGGGCGCCCGGAATGGAACCGTGTCGCATGGCCGCAAGGGTACGGTTCGTTCGACCCATGCCCGTCGCCCAGGTGTGGGCGCGATTCGGGTGTGCGAATGGATCTCGATAGGCTGAGGTCCCCACCACGCTGCCGGATGGCCCCAGGCGCGGCGCGTACGCAAGGAGGATCGAGAACTGATGGCAGGCAACTCGGACCCGCTCACGCCGCGGGCCAAGCTGGCCGTGACCGCCGGCAAGGCGGTCGCTGCGGCATCGCGCGCCGCAGGACGCGGCAGCGGGTCGGTGATCGGTGGCCGGGTCGCGCTGAGACTCGACCCCGACCTGCTCGCCCGGCTCGCGCAGAACCTGGACGTCGTCCTGGTGTCGGCGACCAACGGCAAGACCACGACGACCCGGCTCATCGCCGAGGCGCTGCGCGCCGCCGGCCCGGTCGTGTCGAACGCGCTCGGCGCCAACATGCCGGCCGGCATCACCTCGGCGCTCGCCGGCGGCTCGGACGCCAAGTTCGGGGTCATCGAGGTCGACGAGAAGTACCTGGCCGGTGTGGCCCGGGACACGAGCCCGAAGTGCATCGCCCTGCTCAACCTCTCCCGCGACCAGCTCGACCGCGCCGCCGAGACCCGGATGCTCGCCGAGAACTGGCGCGAGGGTCTCGCCGGCTCCAAGGCCGTCGTCGTCGCCAACTGCGACGACCCGCTCGTGGTGTGGGCCGCGTCCTCCTCCCCGAACGTGGTCTGGGTCGCCGCCGGGCAGATGTGGAAGGACGACGCCTGGTCCTGCCCGTCCTGCGGTGGCGTGATGCAGCGCCCCGGCGACGACTGGTACTGCGGCGAGTGCGGGTTCCGCAGGCCCCAGCCGAGCTGGGCGCTGTCCGGGGACCACGTCCTCGACCCGCACGGGTCCGCGTGGCCCATTCACCTGCAGCTCCCGGGACGCGCCAACAAGGCGAACGCGGCCAGCTCCGCGGCCGTCGCCGCCGTCTTCGGGGTACCGCCGCAGGTCGCCCTGGAGCGGATGTACCAGGTACAGGCGGTGGCCGGACGCTACGACGTCGTGCAGTTCCAGAACCGTGATCTGCGGCTGCTGCTGGCCAAGAACCCGGCCGGCTGGCTCGAGACGTTCTCCCTGATCGACCAGCCGCCCGCGCCGGTGATCCTCTCCGTGAACGCCCGCGGCGCCGACGGCACCGACACCTCCTGGCTGTGGGACGTCGACTACACCCGGCTGACCGGCCACCCGATCTTCGTGATCGGCGACCGCAAGCTGGACCTCGCCGTCCGCCTGGAGGTCGCGGGCCAGCACTTCCAGGTCTGCGACACCCTCGACCAGGCCGTGCAGATGTGCCCGCCCGGCCGGATCGAGGTCATCGCGAACTACACCGCGTTCCAGGACCTGCGCCGCCGCGTCGGCAACTGATCTTCTGATCCTCGAAGGGCGATCACCTCATGAGCGACAACCAACTGCGGCTGGTGTGGGTCTACCCGGACCTGCTGAGCACCTACGGCGACCAGGGCAACGCGCTCGTCGTGGAGCGCCGGGCCCGGCAGCGCGGGCTGGACGTGGCCCGCCTCGACGTGCGCAGCGACCAGCCGATCCCGACCTCCGGCGACATCTACCTGATCGGCGGCGGCGAGGACCGTCCGCAGCGGCTCGCGGCCGAGCGGCTGCGCCGGGACGGGCATCTGTACCAGGCCGTGCAGAACGGCGCGATCGTCTTCTCGGTGTGCGCCGGCTACCAGATCCTCGGCCACGAGTTCATCAACGACCTCGGCCAGCGCGAGCCGGGCCTCGGCCTGCTCGACGTGGTGTCGGTGCGCGGCGAGGGCGAGCGGTGCGTCGGTGACGTGCTCGCCGACATCGACCCGCAGCTCGGCCTGCCGCAGCTGACCGGCTTCGAGAACCACCAGGGCGTCACCCACGTCGGCGCCAACGCCCGCCCGTTCGCCCGGGTGCAGATCGGCAAGGGCAACGGCACCGGGGACGGCACGGAGGGCGCGTACAACGGGACGGTCTTCGGTACGTACATGCACGGCCCGGTCCTCGCCCGCAACCCGCTGATCGCCGATCTGCTGCTGAAGCTGGCGCTCGACGTCAACGCGCTGCCACCGATCGACGACCGCTGGTACGAGGCGCTCCGGGGCGAGCGCATCGCCGCTGCTCAGCAGCCTGCTTGAGCGGCGTGACAGCCGGATTCCAGCACCATCTCAGCGTGCTCCGGCAGCCTTGTGGTGGGCCCGCCTGACGGACCGTCCGCTCATATGCGCGGGCGCGTCCAGCAGGCGGACGCCCGCTACGGAGCGACCCCCTCACGCCGGTAGGGTGACCGGGAATCCGCCGGACAACGTGGTCCGGTCTACCCGGCCCACGTTGAGAAGGTATTTCGGGCTATGCGCATTGGTGTCCTCACGTCCGGCGGCGACTGCCCCGGCCTGAACGCCGTCATCCGGTCCGTCGTGCACCGTGCCGTCGCCGACCACGGCGACGAGGTCATCGGTTTCCGGGACGGCTGGAAGGGCCTCCTGGAGTGCGACTATCTCAAGCTCGACCTCGATGCCGTGGGCGGCATCCTGGCGCGCGGCGGCACCATCCTCGGCTCCTCCCGGGTCCGCCCGGAGCACCTGCGTGACGGGGTGGAGCGGGCCAGGGGCCATGTCCAGGAGCTCGGTCTGGACGCGATCATCCCGATCGGCGGTGAGGGCACGCTGAAGGCGGCCCGGCTGCTGTCGGACAACGGGCTGCCGATCGTGGGCGTGCCCAAGACCATCGACAACGACATCGCGGTCACGGACGTCACCTTCGGCTTCGACACGGCCGTGACCGTGGCCACCGAGGCCCTCGACCGGCTGAAGACCACCGCCGAGTCGCACCAGCGGGTGCTGATCGTGGAGGTCATGGGCCGGCACACCGGCTGGATCGCGCTGCACTCCGGCATGGCGGCCGGCGCCCACGCCGTCGTCGTACCGGAACGGCCCTTCGACATCGAGGAGTTGACGAAGAAGGTCGGCGCGCGGTTCGAGGCGGGCAAGCGGTTCGCCATCGTGGTCGCGGCCGAGGGCGCCAAGCCGAGGCCCGGCACGATGGAGTTCGACGAGGGCGGCAAGGACGTCTACGGCCACGAGCGCTTCGCCGGCATCGCCCGGCAGCTGTCGGTCGAGCTGGAGCACCGGCTCGGCAAGGAGGCACGGCCGGTCATCCTCGGGCACGTCCAGCGCGGCGGCACGCCGACGGCGTACGACCGGGTGCTGGCGACCCGTTTCGGCTGGCACGCGGTGGAGGCCGTGCACCGGGGCGAGTTCGGGCAGATGACGGCGCTGCGGGGCACGGACATCGTGATGGTGCCGCTGGCCGAGGCCGTCGAGACCCTGAAGACCGTTCCGGTGGAGCGGTACGACGAGGCGGAGTGCGTCCTGTAGTTCACCCGGGAACAACCCGCCCCCGGTCACGGCCGTGACCGGGGGCGGTTCTACTCTTGGGGCGGACAACTCGCACAACCCCCACGAAACAGGAGCCGCCGGATGGATCACAGCGGACACGGCATGATGATGGATCTGCCGCCGTTCACGCTGGGGCGGGGCCTCCAGTGGTCGGCGGATCCGTTCTTCCTGGTGGCCTGTCTGGCTGGGCTCGCCCTGTACGGCTGGGGTGTCGTGCGGCTGCGGCGGCGCGGGGACGCGTGGCCGGTGGGCCGTACGGTGGCGTACGTCGTCGGTGTGCTGACCGTGGCGCTGGTGATGTGCACCAAGCTGAACGACTACGGCATGGTCATGTTCAGCGTGCACATGGTGCAGCACATGGTGATCAGCATGCTGTCGCCGATCCTGATCCTGCTCGGCGCCCCGGTCACCCTGGCGCTGCGCGCGCTGCCCGTCGCCGGCAAGGGCCGCAAGGGGCCGCGTGAGCTGCTGCTGGCGCTGCTGCACAGTCGGTACATGCGGATCATCACGCACCCGGCGTTCACGATCCCGATGTTCATCGCGAGCCTGTACGTCCTGTACTTCACCCCGCTGTTCGACTCCCTGATGGGGTCGAAGGCCGGGCACATCGGGATGATGGTGCACTTCTTCGCCGTGGGCATGGTCTTCTTCTGGCCGATCATGGGCATCGACCCGGGTCCGAACCGGCCGGGATACGTGATGCGGATGCTGGAGCTGTTCGCGGGCATGCCGTTCCACGCGTTCTTCGGCATCGCGCTGATGATGGCGTCGCAGCCGATGGTGAGCACCTTCGAGCACCCGCCCGCCTCACTCGGCATCGACGCGCTCTCCGACCAGAACGCGGCCGGCGGCATCGCCTGGGCGTTCAGCGAGATCCCGTCGGTGCTGGTGCTGATCGCGCTGCTGTTCCAGTGGTACGGCTCCGAGCAGCGGCAGGCCAAGCGCAAGGACCGGGCCGCGGACCGGGACGGCGACAAGGAGCTGGAGGCGTACAACGCCTACCTGGCCTCGCTGAACGCACGCGAGGGCTAGCCGGAGCCGTCCCTTCCTGTCCCTTCCGGGCGGGATCGGGGGCACCATGGTCGTGGACGGACCATGAGGAGGGTGTCGCGATGCCCGGTTCCACGAACGGTTCCACGAACGGCTCCACCAAGGCGATGGGGGCGCTCACGGTCGGCGGGCTCGTCGTCGTGACCGCCTACACGGTCGCGCTCGGCAGCAACGGCTGGCTGTGGTTCGGCTGGGTGGTGCTGGGTCTGCTGACCCTCGCCATGGTCATCACACAGTCGTAGGTCCCTCGCTACGGGCGTGGCTGATTACAGTGCCCGCATGAACAGCAGGACCGCTTCCTTCGACGACCTCGACCGCAAGATCATCACCGCGCTGATGGCGAACGCCCGGACCAGCTTCGCCGAGATCGGCGCGGGCGTGGGGCTGTCGGCCACCGCGGTCAAACGGCGCGTGGACCGGCTGCGGGAGACCGGGGTGATCACCGGGTTCACGGCCACGGTGAAGCCGTCCGCGCTGGGCTGGCGCACGGAGGCGTACGTCGAGGTGTACTGCGAGGGCGCGGCCCCGCCCCGGCGGCTCGCGGAGGTCGTCCGGAACCATCCGGAGATCACGGCGGCGATGACGGTGACCGGCGGCGCGGACGCGCTGCTGCACGTGCGGGCGCGGGACGTGGAGCACTTCGAGGAGGTGCTGGAGCGCATCCGCGCCGAACCGTTCATCCGGAAGACGATCAGCGTCATGGTGCTGTCCCACCTGCTGCCCGAGAGCCCGGAGGCGGGCGCGACCCATCCGGCCCCGGAATGACGCGTCCTCCCTGGGCGGCGCGAACTATGCGCACCACTCATGCGTAAATCCCACCCAGAGCGCAGTGATGCTGCGTATGCGCGCAGCTTTTCTCGCTTGTCGGCCGTCGATCTCTGTTTCTACTGTTGTGTCACCCCTCAGTGACACACAGGAAACCGGAGGAAACCCTCTGTGGCCACAAGCCGTGTGCCGCGTTCCCGGCGCTTTCTCGTCTGTGAACCCAGACATTTCGCCGTCAGCTACGCGATCAATCCCTGGATGCATCCCGACCGACCGGTCGACGTGGATCTCGCCCAGGAGCAGTGGCAGGCGCTGATCCGCGCCTACCGCACCCACGGGCACACCGTCGAGTCGGTCGAGCCGGTGCCCGGCCTGCCCGACATGGTCTTCGCCGCCAACGCGGCGTTCGTGGTCGGCGGCCGGGTCTTCGGCTCGCTGTTCCACGCGCCCGAACGGCGCCCCGAGTCGGTGCACTACGACACCTGGTTCAAGACGGCGGGCTACGACGTGTACCGCCCCGAGTCGGTGGCCGAGGGCGAGGGAGACCTGGTGTGGACGGGCCGGTACGTGCTCGCCGGCACGGGGTTCCGCACCACCCGTGAGGCGCACCGGGAGGCGCAGGAGTTCCTCGGCCACCCGGTGATCGGCCTGACCCTGGTGGACCCGTACTTCTACCACCTGGACACGGCGCTGTTCGTGCTCGACGACGACAACGTCTGCTACTACCCCGAGGCGTTCTCGGCGGGCAGCCGCGAGGTGCTGCGCCGGCTGTACCCGGACGCGGTGCTCGCCACCCGCGAGGACGCGATGGTGTGGGGCCTCAACTCCGTGTCCGACGGCCGCAACGTCTTCATCGCCCCGCAGGCCGAGGCGCTCGCCGAGAACCTCGCCGGCCACGGCTACGTCCCCGTCCCCGTCGACCTGTCGGAGTTCCACAAGGCCGGCGGTGGCATCAAGTGCTGCACCCAGGAGATCCGCTGATGACCGCACCCGCCCAGGCTCGTACGTCCGCCGAGCTGATCCGCGCGGAGGAGCCGGTCCTCGCGCACAACTACCACCCGCTGCCCGTGGTCGTCGCCCGGGCCGAGGGCACCTGGGTCGAGGACGTCGAGGGCCGGCGCTATCTCGACATGCTCGCGGGCTACTCGGCGCTGAACTTCGGCCACCGCCACCCGGCGCTGATCGAGGCCGCGCACCGCCAGCTCGACCAGCTGACGCTCACCTCCCGCGCCTTCCACAACGACCGGCTCGCCGAGTTCGCCGAGCGGCTCGCGGAGCTGACCGGGCTGGACATGGTGCTGCCGATGAACACCGGCGCGGAGGCCGTGGAGAGCGCCGTCAAGGTGGCCCGCAAGTGGGCGTACGACGTCAAGGGCGTCCCGGACGGACAGGCCACGATCGTCGTCGCGGCGGAGAACTTCCACGGCCGTACGACGACCATCGTCAGCTTCTCCACCGACGAGACGGCCCGCAGCGGCTTCGGCCCGTTCACGCCCGGCTTCAAGGTCGTGCCGTACGACGACCTGGCCGCGCTGGAGGAGGCGGTCGACGAGACGACGGCGGCGGTGCTGATCGAGCCCATCCAGGGCGAGGCCGGCGTCGTCATCCCCGCCGCCGGCTATCTCGCCGGGGTGCGCGAGCTGACCCGGCGCAAGGGCTGTCTGTTCATCGCGGACGAGATCCAGTCGGGCCTCGGCCGTACCGGCCGTACCCTCGCCGTCGAGCACGAGGACGTCGTGCCGGACGTGCTGCTCCTCGGCAAGGCGCTCGGCGGCGGCATCGTGCCGGTGTCGGCGGTGGTGGCCCGGCGCGAGGTGCTGGGCGTGCTGCACCCGGGCGAGCACGGCTCCACGTTCGGCGGCAACCCGCTCGCGGCGGCGGTCGGCACGGCCGTGATCGACCTGCTGGAGACCGGCGAGTTCCAGCGGCGGGCCACCGAGCTGGGCGTGCTCCTGCGCGACGGGCTCGCCGAGCTGACCGGGCACGGCGTGGTCGGCTTCCGGGCGCGCGGACTGTGGGCGGGCGTCGACATCGACCCGGCGATCGGCAGCGGGCGCGAGGTCAGTGAGCGGCTGATGCGGGAGGGAGTCCTGGTGAAGGACACCCATGGCTCCACCATCCGGCTGGCGCCCCCGCTGACCATCACGGCGGAGGAGCTGCGCTCGGCGCTGGCGGCACTGGAGAAGGTGCTCGGTTCGTGACCGGGGGCGGGGGCGGTCGTACGCCGCCCCCGCCGCTTCGAGAGGCCCCCGCCGGACGCCCGAAGGGTGAAGATTGAGCCACGAGGGGGTAGAACCACTCTCAGCGACAGAGAGGCCGGCCGTGGGCACTCACGAGAAGCAGGACGCTGCCCCGCAGCGGTTCGACGTGGCCGATGCCGCGCCCCTGCTGCTCGACGCCCGGGGCGTGGTGACCAGCTGGACCCGGGGTGCCCAGCGGCTGCTGACGTACACGGCCGCCGAGGTGGTGGGCACCGACGCGACCGGTCTGCTGTCCGCCGAGGACGCCGCGCGGGTGCCCGAGCTGGCCGAGCGGTGCCGCAGGGACGGCGGCTGGGCGGGGCTGCTGACCGCGCGCCGCAAGAACGGGCAGCCGGTCCGGGTGATGGTGCGGGTCACTCCCGCGATGGAACCCGGCGGCGCGCCGCACTGGCTGGTTCTGGTCTCCGACGTCTCCGGGGCCCGCGGCTGGGACATGAGCCGCGCGGTGCTGGAGCAGATGGTGGCCGAGTCCCCCGTCGGCATCGCGATCGTGGACACCGATCTGCGCTGCGTGTGGTCGAACACGGCCCTGGAGAGCTACGGCGGCGGCTCCCCGCGGCAGCGGCTGGGGCGCCGGCTGGCGGAGATCCAGCCGGGCATCGACTCCGAGGGCATCGAGACGCAGATGCGGCGCGTGCTGAAGACCGGCCGCCCGATCGTCGGGTACGAACATGTGGGCAAGGTGCGCTCCGCGCCGCTCCGGGAGACGGCGCACATGATGTCGTTCACCCGCCTCGACGACGACCAGGGCCACCCGATGGGCGTGTACTACACCGTCGTCGACATCACCGACCGGCACCGCGCCCGGCAGCGTCTCGCCCTGCTGGACCGGGCCGGCGAGCAGATCGGCCGCAGCCTGGACATCGTACGGACCGCGCAGGAACTGGCCGACGTGGCCGTGCAGGACTTCGCCGACTTCGTCATGGTGGACCTGCTGGAGTCCGTGCTGCGGGGCGCGGAGCCCGAGCCGCCGGGCGACACGGATCGGGTGCCGCTGCGGCGCGCCGCGCACCAGTCGGTGGACCCGGGGGTCCCGGAGGCCCTCGTCGGGATCGGTGAGGTGGCCAGCTATCTCGCCGGATCGCCCCTGATCCGCTGTCTGACCACCGGCCGCTCCTGGCGCGAGGAACGGCTCGAGCCGCTGGCCGGGGGGTGGGCCGCGGACATCCCGAGCGACCGGGAGGAGACCTTCCCGGACCTGGGTCTGCACAGCGTGATGATCGTGCCCGTCCGCGCGCGGGGCGTCACGCTGGGCGTCACCTCCTTCTTCCGGCGCCATCACCAGGACCCGTTCGACGAGGACGACCTGAGTCTCGCCGAGGACCTGGTGTCCCGGGCGGCGGTCTGCGTGGACAACGCCCGCCGCTACACCCGCGAGCGGGAGGCGGCCCTGGTCCTGCAGCGCAGCCTGCTGCCGCAGCGGATGCCCGAGCAAGCGGCGGTGGAGGTGGCCGCCTGTTACCGGCCGGCGGATGAGCTGACCGGCCTCGGCGGCGACTGGTACGACCTCATCCCGCTGTCCGGTGCGCGTGTCGCCCTGGTCGTGGGCGAGGTGCCGGGGCACGGGATCGACGCCGCCGCGGCCATGGGGCGGCTGCGCACCGCCGTCCGCACCCTCGCGGCACTCGATCTGCCGCCCGAGGAGGTCCTCGCGCACCTCGACGACCTGGTGGCGCGGACGGCCGACGAGGAGGGCGGGCCGCCCGAGCCTCCGGTGGCGGCCGGCGCGGAGTCGGTGGGCTCGGGGTGTCTGTACGTCGTCTACGACCCCGTCGACGGGCGGTGCAGAATGGCCGCCGCCGGCCATCCCGCGCCCGCCGTCGTCCGGCCCGACGGCGCCGTCGGCTTCGTCGCCCTCCCGCAGGGGCCGCCGCTCGGGGTGGGCGGTGCGCCCTTCGAGGCGGTCGAGCTGACCCTGGCCGAGGGCAGCACGCTGGCCCTGCACACCGACGGTCTGCTCGCGCACGGGTACGGCGACGGGACGGCCGACGCGGACCGCGACCGGCTGCGCCGCGCCCTGGAGGAGCGCGGCGACTCGCTCGACCTGTGCTGCCGGACGGTCATCGACACCCTGGTCCCCGCCCGGCCGCACGACGACGTGGCCCTGCTGCTGGCCCGCACCAGGCTGCTCGGCGCCGGCCGGGTCGCCGACTGGGAGCTGCCCGCCGACCCGGCCGTGGTCGCCGACGCCCGCAAGGAGGCCGCCCGGCAGCTGGACGAGTGGGGTCTGGAGGAGCTGGCGTTCACGCTCGAACTGGTCGTGAGCGAGCTGGTCACCAATGCCATCCGGCACGCCGAGGCTCCCATCCGGCTCCGGCTGATCAGGAACCGGACGCTGATCTGCGAGGTCTCCGACGGCAGTGCCACGGCGCCGCATCTGCGTCATCCGCGTGCCATGGACGAGGGCGGCCGCGGACTGCTGCTGGTCTCCCAGTTCACCCAGCGCTGGGGGACCCGCTTCGTACCCGGCGGGAAGGTGATCTGGGCCGAGCAGTCCCTGACGGATCCGCCGGCCTGACATGCGAGGCACGCACATACGTCGCACGAGGTGGGAAAATGGCGTGACTCCGGTGGATGGACGGTAGCCATGAACGACGCGGCCATCGACTACGCGGGGGTGTTCCAGGCGCTCCCGGGCATGGTGGCGCTGCTGACGCCCGACCTGATCTACGTGGACGCCAACGAGGAGTATCTGCGGGTGGCCGGGCGTACGCGCGAGCAGGTGGTAGGGCGCCACCTCTTCGACGTCTTCCCGGACAACCCGAACGACCCCGGCGCCTCGGGCATGCGCAACCTGGCCGCCTCGATGGCGCGGGTCGTGGCGACCGGCGAGCGTGACGCCATGGCCCTGCAGCGGTACGACGTCGAGGATCCCGAGCGGCCCGGAGAGTGGGAGGAGCGGTACTGGAGCCCGGTCAACGCGCCGGCTTTCGGCCCGGACGGGAAGGTGGCGCTGGTGGTGAACCGGGTCGAGGAGGTCACCGAGCTGATCCGGGCCCGCGGCGGCCCCGGCGGCAGCCGGTCCCGCGTCCTCGAGGCCGAGCTGTACACACGCGCCCGCGAACTGCAGGAGCTCAACGAGCGGTTGCGTCAGGCCCACGCCCGCGAGCGCGAGGTGGCCCTCGCCCTGCAGAAGGCGATGCTCCCCGCCCCCCGGCAGGTCGGCCACCACCAGGTGGCGGTGCGCTACCGGCCCGCGGCCGGCGCGCTGAACGTGTGCGGGGACTGGTACGACATCGTCGACCTGGTGGGCGGCCACGGCATGGCCGTGGCCGTGGGCGACGTGGTCGGGCACGGTCTGGAGGCCGCCGGGGTGATGGGCCAGCTGCGCAGCGCGCTGAGCGCCGCCTCCCGGGTCGCCGTGGGGCCGGGCGAGGCCCTGAACGTGCTGGGGCTGTACGCGCACGTCGTCGACGGGGCCGAGTCGGCCACCGCCGTCTCGACGTTCATCGACTTCGACCACCACACGATCAGCTACAGCAGCGCGGGGCACCCGCCGCCCGTCCTGGTCCACCCCGACGGCCGCGTGGAGTTCCTCGACCAGGCCACCGACCCGCCGCTCGACGCCCGCCCCGACCCGTTCCCCAGACCCCAGGCCTGGACGGCCTACGCCGAGGGCGCCACGCTCGTCCTCTACACCGACGGCCTGATCGAGCGCCGGGGCGAGGACATCGACACCGGTCTGGCCCGCCTCGCCGACTCCCTCGACCGCCACCGCGAGGAGGACCCCGAGGACCTCGCGGACGCGGTCCTGCTGGAGCTGCTGCCTCCCGGTGGCGCCACGGACGACACGGCGCTGGTCATCGTGCGGCTGTAGCGGGTGCGCGGGCATGAGGGGGGTGCCGGGTGGTTACGTATGACTTACGTATCACCGCAGACGTACGAGTGAGGGGCGAGCCGTGTTCTACTACCTGCTCAAGTACGTGCTGCTGGGACCCCTGCTGAGACTGGTCTTCCGGCCCCGGATCGAGGGGCTGGAGAACGTACCCGCGGAGGGGCCGGCCATCGTCGCCGGGAACCATCTCTCCTTCTCCGACCACTTCCTGATGCCGGCGATCCTCAAGCGCCGGATCACGTTCCTGGCGAAGGCGGAGTACTTCACCGGCCCGGGGCTCAAGGGCCGGCTCACCGCGTTCTTCTTCCGCAGCGCCGGCCAGATCCCGGTGGACCGCTCGGGCAAGGAGGCGGGGCAGGCGGCGATCCGCGAGGGGCTGAACGTGCTGGGCAAGGACGAGTTGCTCGGCGTCTACCCGGAGGGGACCCGGTCGCACGACGGGCGGCTCTACAAGGGCAAGGTCGGCGTCGCCGTGATGGCGCTCAAGGCCGGCGTACCGGTCGTACCCTGCGCGATGATCGGCACGTTCGAGGCCCAGCCGCCCGGCAAGGTCATCCCGAACATCCACCCCGTCACCATCCGCTTCGGCAGACCCCTCGACTTCTCCCGCTACGCCGGCATGGAACGGGAGAAGGCGATCCTGCGCGCCGTCACCGACGAGATCATGTACGCGATCCTGACGCTCTCCGAGCAGGAGTACGTCGACGAGTACGCGGCCGTCGTCAAGGCCCGCCAGGCCGCGGAGACGGGCGGGAAGGAGCGCAAGTTCCCGCGGGCACCGCTCAGTTGACGGCCGTTGCGTGAGTGAGGGGCGGCCGGAGCATCCCGGCCGCCCCTCGTCACCGTACGGAGGTCACGGCTTGGGCGTGGCGTGCGGGCCGCAGGTCACGTCCGCGCCGTCCAGCTTGCCGTCGATCAGGTACGCGTCGACGCGCTGGTTGATGCAGGGGTTGACCAGGCCGGTCACACCGTGGGAGCCCGCGTCCTTCTCGGTGATCAGACGGGAGCCCGCGAAGCGGTCGTGCAGCGTGACGGCGCCCTCGTACGGGGTGGCGGCGTCCCGGGTGGACTGCACGATCAGCACCTGCGGCAGGCCCTTGTGAGTCGTGACGTCGACCGGGTTCTGCTGCTTGACCGGCCAGGTGGCGCACGGCAGGTTCATCCACGCGTTGGCCCAGGTCATGAACGGGTACTGCGCGTTGAGCCGGGTGTTGTCCCGGTCCCACTTCTTCCAGCTGGTCGGCCACTTGGCGTCGGTGCACTCGACGGCCGTGTAGACGGCGTTGCCGTTCTCCGAGGCGATGTTGCCCGCGGTGTCGGACATGTTGGGCGCGGCCGCGTCGACGAGCGCCTGGGTGTCACCGGCGACGTACTTGCCGAACACCGTGGCGACCGGCACCCACGAGGAGTCGTAGTACGGCGCCTTCTGGAAGAAGGAGATCAGCTCGGCCGGGCCGACGACCCCTCCGATCGGGCTCTTCTTGGCGGTGGCGCGCAGCTGGAGCCACTTGGCCTGGACGGCGTCGCGGGTGGTGCCGAGGTGGAAGGCGGCGTCGTTCTTGGCGACCCAGTCCTCCCAGTCCTTCCAACGGCCCTCGAAGGCGATGTCCTGGTTCAGGTTGGCCTGGTACCAGATGTTCTCGCGGGCGGGGTTGACCACGCTGTCCACGATCATGCGGCGCAGGTGGCCCGGGAAGAGGGTGCCGTAGACGGCACCGAGGTAGGTGCCGTAGGAGACACCGAGGTAGTTGAGCTTCTTCTCGCCCAGGGCCGCGCGGATGACGTCGAGGTCGCGGGCGGTGTTGGGCGTGGTCATCTGCTGGAGCATCGCACGGCCGGTGCGGTCCAGGCAGCCGTCCGCGTACTGGCGGGCCAGCTTGCGCTGGGCCAGCTTGTCCGCCTCGGAGTCCGGCACCGGGTCCATCTTCGGCGCCTTGGCGAACTCCTGCGGGTCCTCGCAGGAGATCGGCGCGGAGTGGCCGACGCCGCGCGGGTCGAAGCCGACGAAGTCGTAGGCCTTGGCGACGTTGGCCCACACGGGGTTCTTGGTGGTGACGCGGCGCGGGAAGCGCAAGCCCGAGCCGCCGGGGCCGCCCGGGTTGTAGACGAGCGCGCCCTGGCGCTCGGCCTTGGTACCGGTGTTGCCGATGCGGTCGACGGCGAGCTTGATCTGCTTGCCGTACGGGTGGGCGTAGTCGAGCGGCACGCTGACCCAGCCGCACTGGATGGGCTTCTCCAGCCCCCAGTCGGCCGGGCAGTCCTGCCAGTTGATGCCCGCCTCGGCGGCGCGGGCGGCGGCGATCTCGGCGCCCCTGGCCTCCCGGCCCTGGCTGGGCCGGCCGGCGGCGCTGGCCGCGGGTGCCGTCACGGCGCCGGCGACCAGAGTGGCGGTGACAAGTGCTCCGGCCGAACCGAGCGCCAACAGGCGGCTCTTCGGTCTGTTCTCCCTCAAGTGGGCCCCTCCCCCTACATCAGGATCACTGCGAGTGGTCAGTTCGGGGGATCCTCTCGGCTGTGAGCCGTCTGGGAACAGGGGTCGCCTGCCATCTTTACCAATCCGATAACCGGACGATCATGTTCGGCTGCTGAGCCGTGCTAGTGACTCGTCGAGGAGTCGTCGTAGCCGTAGTGCGTCCGGTGCCACGGCGCTGACCAGTGCCGCGGGACCGGCCAGCGGTATCAGAGCGGCGCACTCGTCCAGCATCCGGGGCTCGGCCGGGTGTGTGGCGAACTCGGGTCGTACGACCACAAGTTGACCCACCGCGCGATGCCCCGCCAGCACCGCCGGACCGTCCCAGCCGTCCGGCGCCCCAGGCCCGCAGGCCAGTTCCTGGTCCAGCACCGTCCGGCCCGCGACGCGTACGGTCAGTCGGCCGGTGAGCCGCCCGGGCTCCTCTCCCGCTCGCCCGAGCACCTGTTCCTCGCGCAGTACGAGCCGGGCTCCGGCGGCGAGTTCGGCCCGCGTGGTGACGTGCAGATCGCTGCCGTGGGCCGAGATCAACTGCTCGGGGAGCCAGTGCAGTTCGGCATCGTCGGCCACGTCGAGCCGGACGTCGTAGCGGGCCTCGTCCTTGGTCTGGCCCGGCAGGGCGATGGTGGCGGCCGCCGACCCGACGTGCAGCCGCGCGCCCGCCGCGACGCTCGCCGACAGCGCGAGGCGGTCGCCGCCGAGGGGGCCGCTCATCGCGCCGACGACCATCACCTTCGCCTCGCCGTCGACGGCCCGGGTACGCCGCAGGGCCAGCGGGCCCTCTCCGTCCAGCACGGGCAGTGCGGTGCCGCCGCGGCCGTCGGGGCGGGCGACGATCCGCGCGTGCGCCCGGACGCCGGTGGTGGTCACGCCGTCCACGCGGCGAGCCGTTCCCGTACCCAGGCGGCTACGTCGGCGACCCCGTGCTCGCCGCGCAACGACTGGAAGACGACGGGGAGTTCGGCGCGCTGCGCCTTGGCGTCGGCGGCCATCCGGGCGAGATCGGAGCCGACGTACGGCGCGAGGTCGGTCTTGTTGACCACGAGCAGGTCGGCGGTGGTGACGCCGGGGCCGCCCTTGCGCGGGATGTCGTCGCCGCCGGCCACGTCGATCACGAAGATCTGCGCGTCCACGAGCCCCCTGGAGAAGGTCGCGGTGAGGTTGTCGCCGCCGGACTCGACGAGGATCAGGTCCAGCGGGCCGACCGCGTCCTCCAGGTCCTCCACGGCCTCGAGGTTGGCGGAGATGTCGTCGCGGATCGCCGTGTGCGGGCAGGCGCCGGTCTCCACGGCGGTGATCCGCTCGGGCGGCAGCACGGCCTCCCGGAGCAGGAACTCGGCGTCCTCGCGGGTGTAGATGTCGTTGGTGACGACGGCGAGGGACAGCTCGTCGCGCAGCGCCCGGCACAGCGCGGCGACGGTCGCGGTCTTCCCGGATCCGACGGGCCCGCCGAGCCCGATGCGCAGGGCACGGCGGGTTCCGTCGGGGCGGTGCGCGTCGGCGCTGACGGCGGCGGGGCCGGTGTGGGTGTGGTCGAGGTGCATGTACGGCTCCTATGTGGGTGGCCTGGTCCCGGGGACGGCCACTCTTGGTTCAGGCGGGTCGGGCGGGCGACGTCATGAAGCGAACAGCCGTACCGCCCAGGCCGCGTGCCACTGCGCGCCCACCTCCAGCAGGGGCCCGGACGCCGCGGGCAGCGCGTCGGCACCCTCGTCGAGTACCCTCCGGGCCGCCGCCACCGCCGTATCCGCCACGCGGTCCAACTCCGGTGCCAGCCGGGCCAGTACGCCGGTCGCGTCGAACGGGTCCAGGCTCAGCAGCCGTACCGTGGCCGTGGCCGGTCCGCTGACGCTCTCGTAGAGCGCGCAGTAGGCCGCGTCCTGCGGGGCGAGTCCGGCCGCCCGCGCGGTCAGACCGAGGACCACCGGCTGGTGCGCGCCCTTGGGGAACTGCCGTGCCAGCGCGTCGAGTTCGGCCGACGGCCAGCTCGCCCGCGCCGCCCGCAGCAGCTGTCGGCCGAGGCGCCGCGCAGCGGCCCGCAGGGCGGGCGACGGCGTGCGGGCGTCCGCCGCCGCGTCCAACTCCCCGGGATCCACACCGAGTACGGCGGCCGCCGCCAGCGCGCCCGCGACCAGTCCGGCGGTGTGCAGCCGGCCCCGGCAGAAGTCCTCCAGGCTCGCGGCGGAGGTGATCCGGCCCGCCTTGACGGCGGCCTCCGCCCCGCCGGAGTGCGCGTGCCCTCCGGCGGGAAAGCGGCCGTCGGCCAGGACGAGCAGTGCGGCCCTGCTCATCAGAAGAGGAAGTAGCGCTGGGCCATGGGCAGTTCGGCGGCCGGGGTCGCCTCGACCAGTTCGCCGTCGATGTGCACGGCGAAGCTGTCGGGGTCGATCCGGACGTCGGGCCGGGCGTCGTTCTCGCGCATGTCGGCCTTGGTGACCTGGCGCGTGGACTCGATCGCCACGAACCGCTTGCCGAGCTGCAGCCGCTCCGGGAGTCCGTCGTCGATCGCCAGCTGGGCCACGAAATTCACCGAGTTGGCTGCCGGGGCGCGGCCGATCGCGCCGTACATCGGGCGGGGCAGGATCGGCTGCGGGGTGGGGATGGAGGCGTTGGCGTCGCCCATCTGCGCGTACGCGATCTGCCCGCCCTTGAGCACGAGGAGCGGCTTGACCCCGAAGAACGCGGGCTCCCACAGCACCAGATCGGCGAGCTTGCCGGTCTCGACGGAGCCGATCTCGGCGGCGAGGCCCTGGGCGAGCGCCGGGTTGATCGTGTACTTGGCGACATACCGCCGTACCCGACGGTTGTCCGCACGGCCGTCGCCGGGCAGGGCGCCCCGCCGCCGCTTCATCACATGCGCGGTCTGCCAGGTGCGCAGGATCACCTCGCCCACGCGCCCCATCGCCTGGGAGTCGGAGGAGATGATCGAGATCGCGCCGAGGTCGTGGAGGATGTCCTCCGCGCCGATGGTGGACGGCCGGATCCGGGACTCGGCGAACGCCAGGTCCTCGGGGACGGCGGGGTTGAGGTGGTGGCACACCATCAGCATGTCGAGGTGTTCCTCGGCGGTGTTGACGGTGAACGGCCGGGTCGGGTTGGTGGAGCTGGGCAGCACGTTGGGCTGCGAGACCACGGTCATGATGTCCGGCGCGTGCCCGCCGCCGGCGCCTTCGGTGTGGTACGAGTGGATGCCCCGGCCCGCGATCGCGGCGAGGGTGTCGCCGACGAAGCCGGCCTCGTTGAGGGTGTCCGTGTGGATGGCGACCTGGATGCCGGTGCGGTCCGCCACGGTCAGCGCGGCGTCGATGACCGCCGGGGTGGAGCCCCAGTCCTCGTGCAGCTTCAGGCCGGCCGCGCCGCCGCGGATCTGGGAGAGCATCGCCTCGTGGCTGACGGTGTTGCCCTTGCCGAGGAAGCCGACGTTGACCGGGTAGGCCTCCATCGCCTCCAGCATCCGGGCCAGATGCCAGGGGCCGGGCGTCACGGTGGTCGCCTTGGAACCCTCGGCGGGACCGGTGCCGCCGCCGACCAGGGTGGTGATGCCGGAGGCCAGCGCCTCGTCGGCGATCTGCGGGCAGATGAAGTGGACGTGGGCGTCGATGGCGCCGGCGGTGAGGATGCGTCCGTTGCCCGCGATGATCTCGGTCTCGGGGCCGATGACCAGGTCGGGGTGGACGCCGTCCATGGTGTCGGGGTTGCCGGCCTTGCCGAGTGCGGTGATCCGGCCGTCGCGGATGCCGACGTCGGCCTTGACGACGCCCCAGTGGTCGACGACGACGGCTCCGGTGATCACGGTGTCGGGGGTGCCCTCGGCGCGGGTGGCGCGGGACTGGCCCATGGACTCGCGGATGACCTTGCCGCCACCGAAGACCGCCTCGTCCCCGGAGGCGCCGGGGCCGCCGGAGCGGTCCTCCTCGATCTCGATCAGCAGATCGGTGTCGGCGAGCCGGATGCGGTCACCGGTGGTCGGGCCGAACAGGTCGGCGTAAGCACCGCGGGAGATCTCAGGCACCTGCTGCTCCGTTCGCTTCTCCGCCCGCGAGGCGCCCGCGCGGGTTGTCGGTCGTCTGCGGCCCGGCGGCCTCGCGTGCGTCGCTCACATCGAGGGCACCTCCGGTCTCCCCGCGCAGCCCCGGCACGATCCGGGCGCCGGTGAGGGGGACGAGTTCGACGTCGGCGGGGATGCCGGGCTCGAAGCGCACGGCGGTGCCGGCGGCGATGTTCAGCCGCTTGCCGCGGGCCGCGGCGCGGTCGAACTCCAGGCCGGGGTTGGCCTCGGCGAAGTGGTAGTGGGAGCCGACCTGGACGGGCCGGTCGGCGGCGTTGAGAACGGTCAGACGGGTGATCTCGCGACCGTCGTTGACCTTGACGGGTTCGTCCGCGAACAGGATCTCTCCGGGAATCATCGCGGCGCCCCTCAGATGATCGGCTCGTGCACGGTGACGAGCTTCGTGCCGTCCGGGAAGGTGGCCTCCACCTGGACGTCGTGGATCATCTCGGGGACGCCCTCCATGACGTCGTCCCTGGTGAGGAGCTTGCGGCCGGAGGACATCAGCTCGGCGACGGTACGGCCGTCACGCGCGCCCTCGAGGATGTGCGACGTGATGAGGGCGACCGCTTCCGGGTGGTTGAGCCTGAGTCCACGGGCCCGGCGTTTCTCGGCGACGTCGGCCGCCACATGGATGAGCAGCCTCTCTTGCTCGTGCGGGGTCAGTTGCACGTCCCACCTCACAGTCCTCGCTCCGGACCGTGCGGGGTCCGGTTACCGCAACCACCACGCAGCAAAACTCCTGGTGGCGTGGATCGGCAGGCTAGTTCGGCGGAGTTTCAACGACGTTAACCAGACCTTGATCACTTCATGGCCGTACGACGGTCACGACACCTCGGGACCCCGGTGCTCGGCCGCGATCCCGAACCGCTGCTGTTCGCGCCGGGCGGAACCGGCCTCGCGGATCCCCGAGACCGAGCTGACGATCTGCTCTTCGACCTGCCCCTCGGCCGGAGCGTCCAGCGCGTCCAGCCGTTCCAGATCGGCGGCCGAGACCAGCGCGACCAGCGGCTTTCCATGCCGGGTCACGACGACGCGCTCACCGCCGTACACCACCCGGTTGATCAGGTCGGCGAGCTCAGCCCTGGCTTGTGTCACCGGAATCTCATAGGCCATGCCCCATTCTAACGTCACGTACATCCTGTACATTTTTTACAGAAGCTGAGCCGCGCCGACGGCCGCGTCACGAGGAGGGGTATGTCCATGTCCCGGGAATCCGCCAGCTACGCCCGCTATGTCCTGCCGGAGTTCACCGAGCGCACCAGCAGCGGCGCGCGCACGCTCGATCCCTACGGCAAGCTCTTCGAGGACCGGATCGTCTTCCTCGGCACCCCGCTCGACGACACGGCGGCCAACGACGTGATGGCGCAGCTCATGTGCCTGGAACACGCGGCCCCCGAGCGGGACATCACGCTGTACGTCAACTCCCCCGGCGGCACCTTCCAGGCGATGACCGCGATCTACGACACGCTGCGCTACGTCAGTTGCGACGTGGCCACCTACTGCCTGGGCCAGGCCGCCTCCTACGCCGCGCTGCTGCTCGCGGCCGGCACCCCGGGCAAGCGGTTCACGCTGCCCGGCGCGCGCATCGTGATCGAGCAGCCCCGGCTGGCCGAGCCGGTGCAGGGGCAGCCGAGCGACCTGCTCATCCAGGCCGAGGAGTTGAGCCGGATGCGGGCGCTGGCGGAGGAAATGCTCGTACGGCACACCGGGCGCACGGCGGAGCAGGTGCACGCCGACCTGGAACGGGACGTGGTGCTGGACGCCCCGGCCGCCCTGTCCTACGGTCTGGTGGACGGCATCGTGCCCAGCCGGCGGAGCATGCCCGGCGCACCGGACGCGAGGTGAGCCGCCGATGCTTCCGGAGCTGCCGCCGCTGCCCGCGCTGACCCGTGCCGAGGGCGACCTGATCGACCGTTACCTGGAGGCGGTCGACCTGCTGGGCAGGATCAACCCGGCCCTCGACGGCGACACCTACCGGGGTCTGCGCGCGGCCCAGGCCCTGGTGCGCAAGGCCGCAGAGCTGCGTGACGCCCTCGCGTCGATGCATCAGCGGGGCGAGACGGAGCTGCACGGGGACACGCTGGCACGGGCGTTGCGGGTGCTGGACGGTGAACGCCGTACTGCGCGCGTCGCGCTCCCGCCGGACGGCGTCCGCTGATCCGGACGCCCGAGCGGACCGACGGGACCGCGGTGTCGACATGTGCCGTTCGGACGCGACACAAACGGCCCGAACGACGTACCACCGGCCGGTGGATGTCCAGATCGTTTTCGGGGTCTTCCGACTTGCGCACAGCGCCGGTTCGGCGATCGCACGAAGGTGCATTCTCCCAGGTCCGGGGCTACGTACGGGAACTGACGATGCCTCGAACACACCACTGTCCACCCGAACGGGTGAGTGGTGAGTAACGCCACAAATCCCCGGATCCATTGGGTTTTTCGGACAGCCGTGGGTGAAGATCCGTGACTGACGACAAGCCCCCGCCACCGCGGCGGGGCGATCCGGGCGGACGCCGAGTCCTGCCGCCGCCCGGATGACCGGTCGACAGGAGTGGATCGGCAGGAGTGGAGGACCCGAGCAAGACGGGTCGCCGGAACGGATGTTCGTCTGTGCGTCACTGGCAGACGGCCGGACGTTCCGAGCAGCCCTTGGGGTGAAGCCGCGGCAACGCGGCCGGGCACCTTCGCCAGCCCGAATCCGACAGGTCATCCTTCACAGGCGGCTGACGAAGGGTTGCGCATGACTGCGCTCAATCGTGTCCCGTCGCTCATGGCCCGGGCCGGTACGGCCTCGGCCCTCACCCTCGCCGCCGTCGGCGGCTCGATCGTGGTCCCGGGTCTCGCCACCGACGCCTCGGCCGCGAGCCTCGCGACGAAAGCCCTCCAGGTCGCGGCCTCCGAGAAGGGTGCCCCGTACGCGTGGGGGGCCACCGGACCGCGCCGCTTCGACTGCTCGGGGCTGACGCTCTACTCGTTCAAGAAGGCGGGCAAGACCCTGCCGCGTACCGCAGCCGCGCAGTACAACAAGACGCACCACATCTCGGCCGGCAGCCGCCGCGCCGGTGACCTGGTGTTCTTCCACTACGGCTCGAACGTCTACCACGTCGGCATCTACGCCGGTCACAACAAGATCTGGCACGCGCCGAAGACCGGGGACGTGGTGCGGCTCCAGAAGATCTGGACCAGGAGCGTCTGGTACGGCCGGGTCAGCTGATCCGCCGTCAGGGCAGGAGCGGCTCCAGCAGCAGGGCCGCTCCCCCCACCGTCAGCGCCACCCCGGTGTCCGCCTGAAGCCCACGGGCGGCCCGGGGCCACTGCTGGTCGTCCCTTCACTGCGCCGTCGGCACCGCCCACGGCAGTTCGATGGAGACCGTCTTGCCGCCCTCCCGGGTGGGGCGGATGCGGAGTTTGCCGCCGCATTCGGCGGTGAGCCAGCGGATGATGACCATGCCGCGCCCGTTGTCCTGCTGGACGGCGGCAGGCAGTCTTTTCGGGAAGCGCGGATGACTGTCCGTGACGCCGATCCGCAGGTGTTCGTCACGGTGCAGCGCGATGTCGACCGTGAAGGTGGGTGACTGACCGAAGGTGTGCTGTACGGCGTTGGTGGCGAGTTCGGAGACGATGAGCCGCACGGTGTCGGCCGCTTCGGTGTCCGACGGCAGACCCCATTCCGCGAGGGTGCCCACGACGTACGAGCGGGCGGCGGAGACCGAGGCGGGATCGCTCGGCAGAGTGACGGATGCTTCCAGGTGGTCTGCCATGGCGACGTCGTCCCTTTCCCACGGGACCGCAGTCCGACAAGGAGCGGATTCGAGTACGGTCCCGGACTGGTGCTTCTTCGTCAGACTGCCATCACCGGGCCGGTCACGGGGAGCGATCCACCAGGATATGCATATATCTGTCGCCCAAAGCGGTGAACTCTACGACGCGAGACCGTATTCGGGCGGTCCGGAAGGAGTAAGGAGGAGCCCATGCAGAACGGGCCGGCAGTTCGGCGCCGCAAACTGGGCGCCGAACTGCGCATGCTGCGTACCGGTGCTGGGCTCACGAGCGGTGAGGCGGCCCGGCTGGTCGGCTGGCACCAGTCGAAGGTGAGCCGGATCGAGACCGGTGCCAGCGGGGTGAAACCAGCCGATGTGCACTCGCTCCTGGACGCCTACGGGGTGCGGGACGGGCATCTGCGCGAGTTGCTGCTGATGCTGGCGGGCTCCGAGGGGGCGGGCGACCGGCACCGCTGGTGGCACGCCTACCGCGGGGTGCTGCCGCCCACGTACCGGGATTTCATCAGCCTGGAGTCGCAGGCCAGCGCCATGCGCACCCTGGAGACCACGGTGGTGCCGGGGCTGCTCCAGACGCCCGAGTACGCCCGCGCGGTGACCCGGGCGGCCGTGCCCGATCTGGACGAGGAGCGCCTGGACACGCTGGTGGAGGTGCGGCTGGCCAGGCAGGACGTGCTGCGCGAGGACCCGCCGCTGAAGCTGTGCGCGGTGCTGGACGAGGCGGTGCTGCGGCGCGAGGTCGGCGGCCCCGAGGTGATGACCCGGCAGCTGGAGCGGCTGCTGGAGGCCGCCCGGCTGCCCCAAGTACGGCTCCAGGTACTGCCGTTCGGCGCCGGAGCCCATGTGGGCCTCACCGGACCTTTCGTTATTTTCTCATTTCCGAGCACTTCTGATCTGGACGTGGTTGTTCTAGACCAGTTGACGAGTAGCCTCTACCTGGAACGGAAAGAAGACCTCATGGCCTACTCCGAGGCCTTCACGACCCTTCAGTTCCACGCCCTTTCCCCCGAGGACTCGTTGGACTACATCGCCGGGATAGGTGACGGCGCGTAAGGAGGCACGCCCCCCATGTCAGCACTGCCTCGGAACGTCCCTGCCAGTACCGACCTGCACGACGTGCGCTGGCTGCGCAGCAGCTACAGCACGGGAGCCAACAACTGCGTGGAGACGGCACGGCCGCGCTCCGGCCCAGGGGCCGGAGCGCTCGCCGTACGGGACTCCAAGAGCCCGGCCGGACCCGCACTGCTCTTCTCGGCCGACAGCTGGGCGGAGTTCCTCACCGCCATCTGATCAGCACCGGTGCAGCACGGCCGTGTCACGCCGACTCATGGTCGCGTTTCGCCGATCACCCGTACAGCGCGTTCGATCTCGGCCCCGGACAGGTCCGCGCGGGCGGTCAGCCTCAGCCGCGAGATGCCGTCGGGCACGGAAGGAGGACGGAAGCAGCCCACGGCCAGCCCTGCCGTACGGCAGTCGGCCGCCCAGCGCACGGCCTGCTCCGGGGACGGAGCCCGCACGGAGACCACCGCGGCATCCGGACGCACCGCCTCCAGACCCGCGGCGGTCAGCCGTGCGTGCAGTTCCGCGGCCACCTCACGCGCCCGCGCCGCGCGCTGCGGCTCCCGCACGAGCAGCCGCAGTGCCGCCAGGGCCGCACCGGCCGCCGCCGGGGCCAGACCCGTGTCGAAGATGAAGGTCCGGGCCGCGTTGACCAGATGGTCGATCACCCGCGCCGGTCCCAGCACCACCCCGCCCTGACTGCCCAGCGACTTGGACAGGGTGGCCGTGACCACCACGTCCGCGGCGCCCGCGAGCCCGGCCGCGTACGGCGCGCCCCGGCCACCGTCGCCCAGCACCCCGAGCCCGTGCGCGTCGTCCACGACCAGCCCGGCACCGTGCTCCCGGGCGGCCTCGGCCAGCGCGGCCAGCGGTGCCGCGTCGCCGTCCACGGAGAACACCGTGTCGGAGACGACGATCGCCGCGCCCGCGTGCCCGGCCAGGGCCTTGCGCACCGCCTCCGGGTCCGCGTGCCCGACGACCTGCCGCTCACCGCGGGCGAGCCGGCATCCGTCGATGAGCGAGGCGTGGTTGCCCGCGTCGGAGACGATCAGCGAGCCGTGCGGGCCGAGCGCGGTGACCGCGGCCAGGTTCGCGGCGTAACCGGAGGAGAAGACCAGGGCCGCCTCGACACCGCAGAAGGCGGCCAGCTCGCGCTCCAGCTCGGTGTGCAGCTCGGTGGTGCCGGTGACCAGCCGGGAGCCGGTGGACCCGCCGCCCCAGGTCCGGGCCGCCCCGGCGGCGCCCTCGGCGACCTCGGGGTGGTGGGCGAGGCCCAGGTAGTCGTTGCTCGCCAGGTCCAGCAGGGCTGAGTCGGCGGGGCGCGGGCGCAGGGTCCGTACGAGTCCGGCGCGGCGGCGCGCCTCGGCCTGGTCGTCGATCCAGCCGAACGCCATGGGTCCTCCGGGGCTTTTGTAGGTAGCGGACAGACCCTAGCGGGACGACCAGCCGCCCAGGGTGTGGCAATACCCACACGGTGAACCGTCTCCGTTGTGCAAACTCTCCTTGGCCCGGGGCGGCCCCGTAGGACAGGATCGGACCTCATGGACCTGCTGAACACGCTGGTGGACAAGGGGCTTCGGCGCGAGCTGCCGACCCGCGAGGAAGCGCTCGCCGTTCTGGCCACCTCCGACGACGACCTGCTCGATGTGGTGGCCGCGGCCGGAAAGGTGCGCCGGCACTGGTTCGGGCGACGGGTGAAACTCAACTATCTGGTGAACCTCAAGTCGGGCCTGTGCCCCGAGGACTGCTCCTACTGTTCCCAGCGGCTCGGCTCCGACACCGGCATCCTTAAGTACACCTGGCTGAAGCCCGACGAGGCCTCCAAGGCCGCGGCGGCCGGGCTGGCCGGCGGCGCCAAGCGCGTCTGCCTGGTGGCGTCCGGCCGGGGTCCGACCGACCGCGACGTGGACCGGGTCGCCGGCACCATCAAGGCGATCAAGGAGCAGAACGAGGGCGTCGAGGTGTGCGCCTGCCTCGGGCTGCTCTCCGACGGCCAGGCCGAGCGGCTGCGCGAGGCGGGCGCGGACGCCTACAACCACAACCTCAACACGTCCGAGGGGACGTACGCGGACATCACCACCACCCACACCTACGCCGACCGGGTGGATACGGTGAACAAGGCGCACGCCGCCGGTCTGTCCGCGTGTTCCGGGCTGATCGCGGGCATGGGCGAGAGCGACGAGGACCTCGTCGACGTGGTCTTCTCGCTGCGCGAGCTGGACCCGGACTCGGTCCCGGTCAACTTCCTGATCCCGGTCGAGGGCACCCCGCTGGCCAAGGAGTGGAACCTCACCCCGCAGCGCTGTCTGCGGATCCTCGCCATGGTGCGGTTCGTGTGCCCGGACGTCGAGGTGCGCATCGCGGGCGGCCGTGAGGTCCATCTGCGCACGATGCAGCCGCTCGCCCTGCACCTGGCCAACTCCATCTTCCTCGGCGACTACCTGACCACCGAGGGCCAGGCCGGCAAGGCCGACCTGGAGATGATCGCGGACGCCGGGTTCGAGGTGGAGGGCGCCGACGAGGTGACCCTGCCCGAGCACCGGGCGACGGCGGCCGCGGGCGGCTGCGGGTCGCACGAGAGCGCCGGGTGCGGGTCCGTTTGTGGCTCGCACGAGGGTGCGGACGTGTGCGGTACGGCGGCCACGCCCGCGGTGTCCGTCGCGAACGAGGCTCGCACCGACCTCGTCGCCGTCCGCCGCCGGGGTGCCGGAACGGACCTCGCGCCCAATGCCTGAGCTGGGTGTACCCCACCTGCTGGAGCTGGACCGGCGGCACGTCTGGCATCCGTACGGACCGATGCCCGGGCGTGTCGAACCGCTCGTCGTGGAGTCGGCGAGCGGGGTCCGGCTGCGGCTCGCGGACGGCTCGGGCGATCTGGTGGACGGCATGTCGTCCTGGTGGTCGGCGATCCACGGCTACGGCCACCCGGTCCTCGACGAGGCGGCTCGGCGGCAGCTCGGCCGGATGAGCCATGTGATGTTCGGCGGGCTCACGCACGAGCCCGCCGTACGGCTCGCGAAGCTCCTTGTCGACATCTCGCCCGACGGCCTGGAACACGTCTTCCTCGCCGACTCCGGCTCGGTGTCGGTCGAGGTCGCCGTGAAGATGTGCCTGCAGTACTGGCGCTCCCTCGGCCGCGCGGGCAAGCGGCGGCTGCTGACCTGGCGCGGTGGCTACCACGGCGACACCTGGCAGCCGATGGCGGTGTGCGACCCCGAGGGCGGGATGCACGAGCTGTGGTCCGGCGTGCTCCCGCGCCAGGTCTTCGCGGACGCGCCGCCCGCCGCGTACGAGGAGGCGTACGCGGACCATCTGCGCGAGCTGATCGCACGGCACGCGGACGAGCTGGCCGCGGTGATCGTGGAACCGGTGGTGCAGGGCGCGGGCGGGATGCGCTTCCACTCCCCCGCCTATCTGCGGGTGCTGCGCGAGGCGTGCGACGCGCATGACGTGCTGCTGGTGTTCGACGAGATCGCCACCGGGTTCGGCCGTACGGGTGCGCTGTTCGCGGCGGACCACGCGGCCGTCACCCCGGATGTGATGTGTGTGGGCAAGGCGCTGACCGGCGGCTACCTGACGATGGCGGCGACGCTGTGCACCGCGCGCGTGGCCGACGGGATCTCGCGGGGCGAGGTGCCGGTGCTCGCGCACGGCCCGACGTTCATGGGCAACCCGCTCGCGGCGGCCGTGGCCTGCGCCTCCGTCGAGCTGCTGCTGGGCCAGGACTGGCTGTCGGAGGTCAAGCGGATCGAGTCGGCCCTGCGAGAGGGCCTGGCACCGGCGTCCGGCCTGCCGGGGGTCCGGGACGTCCGCGTGCTGGGCGCCATCGGGGTCGTCCAGCTCGACCACGAGGTGGACATGAAGGCCGCCACGGAGGCCGCCGTACGGGAGGGCGTGTGGCTGCGCCCGTTCCGCGACCTGGTCTACACGATGCCGCCGTACGTCACCTCCGACGACGACGTGGCACGGATCGCGCGCGCGGTGTGCGCCGCGGCGCGGGAGGGATGAGATGCCGGTACTGGTGATCACGGGGACGGGCACGGAGGTCGGCAAGACCGTCACCACGGCCGCCGTCGCCGCCGCGGCGCTCACGGCGGGCCGTTCGGTGGCCGTGCTGAAGGCCGCGCAGACGGGCGTACGGCCGGACGAGCGCGGGGACGCCGACGAGGTCGCGCGGCTCGCGGGTCCGGTCACGGCGACCGAACTGGCCCGCTTTCCGGAGCCGTTGGCGCCGGGTACGGCGGCCCGGCGGGCCGGGATGGCGCCGGTGCACCCGCGGGAGGTGGCCGACCGGGCGGCCAAGCTGACCACCGAGCACGATCTGGTGCTGGTCGAGGGTGCGGGCGGGCTGCTCGTCCGTTTCGACGCGGCCGGCGGCACGCTCGCTGATGTGGCCCGGCTGCTGGACGCACCGGTGCTGCTCGTGGCCTCGGCCGGGCTCGGCACCCTGAACACCACGGAGCTGACGGCCCGCGAACTGCGGCGGCGTGAGCTGGAGTTGGCCGGCCTGGTCATCGGCAGCTGGCCCGGCTCCCCCGACCTCGCCGCCCGCTGCAACGTGGCCGACCTGCCGGAGGTCGCGGAGGCCCCGCTGCTCGGCGCGATTCCCTCCGGGGCGGGAGCAGTGCCGCCCGGCGACTTCCGGAGTGCCGCGCCGGGCTGGCTCGCGCCTCGGCTGGACGGGGTGTGGGACGCGGAGGCGTTTCGGGTGCGAGTGGCGTCGTAGGGGTGCCCTCGTGCTTCCCGGGGGACAATCACCCTGAGAACGTCCTCCGGGAGGTGCCATGCGACTGGCGTCGGCTGGGTCTGCCAAGGTGGCCCCGAGTCCCGTCCACCATCCGGTGTTCGCCCGGTTCTACGCCCGCTGCAGCGTGGGCGCCGAGACCCGGCTCGGTCTGGCCGACATTCGGGCGCGGCTGCTCACCGGGCTGTCCGGGCGGGTGATCGAGATCGGCGCGGGGAACGGGCTGAACTTCGCGCACTACCCCGCCGCCGTCGCCGAGGTCGTCGCGATCGAACCGGAGCCGCTGCTCAGGCGGTTGGCGCTGCAGGCCGCGCTGCGCGCCCAGGTACCGGTCGACGTCGTACCGGGCGCGGCGGAGGCGCTGCCGGTCAAGAGCGAGGGCTTCGACGCGGCGGTGCTGTCGCTGGTGCTGTGCAGCGTGCGGGACGTGGCGCGGACGCTGGCGGAGGTACGGCGGGTGCTGCGGCCAGGCGGCGAGGTGCGGTTCTTCGAGCACGGGCGGGGCGGCGGCCGGGCGATGACGCTGACCCAGCGGGCCCTGGACCGCACCGTGTGGCCCGCTCTGTTCGGCGGCTGTCACGTGGCCCGCGAGCCGGTCGCCGCACTGCGCGAGGCCGGGTTCGAACTCGGGCCGCACAGGCGGCTGTTGCTGCCGGAGCAGGGCCCGAAGCTGCCGACGTCGTACACCGCGCTGGGCGTCGCCTGGCGGCCGAGGGAGCCGGAGGACCGCTGACCGGCCCCGGCAGGGCGACGTACGTCAGATGCTCCAGCGGCGCAGCTCCCGCGCGATGTCGTCCACGTCCGTCCCGCCGTCCTTCACCAGCCGGGCGAGGTCGCGCACCTGCTCGGCCGTGGTGACGACCTTGACACCGCTCGCGACCAGGTAGGCGTAGGCGACCGCCGAGGCGAAGAGCGCGTTGGAGCGCTCCAGCGCCGGTACGTGGATCAGCAGCTGGAGCAGGGACGCGGCGCGGGCGTGCGGGTCGTCGTAGACGGGCACGCCGAATATCTCGGCCCGGTGCCGGGCGACGGCGGCGATGAGCGCGCCCCAGTCGGTGACCTGCGGGTCCCCGGGCGTGCGCTGTTCGGCGAGCATGAGCAGCCAGGCGAGGTCGATGCTGAGCTCGTTCAAGGGATCAGCGGCCGTCCTCGGTGCCGGTGCCGGTGCCGCGGGTCTCGGTGAACTCCTCGGCGAACACGGTCTCGTACTGCTTCATGAAGTCGGCGGCGGCCTCCACGAACGTCCGGCCCGCCTCTCCGGTGTCCTGTCTGACCAGCTCTTCGATGTAGCGGTTGACGCTGATGCCACGGGCCAGGGCGCGTTCGCGGGCCGCGCGGGCGGTGCCTTCGTCCACGCGCACGTTCAGCTGGGTCTTCGCCATGCTTAGACGCTAGCGCCCAGATGCTAGCTACGGCAAGGGCGCGCGGAACCGGCGCGCCGGGCCGGCCTGTCCCTCACGCGCTCCGTCCCCTACGCTCGCCCGGGACGGGCGGTTCACGCGACCGGGAGGCGGTCTTGTCCACACCTGCTGCACAGCACGTGCCGGGCCCCGCGCCGAACGGCGGGATCGCGGCCCGCGCCCGGGGGCTGACCAAGGCCTACGGCTCCGGCGAGACGGCCGTTCTCGCCCTGGACGCGGTGGACGTCGACATCACACGCGGCCGCTTCACCGCCGTGATGGGACCCTCGGGGTCCGGGAAGTCCACGCTCATGCACTGCCTGGCGGGGCTCGACACCGTGTCGGCCGGGCAGGTGTGGCTGGGCGACACCGAGATCACCGGGCTGAAGGAGCGGGAGCTGACCCGGCTGCGGCGCGACCGGATCGGGTTCATGTTCCAGTCGTTCAACCTCATCCCGACGCTCACGGCCGCCGAGAACATCACGCTGCCGATGGCCATCGCGGGCCGCAAGCCCGACGAGAAGTGGCTGGAGCAGGTCATCGACACGCTCGGCCTGCGGGACCGCCTGACCCACCGGCCCGCGCAGCTCTCCGGCGGCCAGCAGCAGCGGGTCGCGTGCGCGCGGGCGCTGGTCTCCCGGCCGGAGCTGATCTTCGCCGACGAGCCGACCGGCAACCTGGACTCGAGGGCCGGCCTGGAGGTGCTGGGTTTCCTGCGCGGCGCGGTGGACGATCTCGGGCAGACGGTCGTCATGGTCACCCACGATCCCGGCGCCGCCGCCCACTCCGACCTGGTGCTCTTCCTCGCGGACGGGCGGATCGTGGACGAGATGCAACGCCCGACGGCCGAAGCCGTACTGGAACGGATGCGCATTCTTCCTGGGGGGAACCCCCAGACCCCCAGGTTCGACGTCGTCCGGGACCGGCTCGGCGACGACAGCGCCGCCACCCAGGAGGACTGACCCGGTGCTCAAGGCGACCCTGAGGAGTTTCCTCGCGCACAAGGGGCGGCTCGCGCTGTCCGCGCTGGCCGTGATCCTGTCCGTGGCGTTCGTCGCGGGCAGCCTGATCTTCTCCGACACCGTCACCCGTACCTTCGACCGGCTCTTCGCCTCCACGGCCGCCGATGTGACCGTGCAGCCGAAGCAGGACCTGAAGTCCCCGGTGCCCGGCGGCACGGTGCAGACCCTGCCCGCCGCGCTGCGGGACCGGGTGGCCCGGGTGCCCGGGGTCACGGCGGCCCGCGCGGACGTCAAGGTGCAGAACGTCGTGGTGGTCGACGGCCGTGACAAGTCCGTCGGTCCGACCACGGGCGCTCCGACCATCGCCACCGCCTGGTACGTCAGCGACCGCTCCCCGGTGCGGCTGACCTCCGGCCATGCGCCGCGGGGTGCGGGCGAGGCGCTGCTGGACACGGACACGGCGGACAAGAAGCACGTACGGATCGGCGACCCGCTGACGGTGCAGGCGCAGCCGGGCACGTTCCGGGTCCGGGTCGTCGGGATCGCCACGTTCACCACGACCAACCCGGGCGCGGCCCTGGTCTTCCTGGACCCGGCGGTGGCGGGCCGGGAACTGCTCGGCTCCCAGGCGCTGGCGACCAGCGTCTCGGCGGACGCGGCGAAGGGCGTGTCCGACCCGGAGCTCAAGCGCCGGATCGGCGCGTCGATCGGCACCGGCACCTACGACCTGAAGACCGCGAACGAACAGGCCAAGTCGGCGGCGGCCGCGCTCGGCCCGTTCCTGGACGTGATCAAGTACGTGATGCTCGGTTTCGCCGGGGTCGCGCTGCTCGTCGGCGTGTTCCTCATCGTCAACACGTTCTCCATGCTGATCGCCCAACGCACCCGTGAACTGGGCCTGTTGCGGGCGCTCGGCGCGGACCGGCGGCAGGTGCGGCGCTCGGTGCTGACCGAGGCGCTGCTGCTCGGGCTGGTCGGCTCGACGCTCGGTCTCGGGGCCGGGATCGGGCTGGCGCTCGGGCTGATCCGGCTGATGAGCGCGTTCGGGATGAATCTCAAGGCCACGGAGATGGTTCTCGGCTGGGAGACGCCGGTGGCCGCGTACGTCGTCGGCCTCGGCGTCACCTTCGTGGCCGCGTATCTGCCCGCGCGGCGGGCGGCGGGGGTGTCGCCGATGGCGGCCCTGGTGGACGCGGAGGTCGCCGGTGTCGGCAAGCCGCTGAAGGCGCGGGCGATCGTCGGCGCGGTGCTGGGGGCGGCCGGGGCGGCGGCGCTGGCCGGATGCGCGGCGGCCACGAGGACCGCGCAGGCGGCCTCGCTGCTGGGCGTCGGCGTGGTCCTGACGCTGATCGCGACCGTGGTCGCCGGGCCGCTGCTGGTGCGGCCGGTGATCCGGGTGCTGGGCGCGGCCTTCCCCGCGCTGTTCGGCCCGGTCGGGAGGATGAGCCAGCGCAACGCGCTGCGCAATCCCCGCCGTACCGGCGCCACGGCGGCGGCGCTCATGGTGGGCCTCGCCCTGGTCGGCGGGATGTCGGTGGCGAGCGCCTCGATGTCGGCGTCGTTCGACCGGCAGATCGACCGGACGCTGGGCGCCGACTTCATCGTCCAGAACACCAACTACACGCCGTTCACGAAGGAGGTGCGGGACACCGTCGTCGCCACGCACGGCGTCGGGCGCGTCGTGCGGCGGCGGCTCACCCCGATCGCCGTACGGCTGCCGAACGGGGACCGGGTCGAGACGGCCGCCGTCGGATACGGCCCCGGGCTGGACGACGTCGTGCACATCACGTACGCGCAAGGAGGCACGGCGGCCGCGCTGGCGGACCGTCACCTGGCCATGGACGCCGGCTTCGCCAGGGACCACGGCGTGCGGCTCGGCAGCGTGCTCCCGGTGGAGTTCCCGGGCGGACGGCACACCGAGCTGACCGTCGGAGCGCTCACCGAGCAGGACACGGCGGAGGGCTTCGGCGCCCAGGGCGCCCTGTACTTCGGGCTCGCCACGTTCGAGAAGTACGTGCCGAACGGCCAGGACTCCGTGCTCTACGTCAACGCGGCCGCCGGTACGAAGCCGCAGGACCTGCGCCCCCGGCTGGAGCGGGCGCTGGGGCCCTTCCCCCAGGTCCAGGTGCGCAACCAGACCGACTACAAGCAACTGGTCCACGATCAGATCGCCGTCCTGCTGTACCTGGTGTACGCCCTGCTCGCCCTGGCGATCGTCATCGCCGTACTCGGTGTGGTCAACACCCTCGCCCTGTCGGTGGTGGAGCGGACGAGGGAGATCGGCCTGCTGCGCGCGATCGGGCTGGGGCGGCGGCAGTTGCGCCGGATGATCCGGCTGGAGTCGGTGGTGATAGCGGTCTTCGGCGCGGTCCTCGGTCTGGCGCTGGGCCTGGTGTGGGGCCTGAGCATGCAACGGGTGCTGGCCCTGCGCGGGCTGAGGGAGCTGGCGATCCCCTGGACCACGATCGTCGCGGTCGTGATCGGCTCGGCGGTGGTGGGCGTGGTGGCTGCTCTGCTGCCGGCCCTACGGGCGTCACGGCTGAACGTACTGGCGGCGATCGCCCACGAGTGACGGCCCTCGATCGGTGATCACTCACGGCTGACGGGCGCGTCCCCCGGTGCCGGCCGTCGGCGTGATGGAATCGTGGGACGAGGCTCAAGTCGTCCGCTGTCGAGGAGAGTTCATGTCGCGCCCGTTCCGCTTCGGGGTCTGTCTGTTGACGCCCGCGCCCGCCGCCGAGTGGCGGGCGAAGTGCCGTCGTGCCGAGGAGCTGGGCTACGACGTGATCCTCGTCCCGGATCATCTCGGCATGGTCGCGCCCTTCCCGGCACTGGTCGCGGCGGCCGAGGCGACCGAACGGCCCCGGCTCGGCACGTTCGTGCTCAACGCGGGCTTCTGGAATCCGGCGCTGCTGGCCCGTGAGGCGGCGACCACGGACGCGCTCACCGGCGGGCGCCTCGAACTCGGGCTCGGCACCGGGTATGTGCCGGCCGAGCACGAGGCGGCCGGGCTGCCGTACGGCTCGCCGCGCGAGCGGGTGGACCATCTCGCCCACACGGTCGACGAGGTGGCCCGGCTGCTCGGCTCGGCGGATCTCCCCCGGTCCCGGGTCCCGCTGCTGATCGGCGCCAACGGTGACCGGATGCTGCGGCTGACCCCCGAGCACGCGGACATCGCGGCCTTCACCGGGGCCCGGCCGGGGTCCGTGCCCGGGACCCTGGAGCCCCTCACCGCCGGGGAACTGGACGAGCGGGTGGCCCGTTACCGAGAGCTGGCGGCGGGCCGGGCCGAGGCGGCGGAGCTGAACCTGCTCCTCCAGCTGGTGGCGGTCACCGACGACCCCGAACCCGTACTGAAGCCTCTGCTGGAACGGCAGTCGCAGCTGTCCCTGGACCAGGCGCTCGCCCTGCCCATCGTGCTGGCCGGACCGCTGGACGACCTCGTGGCACGTCTGCGGGCGCAGCGCGAGCGGTTCGGGTTCTCGTATCTGACCGTCCTGGAACCGTACATGGAGGCGTTCGCGCCGGTGATGGAACGGCTGCGCGACGAGTCCGCATAGTGGAAATCGGCCCGGCGGACCTGCTGTCCGTGATCCGCTGCTCCCATGACCGATCTGCGGATACGCCCTGCCCTCGCCGACGACCTCGATGCCGTGCTCGCCTTCTGGAAGACGGCCGCCGAGGGTACCAGCATCAGCGACGACCGGGACGGGGTGGAACGCCTCGTCGCCCGTGATCCCGAGGCCCTCATCCTCGCCGAGCGCGGCGGCGAGCTGGTGGGCACGGTGATCGCGGGCTTCGACGGCTGGCGCTGCCATCTGTACCGGCTCGCGGTCCATCCGGAGCGGCGCCGGCAGGGCATCGGCTCGGCGCTGCTGGCCGCGGCCGAGGAGCGCTTCGTACGGCTCGGCGGGCGGCGCGCGGACGCGATGGTGCTGGTCCGCAACGAGACCGCGCACCACGCGTGGGGTGCGGCCGGGTACGAGGCACAGGAGCACTGGCGGCGCTGGGTGAAGCCGCTCGCCGACTGAGCCTGAAAGGCGACTCCGGAAGGCCTGTTTTGCGCATCCTTTACCATTGAGGGAGCACTCGGCACTCGATCCTCGATGAAAGGTTGTGAGCGTCCGCCCATGGGCGAGCCTCCCAGTCCGCGACACCGCGCGTTCCGCCCTGCCCTGTCCGAGCATGGGACGGGGGTGACCCGATGACCGAAGTGCTGCTCCTGCTGGTGGCGATCCTGCTGTCGCTCGCCTGCGGTGCCTTCGTGGCGGCGGAGTTCTCGCTGACCACGGTGGAGCGCGGCGAGCTGGAGCGGGCGGCGGAACGCGGCGAGCGCGGTGCCGCGGGCGCCCTGAAGGCCGCACGGAACCTGACCTTCCAGCTCTCCGGCGCCCAGCTCGGTATCACCGTGACCAACCTGGTCGTCGGTATGCTCGCCGAGCCGTCGATCGCCAAGCTGCTCGCCGGCCCGTTCCGGGCGCTGGGCCTGTCGGGCGGTACGGCGAGTTCGGTCGCCCTGGTGGTCGGTACGGCCCTGTCGACGGTGTTCCTGATGGTCGTCGGGGAGCTGGTGCCGAAGAACTGGGCGATCTCCGCGCCGCTGGCCATGGCCAAGCGGGTGGGCAATCCGCAGCGCTGGTTCAGCGCGGCCTTCCGGCCCTTCATCACGCACCTGAACAACACGGCCAACCGTTTCGTGCGCCGGCTGGGCATCGAGCCGGCCGAGGAGCTGGCCTCGGCGCGCGGCCCGCAGGAGCTGGCGGCCCTCGCCCGGCACTCCGCCAAGGAGGGCGCGCTGGAGGCGGACACCGCCGAGCTGTTCGTGCGCACGCTGAACCTGGCCGACCTGACGGCGGAGAACGTGATGACCCCGCGCGTCCAGGTGATCGCCCTGGAGGCCCAGGCGACCTGCGAGGACGTGGCGAACGCGACCCGGGCCACCGGTCTGTCCCGGTTCCCGGTCTACCGGGGCACTCTGGACTCGGTCGTCGGCACCGCCCACATCAAGGACGTGCTGGCCATGCCGGCCGAGCAGCGCCGCCACCGCCGCGTCTCCCAGGTGATGCGCGAGCCGCTGCTGGTCCCCGAGTCCCTGACCGTCGACCGGCTGCTGGACCGGCTCGGCGGCAAGCGCACCATGGCCGTCGTCATCGACGAGTACGGCGGCACGGCGGGCGTGGCCACGCTGGAGGACATCGTCGAGGAGGTCGTCGGCGAGGTGCGGGACGAGCACGACCCGCACGAGACGCCCGACCTCGCCCCGGCCGGCGCGGACGACCGGGGCCGGGCCCTGTACTCGGCCGACGGCGCCGCCCGCACCGACCAGCTCGCGCGCGTGGGACTGCGTGTGCCCGAGGGGCCGTACGAGACCCTGGCCGGCCTGGTCGCCGCCCGGCTCGGCCGGATACCGCGGACCGGTGACTCGGTCGAGGTCGCCGGGTGGCGGCTGGACGTGGTGGACGCCTCCGGCCACCGGGCGGCCCGGGTGCTGCTGCACGCGCCGCTGGACGACGAGCAGACCCACGAGAGCCCGGAGGAGGCGCGATGACCGCCGTACAGCTGCTGATCGGGCTGGCGACGCTCGTCGTGAACGCCTTCTTCGTCGGCGCCGAGTTCGCGCTGATCTCCGTGCGCCGCTCGCAGATCGAGCCGCTGGCCCAGGAGGGCGACCGGCGTGCGAAGAGCGTGCTGTGGGGGCTGGAGCACGTCTCGGCGCTGCTGGCCGCCGCGCAGCTGGGCATCACGCTGTGCACGCTGGTCCTGGGTGTGGTCGCCGAGCCGGCGATCGCGCATCTGCTGGAGCCGGTGTTCCACGCCGTCGGGGTCCCCGTGAGCGCGGGCCACGCGGTGTCCTTCGTGATCGCGCTGACCCTGGCGACGTATCTGCACATGCTGCTGGGCGAGATGGTCCCGAAGAACATCTCCCTCGCGGAGCCGGTGCGCAGCGCGCTGCTGCTCGGCCCGCCCCTGGTGGCGCTGTCCCGGGCGCTGCGCCCGGTGATCTTCACGATCAACGCCTTCGCGAACGGGCTGCTCAAGCTGCTGCGGGTGGAGGCGAAGGACGAGGTCGCGGCGACCTTCACGGACACCGAACTCGCCGAGATCGTCAAGGACGCCAGCCAGGCGGGCCTGATCGACGACCGGGCGCAGGAGCGCCTGCACGACGCCCTGGAGCTGGGCAGCCGACCGGTGCGGGACGTCGTCGTGCCGCTGGAGAAGGTGGTCTACGCGCGCGTGGGCGTCACCCCGGAGGAACTGGAGCGTCTGTCGGCCGAGTCGGGCTACTCCCGGTTCCCGGTGGTCGACGTGGGCCGCCGCATCGTGGGCTACCTGCACGTCAAGGACGCGCTGGACGCCTCGCCCCAGGACGTACCGTTCCGGCTGCGGGACATGCGCCCCATCGCCCGCGTACGGGAACGCACCCCGCTGGACGACGTCCTCACCGCCATGCGCGGCAGCCGCACCCACCTGGCAGCCGTACTCGGTGACGACGGCCGGCTGTCCGGCCTGGTGACCATGGAGGACGTCCTGCGAGAACTCTTCGGCCAGCCCGCGTGAGCCTCCGGCGGATCCGGCGGGCGTGGACTGCGGCGTGCCCGGGCTGTTTGGGGGGCTGACCGACCGGCGGGTATGGCGGCGGGATACCATCGCTGACGCCATGCAGACGAATCCCGCATCTCCCCCGTACAGCAGCCTGGTCGCGGTCGGCGACTCCTTCACCGAGGGCATGTCGGACCTGCTGCCCGACGGTTCCTACCGGGGCTGGGCCGATGTGCTCGCCGCGCGGATGGCGGTCCGTGCCCCGGGCTTCCGGTACGCCAACCTCGCCGTGCGCGGCAAGCTGGTCGGGCAGATCGTCGACGAGCAGGTGGACCGGGCGGCGGCCATGAACGCCGACGTGATCACGCTGGTCGGCGGCCTCAACGACACGCTGCGGCCCAAGTGCGACATGGGCCGGGTGAAAGGCCTGCTGACCGAGGCCGTGGAGCGCCTGGCGCCGTCCTGCCGGCAGCTGGTCCTGATGCGCAGCCCCGGCCGCCAGGGCCCGGTGCTGGACCGGTTCCGGCCGCGCATGGAGGAGCTGTTCGCCTGCGTGGACGAGCTGGCCGGGAAGCACGGCGCGGTCGTCGTCGACCTGTACGGCGCGCCCGCGCTGGGCGATCCCCGGCTGTGGGACGTGGACCGGCTGCACCTGACGGCGGAGGGGCACCGCAGGGTCGCCGAGGCGGTGTGGCAGACGCTGGGGTACGAGCCGGAGGACGCCGAGTGGCACGTGCCGATGCCGGCCTCGCTCCCGCCGGACTGGGTGACGCGGCGGGTGGCGGACGTACGCTTCGCCCGGCAGCACCTGCTGCCGTGGATCGGCCGCCGCCTGACCGGCCGCTCCTCCGGCGACGGCCGGACAGGCGCCCACTTCAGCGCTGAGCTGGGCAAAGCCTTCTGGGTCACCCCTGCGGACCACACGAACCCCGGCTCTGTGACGGACTGGCGACGGGTGGGGCCCTGACCTGGAGCCCGCCCGGCTGCCACGCACCGACTGAACATGGACCTGCCGGCCACCGCCCTCCCCCGGCGGATCCACGATCACGCGACGCTCAGCCATAGCCTCACACACTCCGCCACGGGCCTCGAAGGCCGCCCGATCAGTCAGCCTGAATCCGGCCTGCTTCGAGCAGCTGCTTGAGGCGGGCCAGATCCTTCGTGTTCGCCCGGCGCATCGCGGCGGCCATCACCGGCGCAGCGACCCTCGCGAAGCCGGCGGGTTCGCCGCGGTTGCGCAGGGTCATCCGAGTGTGCGTCGCGTCGACGGATTCCCAGGTGTAGGTGGTCTCCATCGGAAACGGGCCCTGCGCGGTCCGCATCACCATCTTGTCGGAGCTGTATTCGAGGACCTCGTAGGTGTAGGTGAGGGCGCGTCCGAGGAAGTTCGCCACGAAGTCCACCTGCGAGCCGACGACGAGCGGCGGCTCGGTACGCCAGCGAACGGAGACGATGTTCACGTACCACTCGGGCGCCTTGTCGGGATCCCCGGCGTATGCGGCCACCTCAGCACGCGGACAGGCGATCACGGTCTCGGTCAGCACGTCGACTGCCACGGTCTTCTCCTGAACTCGTGCCGGCTTCACATGGTGACGGATCGTTCGCTCCTGCCGGAGCAGCGCGCCGCGATCACCGGGAACCGTGTGGCCTCGTACCACCAGCCGGTGTAACGTCGTGATCAGCAGTCGTGGTTCCGAAGTCCCGTTCGCCCGTGATCGCAATCACGGGCGTTTTTGCTGTTCAACGCCTCTCCGGACCAGGGCGATCACCTCCGGGTCCCGCACCGTGCGGGACCCGATACGACTCCCCTCTAAGGAGACAGAAACATGGCCAAGGGCACTGTGAAGTGGTTCAACTCGGAAAAGGGCTTCGGCTTCATCGAGCAGGACGGCGGCGGCCCGGACGTCTTCGCCCACTACTCGAACATCGCCGCCCAGGGCTTCCGCGAGCTCCAGGAAGGCCAGAAGGTCGAGTTCGACATCACCCAGGGCCAGAAGGGCCCGCAGGCGGAGAACATCCGCCCCCTGTAGTCCCGAACACCGAAGAAGCCCCGGCCAGTGGGTACATCCCGGCTGGGGCTTCGTCGGTTCCGCCCGCCTCGATGAGCCCACCGATCAACTGAGCGACCATCGGTCGACTCCTGACGGTCCAAGGCTCAGCCGAACGCCCTCGGCTTGGACGTCAACGCCCGATCGAGGCCGGCGGAATCACTCACGGGCGCCCCGTATCTCTGCCTGACGGCCTCAGCCGGTGAAGGAGAACGGTCATGCGGTAGCCCCTTGAATCCGGTGTTCGGGCTGCTCGGGAGCGCGCCGATCGTCGGGGGGCTCCTCGGAGGACCGCACGGAGGATGACGTGCGGAGCAGCCGCGTGCACGAGGGCTCGCCCAACGGGCCGACTCAGGTTGTCTCGCTCGTCTCCGGCTGCAGCCGAGGACGCCTGGGCACCGTGACCGGCCTTGCCAGCACCTGGTCCAGGGTGTCGGCGAGGAATCGCGCCGGGTCCGGGACCGTTGTCATGACCCGCAGGGCGACGATCGCGTCCGGTCGCACCAGCAGGGCCCCGGCGTCGGACAGCCACGGTGCGCAGACCTGGTGCGCCGGTAGGCCGACGTCCGCCGCGGCGGCGAGCCACCGGTCGCCTGCGGCGCCCACCAGCAGGGTCCACCGGGACGCGACCAGGTCGAGCGTGGAGACCCCGTCGACCCACGCGTGGGGCACCCGTGAACCCGGCGACCCGTCCAGCGCCACCGCCAGGTCCACCGTGGACGGGAGTTCCGGCCGCGAGTCGACGACGGCGGCCGAGTCGTACCGCTGGCCGAGGTGCACGATCGGCGCCGCCCATACCCCCGCGGCCGCCCTGGCGGCGTCGGCCTCGGGTCCACGCCCCCAGTGCAGCTGCGGGTCGGCGACCCTGCGCATCGCCTGGTCCAGCGTCGCTGCGGCGACCGGCTCGCGCTCTTGCGCGTAGGTGTCGAGCAGCCCGGCGCCGGCCACACCCTTGTGGACGGCGGCCAGCTTCCACGCCAGGTTGTGAGCGTCGGCGACACCGGTGTTGAGGCCGAACGCGCCCAGAGGTGCCACAGTGTGCGCGGCGTCGCCGACGAGGAAGACGCGGCCGACGGCGAAGCGTTCGGCCAGGGAACTCCGGGGCCGCCACGGGAGCACGCTGCGCATCTCGACGTCGAGGTCGGGATCGCCGACCGCCGCGCGGACGACCGCGGCACAGCGCTCGGGCGTGAAGTCCTCGGGGTGCTCGCCCCCGTCGACGTCGCAAGCGACGTGGAAGACCCAGTCCGTCTCGCCGTCCACGGTAACCAGCAGGCCGGGCGCCTCCGGCGTGGTGATGGTGCAGGTACCGAAGGACATCCCCCGTAGGTGGGCTCGGAGGTCGGCTCGGAACAGGATGTTGATCATCGACTTGCCCAGGTCGCCCGCCCCGGAGGTGCCCACGCCGAGCGCGGTCCGCACGGCGCTGCGCGCGCCGTCCGCGGCCACCACGCGCGCGCAGCGCAACGAGTAGCGGCCGTCGGGCCCCTCCAGTTCGACGTCGACCCCGTCGGCGTCCTGCGCGATGCCGACCAGTCGGGTCGACCAGCGCAGATCCGCTCCGCGGCGCGCCAGGTCGGCCGCCACCACGTCGTCGAGGCGGTCCTGCGCGCAGACACCGCGCAGCCTGAACGGCGTCGTTTCCAGTTCAGCGGCCGACGGCGGCGGCATGGGAACGGTCACGACGTCGCCTGCGCCCATGTCGACGACGGTTCGCGCCACCGCCTTGGCCGTGGCGCCCCGAAGGTCGACCGCGACGGCGTCGACGGCGGTGTCGAGCCCGAGCTCGCGGAGGACCTCTACGGTACGCGACCCGATGCCGGTGGCGCGCGGGTGGACCGACGGCCCGGGCCGGCGTTCGACGAGCACTGCGGGGACGCCGTGGTGGGCGAGCAGCGCCGCGGTGAGCAGCCCGACGCTGCCGCCTCCAACCACGAGAATCGGCACTTCTGGATACGTTGTTTCCGTCATGGATACATCGTATCCACAAGATAGGATGCCCATCAAAGAGGAAGGGAACCACCCGATGACCGAACCCGCTCCCTGGTCGGTGTGGACCAGGCCGCGTCCCGAACCGCGCCGACGCGCGCCGGCGGTGGAGCAGTACGTGGCCGCCGCGCTGGCCATCGCCGACGCGGAAGGCTTGGCCGCGGTGTCGATACGCCGGGTCGCGGGCGACCTCGGTTCCGGGACGGCCACCCTCTACCGCTACATCACCAACCGCGACGAACTGGTGGACCTGATGGTCGACGCGGCGCAGGGTGAGGACCCGCTCCCCGAGCCCACGCGGGACTGGCGCGCCGACCTGGCCGCGGTCGCGCGCGCGCTGCGCGCGACCCTGCTGCGGCACCCGTGGCTGGCGGGCGAACTGGCGGGCAGGCCCTCGCTCGGCCCCAACTCGTTGCGGCGGTCCGAATCCGCGCTGCGCGCCGCCGTCGGGCTCACGCCCGACATCACCCAGGCCTCGCAGGCACTCGGCGCCATACACGCGTACGTGCTCGGCTCCGTGGCCGCCCAGCAGGCCGTTCGGCGCGCCGAGCAGCGCACCGGCCTGACCGAGGAGCAGTGGCAGCGCAGCGTCGGCCCCTACATCAGCGAGGTCCTCGCGGCGGGCAAGCACCCGATGCTCGCCCGCCGCGTCCTCGAAGCCCAGGAACCCGACCCCGACGTCGACTTCGCGTTCGGCCTGGACTGCGTCCTCGACGGCCTTGCAGCCCGAGTGGGTCACTGACCGGTCAATACGCGTGCCAGTTCACGTCACCCTTCGCTGACAGCGACAGCACCATGTCGTCGACACCGGTCAGCCTGCGCTGCCGCTTCTTCACGATCTGCGGTTCGAAGGTGCCGGCGGTGTCGCGGGGCACCTTCACCTCGACCGGGCCGACATCGGTCAGCACCGTCTCCGCCCGCGTGCCGTTACGGGAGTTGCCGTTGTTCCTACCTGCCGCGTCGCGCTCGCCATGGCCGACGTGATCAGTGATCTCGCCCTCCAGGACGGACTCCAGCACCAGCTAGCGCCGCTTGCGCTTTTTCTTGCTCCGGTTGTCGGCGCTCGGCTTGGCACCGCTCGGCCGGCCGGGCGCCGTCGGGTTCGCCGCGGCCTCGCGCAGGCCGATCCGGCGAGTCTGCCAGACGGTCAGCTCCCACAACCCGATCGCGACGCCGACTCCCACGACGCCGACGGGGAGGGAGCTGAAGTCGGCATCGGCGGGCTGCGGAGCCAGCCAGCCGCTCGGGTCCACCAGCAGGTCCTCGGCGGTGCCCGCGTCCTCGGTGCCGTTGCAGCCCATGCCGACGATGTCGGCGTGGGCCATCGGCCTGCCGTCGGTCCGTTTCAGCCTGCAGTGGTAGATCGGGCCGGTCCTGCCCTTGGTGGTGTACACCGAGGTGATCCGCACCTCGGTACGCTGCCCCCGGCTCTGCATCAGCGCGGCCTGGAAGACCAGCCCGGAGCCGAGCACGACGGCCAGTCCGGTGATCAGCCCGGCGAAGAACACCCACCCGTTGGTCGCGGTCGCCATCAGCACCGCGATCGCGAGGGCCACGGTCAGCACTCCGAGGATCAGCGCCGCCGAAAACCAGTCCGGGCTGGTGCCGAGCACGCCGATGCCCACCATCAGCAGGGGGACGAGCGCGGCCGTGCGGGCGAGCCGCCGCACCACGTGCGGGGGCCAGGCCACGTTCTTCCGGGACCCGGGCGCCATCAGCGGCCCTCGAACCGGCGCAGCCCGGCCCGCCGGGACAGCCAGACCAGCAGCTCGAAGAGTACGAGTACGACCGGCAGGGCCCACGCGGCGATGTCGATCCCGCTGTAGTCCGTGTCGGCCGGCTGCGGCGCCGTCCAGCCGTGCGGGTCGACGAGGACGTCCTCGGTCTGCCCGACTTCCATCGGCCCGTCGCAGGAGTCGTTGCCCAGCTCGGCGTGCTTGAGCGACTTGCCGTCCACCCGCCCCAGAAGGCAGGTGTACTCCGGCCCGTGCTTGCCCTGGTACGTCTTCACCGAGGTGACCCGCACCTCCACCCGCTGCCCTTGGTGCGCCATCACCTCCGCCTGCAGCACCGGCCCCGGCCCGGACAGCGCGGCGATCCCCACGATCACCCCGCCGACGATCAGCCACCCGTTCGGCGCTGCGGTGATCATCAGCGAGAGAGTCGCGATCAGCGCGCAGGTCCCGAACGCCAGTCCGACCCCGCTCCAGTCCGGATTGGCGGCCAGCAACGACAGCCCGACGATCACCGGCGGACCGAAAAACGCCATCGTGGTGAGGCGGCGTACCTGCCGGGACGAGGCGGCGGTGGCTATGCGAGGCACGGCGTCAGTGTGACGAACGGGGTCGTCAGGCTGAAGAGCGGGGTCCGTTACTACAGTCGTCGCTCTCGATGAGCACCTGTGACCCGAGCGATGTGGCATGCCTGGCGCACCGGGCACCGGCCCTGGCGTGAGGAGATGTCCCGGCCCGGCGAGCGTGCGATGGTGCACGTATGGGGAGGTGACGTATTCCTCCGGGGCGGTGGAGCTTTACTTGCCCGCCGACGTCCGGGCAGCCAGGGCACTCGTCCTGCTCTACGGCGCCAAGATCACCCGCATCTCCACCCTCAAGACGGACGACGTCCACCGCACCGCGAAGGGCAGCAGCACCATCGCCCTCGGACGCCACCCCACCATACGGGGGGCAGGCGTAACGTCCTCCGCGTTGCGCCTACGACCGGGCGGAGCCACCTGCGGTGCGACAGCGCCCAGTGACGCGGGTCTCGTAGCTTCCGCCGAACAACCCCATGGCGCTGGCCTGCACAAACCGCCAGTAGAATCTGGACACGTGACTTCTGCGCCCGCCAAGCCCCGCATCCCGAACGTCCTCGCCGGACGATACGCCTCCGCCGAGCTCGCCACGCTCTGGTCCCCCGAGCAGAAGGTGAAGCTGGAGCGGCAGCTCTGGCTCGCCGTGCTGCGGGCCCAGAAGGACCTCGGCATCGAGGTGCCGGACGACGCGATCGCCGACTACGAGCGCGTCCTCGACACCGTCGACCTGGCCTCGATCGCCGAGCGCGAGAAGGTCACCCGGCACGACGTGAAGGCGCGGATCGAGGAGTTCAACGACCTCGCCGGGCACGAGCACGTGCACAAGGGCATGACCTCCCGTGACCTCACCGAGAACGTGGAGCAGCTGCAGATCCGGCTGTCGCTGGAGCTGATGCGCGACCGTACGGTGTCCGTCCTGGCTCGTCTGGGCAAGCTGGCCGGCGAGTACGCCGAGCTGGTCATGGCCGGCCGCTCGCACAACGTGGCCGCGCAGGCCACCACCCTCGGCAAGCGGTTCGCGACCGCCGCCGACGAGCTGCTCGTCGCCTACGGCCGTGTCGAGGAGCTGCTCGGCCGCTACCCGCTGCGTGGCATCAAGGGTCCGGTCGGCACCGCGCAGGACATGCTGGACCTGCTCGGCGGCGACGCGGCGAAGCTCGCCGAGCTGGAGAACCGGATCGCGCGGCACCTGGGCTTCTCGCAGGCGTTCACCTCGGTCGGCCAGGTGTACCCGCGCTCGCTGGACTACGAGGTCGTCACGGCGCTGGTGCAGCTGGCGGCGGCGCCGTCCTCGCTGGCCAAGACGATCCGGCTGATGGCCGGGCACGAACTGGTCACCGAGGGCTTCAAGCCCGGCCAGGTCGGCTCCTCCGCCATGCCGCACAAGATGAACACCCGCTCCTGCGAGCGCGTCAACGGCCTGATGGTCATCCTGCGCGGCTACGCCTCGATGACCGGCGAGCTGGCGGGCGACCAGTGGAACGAGGGCGACGTCTCCTGCTCGGTGGTGCGCCGGGTCGCGCTGCCGGACGCGTTCTTCGCGCTGGACGGTCTGCTGGAGACCTTCCTGACGGTCCTGGACGAGTTCGGCGCCTTCCCGGCGGTCATCGCCCGTGAACTGGACCGCTATCTGCCGTTCCTCGCCACCACCAAGGTGCTCATGGGCGCCGTGCGCGCCGGGGTCGGCCGTGAGGTCGGGCACGAGGCGATCAAGGAGAACGCCGTGGCCACCGCGCTCGCGATGCGCGAGCAGGGCGCCGAGCGCAACGACCTGCTCGACAAGCTCGCCGCCGACGAGCGGCTCCCGCTCGACCGCGAGCAGCTCGCCGCGCTGATGGCCGACAAGCTGTCCTTCACCGGTGCCGCCGCCGACCAGGTCGGTGTCCTCGTCGGCCGGATCGAGGAGATCGTCAAGCAGCACCCGGAGGCGGCCGGATACACCCCCGGGGCGATCCTCTGACCCGCTTCAGCCGGGAGGAACTGGAGGCCGCCCGCGACCGTCTCGTACCGGACGTCGTCGGGGACGGCCTCGACATCCTCTTCTGCGGTATCAACCCGGGCTTGCTCACGGCGGCGACCGGTCACCACTTCGCCCGCCCCGGCAACCGCTTCTGGCCGGTGCTGCACCTGTCCGGTTTCACGCCGAGGCTGCTGAAGCCGGCCGAGCAGCGGGAGCTGCTGTCGTACGGGCTGGGCATCACGAACGTGGTGGCGCGGGCGACCGCGCGGGCCGACGAGCTGAGCGCCGAGGAGTACGTCGAGGGCGGGCGGCTGCTCACCGAGAAGGTGGCGCGGCTGACGCCGAGGTGGCTGGCCGTGGTCGGGGTGACCGCGTACCGGGCGGCCTTCGGTGACCGGCGGGCTCACGTGGGGCCGCAGGAGCGGACGTTCGGGGACACCCGGGTGTGGGTGCTGCCCAATCCCAGCGGGCTGAACGCGCACTGGACGGCGGCGACGATGGCGGAGGAGTTCGCCCGGCTGCGGGCCGCCGCGTCGGCCTAGGCGGTCACGGCGGGTCGATCTCGGTCACTATGCCCAGGAGCTGGAACGGAAGCTCCTCGTACCCCTGGGACACACCGAGGGCGAACCATCTGCCCGGCACGGGGGCCTGCCACAGGTGGACGTCCGGCACGTGCTCACTCAGCCCGGCCCAGGGCTCGTCGATCTCCTCGCCTTCGAGCGTCCGCAAGAAGACGCCGCGCAGGCTGAAGCACTGCGGCGGCCCCCACCGACCGGTGAGCAGCTCCGTGAGGCCGTCCCGGTCGGCCTCGTACTGTGCCGCCGCGTCCTCCCGGTCCGCGGCGTCGCCGTCCCAGAAGTCGCCACTCGTCCGTAAGGCGGCTATGTGGAATCCGGGCCCGCTCTCGCCGCGCTCCGTACTGCCGTGCGCCGTGGGGAACTCCCGTGCGCACAGCGACTCGATGACGGTCAGGCACTTCGCGATGTCCATGTGATCCAGTAAAGCGGGGGCCACTGACAATTGGCGGGCCGTCAGGCGTCCCTGCGGTGCAGGCTCCACGCGCCCGCGAGCAGGGCGGCCGTCGCCCACAGCGCGGTGACCGCGAGCCCGCTCCACGGGCCGAGGGCGCCGTCCCAGGTGCTGTGCAGGGCCACCTGACCGGCGCGGTCGGGGAGGAAGTCGGCGACGCCGCCGGACAGGTCGCCGACGACGAACGACACGATCAGCACGAACGGGACCAGCACGGACAGGGTCGCGACGCCGCTGCGCAGCACGGCCGCGAGTCCGGCCGCGAACAAGGCCATCAGGGTCAACTGGAGGGCGCAGCCGACGGCGCCGCGCAGGCCCTCGGTCCACTGCGGACCGGCCGTGCCGAGGACCGCCTCGCCGACCAGCAGGGTGACCAGCCCGGTGAGGAGGCCGGCCGCCAGCACGGGCAGGGCGATCGCCGTGACCTTGGCGGCGAACCACCGCCACCGGTCCGGCACCGCCGACAGCGTCAGCCGCAGCGCGCCGCCCCCGAACTCCGCCGAGACGGCCGTCGTACCGAAGGCGATCGCGGCGATCTGGCCGAGGTTCACGCCGAAGAACGCCGAGTACAGCGGGTCCTCGCCGGCACCGCCGGATGCCGAGGCGGCCGAGAAGGCAGTGGTGGCGAGGAGGATTCCGGCAAGGCCGCCGAGCAGCGAGCGCAGGGTACGGATCTTGATCCACTCGGCGTGCAGCACGGGTGCGAAGGGCATGGTCAGGCCTCCTGGGGCAGTGCGGTGAACTCGGCCTCGGTCGCGGTCAGATCGAGGTAGGCCTCCTCCAAGGTGGCCTCCCGCGCGGCGAGTTCCAGGACGGGGACACCCGCCTCGGCCATGAGCCGGCCGAGGTCGTCCACGCGCGCGTGCCGCACGGTCCGGGCCCCCTCCGCGTCCCGGGTGGCGTCGAGCCCATGGCGGGCGAGCAGGTCGTCGAGCACGGCGGGGTCGGTGGTGCGGACGCGGACGTGGGGCCGTACGCGTGCGTGGATGAAGTCCCGGACCGGTGTGTCGGCCAGCAGCCTGCCCCGGCCGAGGATCACGAGGTGGTCGGCGAAGGCGGCGGTCTCGCCCATCAGATGGCTGGAGACCAGGACCGTGCGGCCCTGCACGGCGAGGCGGCGCAGCAGCGTCCGGATCCAGACGATGCCCTCGGGGTCGAGGCCGTTGGCAGGCTCGTCGAGCAGGATCACCTCGGGATCCCCGAGCAGGGCGGCGGCGATGCCGAGCCGCTGGCGCATGCCGAGGGAGTACGTCCGCACCCGGCGCCGCGCCACCGCGGCCAGGCCGGTCTCCTCCAGGACGGCGTCGACCCGGCGGTCCGGGATGCGGTTGCTCGCCGCGAGGGCACGCAGATGGTCGCGTGCGGTGCGCGAGCCGTGCGCGGCGCGGGCGTCGAGCAACGCGCCCACCGTGCGCAGGGGTTCACGCAGTGCGCCGTAGGCCCGGCCGCCGATCGTGGCGGTGCCCGAGGTGGGCCGGTCGAGGCCGAGGACGAGACGCATGGTCGTGGACTTGCCGGCGCCGTTGGGGCCGAGGAAGCCGGTGACGCGGCCGGGGCGCACGCTGAAGGTGAGCTGGTCCACGGCCCGCCGTCCGCCGTACTTCTTGGTGAGGTCGCGTACGTCGATGCTGGTCATGGCGACCAGACTGGCGAACACGGGACCCCGGGTCCTCCCCCGCCGGTGGAGAGTCCCTCCCCCGTGCGGGGGAGGCCCGCTGTCGGTGCCGCCTGCGACGATGGCGTCATGGCCTGGATGTCCCGCTTCCTGCGCCCGCTGCTGCGCGGGACGACGTACACGCGCCTGCTGCATCTGTGGGTGCCGATGCTGATCGTCAGCATCTGGCTCTTCATCGACAAGTCGACACCCTGGGCGCCCGCGCTGGTCCTCGTCCCGGTCGGTCTGCTGCCCGCGGTGCGGATGGGCGAGGGCGTGCAGGCGCGGCTGTTGCTCACTCCGGGCGAGGCGGAGCCGGGCATCTCCGTGGTGCCGTCGGCGACCTGGCGGGACCGGCTGCGCACGGTGCTGTGGCTGGAGCTGCGGATGCTGCTGGGCGCGGTGGCGATGTTCGCGACGGTGTGGCTGCCGGTCATCGCCTTCGAACTGGCCCGCTGTGCCTGGGGACAGGCGCCGTCCGGGGTGCCGCTGCTGGACCGGCTGCCGCCGTACCGCGCCTGGGCGTTGCTCGCACCACTCGCGCTGCTCGCCCTGTACGGCGTGGTCGTCGGGCTCGGCGAGCTGATCACGGCCTGCGCGCGCCGCCTGCTGGGGCCGTCTGCGGCGGAGCGGCTGGCCGCGCTGGAGGAGCGCACCGAGCAGTTGCTGGAACGCACGCGGATCGCACGGGAGTTGCACGACTCGATCGGGCACGCCCTGACGGTGGCGGTGGTGCAGGCCGGTGCGGCGCGGGCGGCGGGCGATCCGGAGTTCACCGAGCGCGCGCTGGACGCCATCGAGGAGACCGGCCGGGCGGCCCTGGAGGACCTGGAGCGGGTGCTGGGCGTGCTGCGGGAGACCGGGCGGCCGGTGAGCGCCCGGCCCACACTGGCCGACGCCGGCCGGCTGCTGGAGTCGGCGCGGGCCTCCGGGGCGAAGGTCGACGCCGAGGTGACCGGTCCGGTCGCGGCCCTGCCGGGGACGGTGTCCCGGGAGGGGTACCGCATCCTGCAGGAGGCGCTCACCAACGTACTGCGGCATGCGGGAGCCGTGCCCGTGCGGGTCAGGGTCGCGGTCACCGACGATCTGCTCGCCCTGGAGGTCCGCAACCCGCTGCCGGCCCCGATACCCGGCCCCGGCCGGGGCAGCGGCCTGCGCGGCATACGCGAGCGGGCCGCGCTCCTCGGCGGCAGCGCCCGTACCGGCCCGGACGAGGGCGACTGGCAGGTGCGGGCGCGGCTGCCGCTCGGCTGATCGCGGCGGATCGGGCCGCTCAGCTGATCTACGCTGGGCGGATGCCGGTCACCGTTCTCCTCGTCGACGACGAACCCCTGGTCCGCGCGGGTCTGCGGGCCGTGCTGGAGGCGCAGCCCGGCATCGAGGTGGTGGGCGAGGCGGCCGACGGGGCCGCGGTGATCCCCCTGGTGCGGCAACTGCGGCCGGACGTGGTCGCCATGGACGTACGGATGCCGTTGCTGGACGGGATCGAAGCCACGCGCGCGGTGGTGCGCACGGTGGCCGACCCTCCGAAGATCCTCGTGGTGACCACCTTCGAGGACGACGAGTACGTGTACGAGGCGCTGCGCGCGGGCGCCGACGGGTTTCTGCTGAAGCGGGCCCGGCCTGCCGAGATCGTGCATGCGGTGCGGCTGGTGGCGGAGGGCGAGTCGCTGCTCTTCCCGGCCTCCGTACGACGCCTCGCCGCCCGGTACGGCGACGGCGAGCGCCCGGCGCGTGCCGTGCTGGAGCGGGCCCGGCTGACGGAGCGGGAGGCGGAGGTGCTGCGGCTCATGGCCCGCGGCCTGTCGAACGCGGAGATCGCCGCCCGGCTGGTCGTGGGCACGGAGACGGTGAAGTCGCATGTGAGCGGCGTACTGGCGAAGCTGGGCGCGCGCGACCGCACCCAGGCCGTGATCGCGGCCTACGAATCGGGGTTCGTGGAACCGGGCTGAGCCGTACCGGCGGCGCTCGTGGGCGGGGCCCGGCACTCGCCGGGGTGCGTCCGGCCGAGTACGATCCGCCCAACACCCCCCCCCCGCGAGCTGGAAGGACGGACGGTGGCGCAGCTGACCGGCGGCGATCCCTCGCTGCTGCGAAGGATCAATTCCGCGGTGGTGCTGCACGCGCTGCGCGCCACGGACTGCGCGACGCTCACCGAGATCACCCGGGTCACCGGACTGTCCCGGCCGACCGTCGAGGGCGTCGTCGAAGGGCTCATCGAGGGCGGACTCGTCGTGGAGACGGCCGACGACGGCGGCACCGCGCGCCGTCAGGGTCGGCCCGCGCGCCGGTTCCGGTTCCGGGCCGAGGCGGGGCATCTGCTGGGCCTGGAGATCGGGCCGCACCGGGTCGCCGCGCTGCTGTCCGACCTGGACGGGCGGGTGCTGGGCGCGCAGGCCAAGGAGGTCGACGAGACGGCTTCGGCGGACGAGCGCCTGGACCGGCTGCGCGGGGCGGTCGCCGAGCTGCTGCGCCGGGCCGGGATCGCGCGCGGCTCGCTGCGGGCGGTCGGCGTGGGCACGCCGGGCATCGTGGAGACCGACGGCACGGTACGGCTGGGCACCGCGCTGCCGGAGTGGACCGGCCTGAAGCTGGGCGAGCGGCTGAGCCGGTCCTTCCGGTGCCCGGTGCTGGTGGAGAACGACGCCAACGCGGCGGCCGTCGCCGAGCACTGGAAGGGTGTGGCGACCGACTCCGACGACGTGGTGTTCGTGCTGGCGGGGCTGAGCCCGGGTGCGGGTTCGCTGATCCGCGGACGGCTGCACCGGGGGTACGGCGGGGCGGCCGGGGAGATCGGCGCGCTGCATCTGCTGGGCCGGGAGGCGACGCCCGAGACGCTGTTGTCCACCACCGACGAGCCGCTGCACCCGCTGGACGAGCCGGCCGTCGCCGAGGTGTTCGCGCTGGCGCGTGAGGGCGATCAGCGGGCGCGGGCGGCCGTCGAGCGGTTCATCCAGCGGCTCGTGCACGACGTGGCCGCGCTGGTGCTGGCGCTCGATCCCGAGCTGGTCGTGATCGGCGGGTGGGCCGCCGGCCTGGACGGCGTTCTGGAGCCGCTGCGGCGCGAACTGGCCCGCTATTGCCTGCGGCCGCCTCAGGTGGCGTTGTCCTTGCTGGGTGAGGCGGCCGTGGCGACGGGTGCGTTGCGGTTGGCTTTGGACCACGTCGAGGAGCAGTTGTTCGCGGTGGATGGCTCGGTGACAGCCCGTCGGTGAACGATGCGCCGTGACAGTGTGGGTCGTCGTACGACTGCCGCACCGTCGTGGTTGATCGCGCCCACGCGGCGGAGCCGCATATCGGATACAGCCTCGCGCCCCCTTGAGGAATCGCCCCCGCCCGGCGTTCCACACGTGCCCCGAGCTTTGGAAACGATCAGGAAGCCTGGCGCTCCGGATCGTGGTGTATCTCCACCCCCGCCGAGTCCCCGAAGGTCAGCCGGCAGGTGTCCGCGCGGTAGGTGGCGATGGACAGCGCGGCGGTGCGGGCCTCGGCTACGAAGCGGGTGGTCACGACCAGGACCGGGGAGCCGGGGAGGCGGTCGAGTTCCTTGGCGTCGTCCGCGCGGGCGGAGCCGAGTTCGACGGAGCGGTCCTGGCCCTCCAGGGTCAGGTGCTGGAGTTCGCGCAGCACCGCACGCGCGCGTGCCGGGCCGGACGGGGCGTCGATGGCGGTGAGGTCGGGCACCGAGGCCGCCGGGATGTAGAGGAGTTCGGTGGCGACCCGCTGGCCGTGGGACGTGCGGGTACGGCGCACGGTGTGGACGGGCTCGTCGGCGCCGGTCCCCAGGGCCGTGGCGACAGCCGCGGGCGGCACTGCCTGCTCACAGTCGACGGGCTGCCAGGCGTCTCCGGCGGCGCCCGGCCAGGCGTGCTGCTCGGTGCCGACGGCCACACCGACGCGCGGCGGCGCCACGGTCGTACCGACTCCGCGGCGGCGCTGCAGCCGGCCCTCCAGCTCGAGCTGTTCGAGCGCCTGGCGGAGCGTGGCACGGGCCACGCCGAAGCGGGCGGCGAGGTCACGCTCGTTGGGCAGGATCTCGCCGACCGAGAACTCGGAGTCCAGTGCCTCGCTGAGCACGGTCTTGAGATGCCAGTACTTCGGTTCCGGTACCGATTCCAGCTGCGTGGTCCCCACCCTAGTCCTCCGCAAGAGCCGTGGTCCGGCGGTTTTTAGCGCCCTTGTTTATTAAAGGTTGTTGCACTTCTCTGCGACCATAGGGCGGCCGTCACCCTTGGTCAAGACCAATCCTCGATCCCTTGGGGAACGCGAAGGCCCCCGTCGCACGACGGGGGCTTGAACGGGACGGCGCCTTTCGTCAGCGGGCCGTGAGGTGCCGGAGCTTGTCCGGGTTGCGGACGATGTACACAGTCGTGACGCGGCCGTCGGCGATCTCCAGCTGGAAGAGGTTGTCGGGCTGGTCGCCGTGCATGACCAGCACGGCCGGGCCGCCATTGGCCTCCACGAAGCGGTACGACATCCCCGCCGGGGCCTGCGGCACGGTGGCGGCCAGGAAACGGCCGACCTTGTCGGCGGTGTGCACGATCCGCACGGGCGTCTTGACCTTGCCGCCGCTGTCGCCGACCAGGCGGACGTCGGGGGCGAGCAGCGCCATGAGCCCGTCCAGGTCGCCCTCCGAGGCCGCGGCCAGGAAACGCTCGGTCAACTCGCGCCGTTGGGCGGGGTCGACCTCGTAGCGCGGCCGGCGTTCGTCGACGTGCCGGCGGGCCCGCCCGGCGAGTTGACGTACCGCCGCCTCGCCGCGGTCGAGCAGCGAGGCGATCTCGGCGTACGGGTAGCCGAACGCCTCCCTGAGCACGAAGACGGCCCGCTCCAGGGGCGAGAGCGACTCCAGGACGACCAGTACGGCGAAGGAGACGCTGTCGTCGAGCAGGACGCGGTCGGCGGCGTCCGGGGCGGTGTCGCCGGACTCGGTGACGTAGGGCTCCGGCAGCCACGGACCGACGTACGCCTCGCCGCGCGTCCGCACCTGGTGGAGCCGGTCGATGGCCAGGCGGGTGGTGATGCGCACCAGGTAGGCGGCCGGTTCCCGGACCTCCGCCCGGTCGACACCGGACCAGCGCAGCCAGGCGTCCTGGACCACGTCCTCGGCGTCGGCCACGCGGCCGAGCATGCGGTAGGCGACCCCCATGAGCAGGTGCCGGTGTTCTTCGAAGACGTCGGTCGCGGTGTCGGCGCTCACCGCCCCATCCCATCCGACACGCGCGTCGCGTGTCCAGTCGGATCCCTCCGACACGCGCCCGGCGCGTCCGGCCCGAATCGGCACGTCCGGCGCCGGTCCGGATCACAATGACCGCGGACCGCCGGGGGTCGGCGGCCAGGTGCGCGAGAGGTGGCCGATGCGGTACGGGGTACTGGGCACGGGCGAGGTGGGCCGCACGCTGGCCGGCCGGCTGGTGGAGCTGGGGCACGAGGTGACCCTCGGGTCGCGCACCAGGGACAATCCGGTGGCGGCGGAGTGGGCCACGGCCGCGGCGGGCCGGGCCCGCGCGGGCACGTTCGCGGACGCGGCCGAGGCGGGTGAGGTCGTCATCAACGCGGTGAGCGGCCGGGTGGCGCTCGACGCCCTGCGGGCCGCCGGTGCGGAGCACATCGACGGCAAGGTCCTGGTGGACGTCTGCAATCCGCTGGCCTTCGAGGACGGGCAGCCGCGGCTGGACCCGGTGGAGTCGGACAGCGTGGGCGAGCAGATCCAGCGGGCGTTCCCGCACGCGCGCGTCGTGAAGACGCTGAACACGGTCAACTGCCAGGTGATGGTGGAGCCGGGGCGGGTGCCGGGCGCGCACAACATCTTCGTGAGCGGTGACGACGCCGGGGCAAAGGCGGAGGTGACGGCGCTGCTCGGGGAGTTCGGCTGGCCGGCGGAGCGGGTGCTGGACCTGGGCGGGATCCGTTCGGCGCGGGCGGTGGAGATGTATCTGCCGCTGTGGCTGACGATGTTCCGGAACACCGGGAGCGCGGACTTCAACATCGAGGTGCGCCGGACGGGTTGACCCTCCGGGATCACCCCGGGGGCTACCGGCGGGTAGCAATTGCTGACAAGCTGTCTACGGCATTCGTCGGCACCCACCGCTCGTCACACCCCCATCGTCCGTCGCACTCCGACCGTCCGTCAGCACCCAGACGAGGAGCACCCCATGTCCGCCACCGTCTCCTTCCCGGTCCCCGGTCCGCGCGGCCCGAAGGACGTGACCGTGTCCTACGCGCGCGTGGGGCGCGGCGAACCGCTGGTCCTGCTGCACGGCATCGGTCACCACCGGCAGGCCTGGGACCCGGTGGTGGACATCCTCGCCACCGAGCGGGAGGTGATCGCCGTGGACCTGCCGGGCTTCGGCGCCTCGCCGGGCCTGCCGGACGGCCTCGACTACACCCTGCCCGCCACGAACGCCGTGCTCGGCGCCCTGTTCGAGGCGCTGGAGCTGGACCGCCCGCACATCGCGGGCAACTCGCTGGGCGGTCTGCTCGCCTTGGAGCTGGGCCGGGAGAAGCTCGTACGGTCCGTGACGGCCCTCTCCCCCGCCGGGTTCTGGACCGAGGCCGAGCGGCGCTACGCCTTCACGGTGCTGCTCACGATGCGGGCCGTCGCCCAGCGGCTGCCGCTGCCGCTGGTGGAGCGGATGTCGCGGACGGCGGCCGGGCGTACGGCGCTGACGAGCACGATCTACGCCCGTCCCGCGCATCGCGCACCCGAGGCCGTGGTGGCCGAGACCCTCGCGCTCGTGGGGGCCGACGGGTTCGACGCGACGCTGCGGGCGGGCCGGACGATCCGGTTCACCGACGAACTGGCGGGCCTGCCCGTCACGGTGGGCTGGGGCACCCGCGACATGATCCTCGTGCGGAGGCAGGGCGTGCGCGCCAAGCAGATGATCCCGCACGCCCGCCTGGTGCGGCTGCCCGGCTGCGGCCACTGCCCGATGAACGACGACCCGGCACTGGTCGCGCGGGTCATCCTCGACGGCAGCCGCTGACCGGCGGTCACCGGACCGGCGCGGACGGACCCCTGCCCCACGGACCCCTGCCCCACGGACACCTGCCTCACGGGCCGCTGTTCACTTCGGGTTTGCGTGCGCGCCGCAGCGTCCCAGTAGGTGTGGCTCTGCACACTGGCCGGAAACCGTCCCTGGAGGCGCAGCCATGTCCCACCGTCCCTCTCCCGGACGCCGCAGCGTTCTGCGCGGCTCGCTCGCCGCGTCGGCGGCCCTGACCCTGCCCGCCGGTCTCGGCGCGGCCCCGGCGTTCGCCCTCTCCGGTCGCCCCCAGGCCGACTGGGGCGTGCAGGCGGGCGACGTGACCACCGACTCCGGTCTGGTGTGGGTGCGTGCGGACCGGCCGGCCCGGATGATCGTGGAGACGGCCGCCTCCGAGTCGTTCCGCAACCCGCGCAGATGGCACGGCCCGCTGCTGGGCTCCGGCACCGACTTCACCGGCACCACCCGGCTGCACGGCCTGCCCGCGGGCGAGCAGATCCACTACCGGGTGCTGCTCGCCGACCCGGACGACCCGCGCCGTACCGGCGAACCGGTGACCGGCACCTTCCGTACCGCGCCCGTGAAGCGGCGGCACGGCGTGAAGTTCGTGTGGTCGGGCGACCTCGCCGGACAGGGCTGGGGCATCAACGAGTCCATCGGCGGCTACCGGATCTTCGACGCCATGGCCAAGGTCGACCCGGACTTCTTCCTGTGCAGCGGCGACAACATCTACGCCGACGGCCCGATCTCCGCCACCGCCACCCTGCCCGACGGCAGCGTCTACCGGAACGTCACCACCGAGGAGAAGTCGCATGTCGCGACCACCCTCGCCGACTACCGGGGCAACTTCCGCTACAACCTGCTGGACAAGGCGCTGCGCCGGTTCAACGCCCAGGTCCCGAACATCATCCAGTGGGACGACCACGAGGTCCGCAACAACTGGTACCCGGGCGAGGTCATCGGCACCGGCACCCCCTACCCGGCGGGCACGAAGCTCGACGACCTGGCGCTGCGCTCGCGGCAGGCCTTCTCCGAGTACTTCCCGATCTCCACGATCAGCGGACGCCCGGACGGCAGGATCTACCGCAAGGTCGGCCACGGCCCGCTGCTCGACGTGTTCGTGCTCGACATGCGCACCTACCGCAACGCCAACTCGCCCGACAACCAGACCACGGACCCGGTCGGCATCCTCGGCCGCGAGCAACTGGAGTGGCTCAAGCGGGAGCTGGCGAAGTCCCGCGCGGTGTGGAAGGTGATCGCCAACGACATGCCCCTCGGACTGGTCGTGCCCGACCCGGTCGAGGGCAAGCCGAACTTCGAGGCGGTCTCCCAGGGCGACCCGGGCGCGCCGCTCGGCCGTGAGCTGCAGATCGCCGAGCTGCTGCGGTTCATCAAGCACCGGCGGATCACCGGCACGGTGTGGCTGACGGCCGACGTGCACCACACCTCCGCCCAGCACTACGACCCGTCGCGGGCCGCGTTCAAGGACTTCGAACCGTTCTGGGAGTTCGTCTCCGGCCCGCTGAACGCCGGTGCCTTCCCGGCCAACGCGCTGGACGGCACGTTCGGCCCGGACCGGGTGTTCGTGAAGGCGCCGACCACCGCCAACGTGTCGCCGGCCCAGGGCTACCAGTTCTTCGGCGAGGTCGACATCGACGGTGACAGCGGCGAACTGACGGTCCGGCTGCGGGAGTACGACGGCACCGTGCTGTTCACGCAGACGCTCCAGCCGGGCCGCGTCGGCCAGTAGGCAGCGGCGGGTAGGCTTCACCTCACACCGTGCCGCGCTACGGCGTCATCCCCCGGAGCGCGGCAAGGTCCCGCCACCCGCTCACACCGGGCCCGACAGGGATAGTAGAAAGCGGGACAAATGGGGCGGAGCATGCTTTACCCATCGGTCACAAAGCGTTCGTGATCACGCAACACCCTTCCTTCACAGTGGGGTGCATGACTCCAGAGATCTCTGATGTGACCCGGGCGAAGCACGGACGCCCCGTACACCACTGGCGGCGGGACCTCGTCGATCTCGCCGCCCTCTTCACGGCCGTCGCGGTCGCCGACGGGGTGGCGAACCTGGTCGGGCACGGCCCCGACGGTCCCGCCCTGCTGGTGATCTCGGCGCTCGCGCTGGCCGCGACGGCGGGCTTCCACACCTGGTGGGCACGGCGCCACGGCCACGCACCGCCGGCCGACGATACCGGTCCCCGGCCGACCGCCGAGACGCGGTCGGCCGGGCCCGCAGGGCAGCCCGGTACCGCCGCGGACGACATGCCCGGCACCGCCGCGCTGTGGCGGATGCGGACGACCGTCAAGGACGAGCCGGGTTCGCTGGCGGCGCTCTGCGCGGCCCTGGCCGGGCAGCGCGTCGACATCCTGAGCCTCCAGACGCATCCGTTGGCCGACGGCACCGTGGACGAGTTCCTGCTGCGGGCACCGGGCGCCCTCGCGGCGGCCGGGATCACCCGGGCCGTCGCGCTGGCCGGGGGCAGGTCCACCTGGATCGAGCGGGCCGACGCCCACGACCTGGTCGACGCCCCGACCCGGGTGCTGGGCCTCGCCGCACGCACCGCGCTGGACGCGGCCGAACTGCCGTTGGCACTACGGCAGTTGCTGGGTCGGTGCACGATCCGCTCACTGCCCGGGACGCCGGTCGGCGGGGGCCGCGGGCCCGAGCCGGTGCCGGTCGAAGGGGTGCTGGAGGACACCGTGATGCGGCTGCGCGCGCCGGAGGGCGGGGTGCTCACGGTGGAGCGGCCGTATCTGCCGTTCACGCCGACCGAGTTCGCGCGGGCCCGGGCGCTGGTGGAGCTGGACAGCCGGCTCGGCCCGCGCATCCCGCGCGGCCAGGACGTGCTCACGCTGCCCGAGGGGAGCGACATCACCGTCCGCCGGGTCGACACCGGTGACCTGGCGGCGGCGAAGGCGATGCACGAGCGGTGCTCGCCGCGCACCCTCGGGATGCGCTACCACGGCCCGGTCGGCGACGCGAGCCGCTATCTGAACCATCTGCTCAGCCCGCGCTTCGGGCGGACGCTCGCCGCCCAGACCGCCTCCGGCCGCCTCGTCGGCCTCGGGCATCTGCTGTGGGACGGCGACGAGACCGAGGTCGCGCTGCTGGTCGAGGACGACTGGCAGCAGCGCGGCATCGGCGCCGAACTCCTCGGCCGGCTCGTGGCGATGGCCGTGGAGGCCGGCTGCGCGAGCGTGTACGCCGTCACGCAGGCGTCCAACACCGGCATGGTCGCCGCGATGCGTGGCCTCGGGCTGCCGTTGGACTACCAGATCGAGGAGGGCACGCTCGTCATCACGGCCCGCCTGGACACGGCTTCGGCGGTCTCCCGCGCGCGGCTGGGCGACACGGCCCACCGCGACTGATGGAAAACCGCTCGAACGGACACGCCGCTCAGACGAATCCGCCGCGACGGTGCTGTCCGGCGGTGCCCGCCCCCGCCATACCCACCACCGGCCGCTCCGGCAGCGCGCCCAGCGCACTGTCCAGGTCCGCCCACAGGTCGTCCACGTCCTCCAGCCCCACCGACAGCCGCAGCAGCCGGTCGCTCACGCCCGCCCCGCGCCGGTCGTCGGCGTCGACGATGCGGTGGCTGATGGACGCGGGGTGCTGGATGAGCGTGTCGACGCTGCCCAGGCTCACCGCCGGGGTGACGAGCCGGACCCGGGAGATGACGTCGTGCGGGTCGCCGTACACCTCGAAGGCGATCATCGCGCCGCCCAGCCGCGGGTAGTGGACGCGGGCCACGCGCGGGTCAGCGGTGAGCCGGCGGGCCAGTTCGGCGGCGTTCGCGGAGGCGGCCCGGACCCGCACCGGGAGCGTGGACAGTCCCCTCAGCAGGAGATAGCCCGCGAGCGGATGCAGGACGCCGCCGGTGGCGAATCGTATCTGCCGTAGCCGGCCCGCGAACTCCTCGTCGCAGGCGACCACCCCGGCCAGCACGTCCCCATGGCCGCCGAGGTACTTGGTGGCGCTGTGCAGCACCAGCCGGGCGCCCTGTTCGGCCGGGCGTTGCAGCACGGGCGTGGCGAAGGTGTTGTCGGCGAGCAGCGGCACCGAACCGCAGGCGTGGGCGACGGCCCGCAGGTCGAGTTCGGCGAGGGTCGGGTTGGCCGGGGACTCGACCATCACGAGCCCCGTGTCCGGGCGCAGCGCGTCGGTGATCCCGGCCGGGTCGGTCCAGGTGACCTCCGTACCGAGGAGCCCGGCGGTCAGCAGGTGGTCGCTGCAGCCGTACAGGGGTCGTACCGCGACCACATGGCGCAGGCCCATGGCGGACCGGGCGAGGAGGACGGCGCTGAGTGCGGCCATGCCGCTGGCGAAGGCGACCGCGGAGCCGGTGCCCTCCAGGCGGGCCAGGGCGGTCTCGAAGCGGGCGACGGTCGGGTTGCCGAGGCGGCCGTAGACGGGCGGCCCGACCGGGTCGGCGCCGTCGGTCGCGAAGGCGTCGATGCGGGCGGCCTCGGCGCGGCTGTCGTAGGAGGGGTAGGTGGTGGACAGGTCGATCGGCGGGGCGTGCAGTCCCTGGCGGGCGAGGTCGTCGCGGCCGGCGTGCACGGCCTCGGTGGCAAGGGCTCTGGTCGCGGTGCGTACGCCGTCGTAGGCACCGGTGCTCGCTGTGTCCATGGCGGGAAGGGTGAACAGTGAACGGTTTCCTGGGGCGGAGCACCGTGTTACGTTCGGCCAATGGCCGAATCTGTCGTACTGGATCCGGTGGACCTCCATCTGCTGCGGCTGCTGCAGAACGACGCCCGGACCACCTACCGCGACCTCGCCGAGCAGGTGGGGGTCGCGCCGTCGACGTGTCTGGACCGGGTGACCCGGCTGCGCCGCTCGGGCGTGATCCTCGGCCACCGGTTGCAGCTCGATCCGGCGAGGCTGGGGCGCGGGCTGCAGGCGCTGCTGTCCGTGCAGGTACGACCGCACCGGCGGGAGCTGGTCGGGCCGTTCGTGGAGCGGATCCGGGCGCTGCCGGAGGCGCGCACGGTGTTCCATCTGACCGGACCGGACGACTATCTGGTCCATGTGGCCGTCGCGGACATGGCCGATCTGCAGCGGCTGGTGCTCGACGAGTTCACGGCACGGCGGGAAGTGGCCCGGGTGGAGACCCGGTTGATCTTCCAGCAGTGGGAGTGCGGCCCGCTGCTGCCGCCCGGCCACGCCCAGAGCTGAATCCCCCGAACGCGGGTGACGCGGAGATCGTCCTCGTACGAGGATGGGCGGCATGTCTGAGACCAAGAGCCCGCTGCCCCGTCAGGTGGCCGACGCGTATGTGGACGACCTCATCGCCCTCGACCCGGTCACCGGCACCTATCTCGGTGTGAAGGAGAGTTCGCGCCGGCTGCCCGACTACTCGCCGGCCGGCCAGGAGGCCCTGGCGGAGCTGGCGCGGGCGACCCTCGCCAGGCTCGACGAGGCGGAGCGGCAGCCCGGCGCGGACAGCGACGTGGAGCGCCGCTGCGGGCGGCTGCTGCGCGAGCGGCTGACCGCCGAGCTCGCGGTCCACGAGGCGGACGAGCACCTGCGCGCGGTCGGCAACATGAGCACGCCCGGCCACTCGGTGCGGGACGTCTTCACGGTCACCCCGCAGGAGACCGCGGAGGACTGGGCGGCGATCGCCGAGCGGCTGCGCGCGGTGCCCGGCGCGCTCGCGGGCTACCGCGCCTCGCTCCAACTGGGCCTGGACCGTAAGCTGTTCGCGGCGCCGCGGCCGACCGCCACCTTCGTCGAGCAGCTCACCGAGTGGACGGACACCGGCTCGGGCCGCGGCTGGTACGAGGACTTCGCCGCCGCCGGACCGGACGCGCTGCGCGCCGAGCTGGACGCGGCGGCCGGCGCCGCGACCGCCGCGCTCGTGGAGCTGCGGGACTGGCTGCGGGACGTGTACGCGCCGGCGATCGAGGGCGCCCCGGACACGGTGGGCCGCGAGCGGTACGCCCGCTGGTCGCGCTACTTCAACGGTACCGACCTGGACCTGGACGAGGCGTACGCATACGGCTGGGCGGAGTTCCACCGGCTGCTCGGCGAGATGAAGCAGGAGGCGGAGAAGATCCTGCCCGGCGCCGGGACGCCGTGGGAGGCGCTCGCGCACCTGGACGAGCACGGCCGGCACATCGAGGGCGTGGACGAGGTCCGGGACTGGCTCCAGGGCCTGATGGACCAGGCCATCGCGGACCTGGACGGCACGCACTTCGAACTCGCCGAGCGGGTGCGGAGGGTGGAGTCGCGCATCGCGCCGCCCGGTGGCGCCGCGGCCCCCTACTACACGGCCCCGTCGGAGGACTTCTCGCGCCCCGGCCGCACCTGGCTGCCCACCATGGGACAGACGCGCTTCCCGGCCTACGACCTCGTCTCCACCTGGTACCACGAGGGCGTGCCCGGGCATCACCTCCAGCTCGCGCAGTGGGCGCACGTGGCCGAGAACCTCTCGCGCTACCAGGCCACGGTCGGCCTCGTCAGCGCCAACGCCGAGGGCTGGGCGCTGTACGCGGAGCGGCTGATGGACGAGCTGGGCTATCTGAGGGGCCCCGAGGAGCGGCTCGGCTACCTGGACGCGCAGATGATGCGGGCGGTCCGGGTGATCGTGGACATCGGCATGCACCTGGAGCTTCGGATCCCGGCGGACTCCGCCTTCCACCCCGGTGAGCGCTGGACGCCGGAGCTGGCGCAGGAGTTCTTCGGCGCGCACAGCAGCCGCCCCGCTGACTTCGTGGAGAGCGAGGTGACCCGGTACCTGACGATCCCGGGCCAGGCGATCGGCTACAAGCTCGGTGAGCGGGCGTGGCTGCTGGGCCGGGAGAGGGCGAGCGAGCGGCACGGCGACGCCTTCGACCTCAAGGCCTGGCACATGGCGGCGCTGTCGCAGGGTTCGCTGGGCCTGGACGACCTGGTGGACGAGCTGTCCCAGCTCTGACGACGTTCCACGTCAACGGCGCAAGCCCCTTCCGCGTTGACGACCTCCCCGGTGATCCAGCGCGCCTCGTCGGTGGCCGGCCACACGATGAGGCGGGCGGGGTCGTCGGGGAGGCCCCAGCGCCCGCCGGGGAACCGGGCGACGACGGCCGCGTGCGCCTCGCCGGTGGCGTAACCGGTGTCCACGGGGCCGGGGTTGACGGCGTTCACCGTGATGCCCCGCTCGGCGAGCGTGGCGGCCAGGGACCGGGTGACCGAGGCGAGTGCGCCCTTCTGCAGGGCGTAGGCGATGCCCTGCCCCGAGGTCATCACCACGACCCGCCCGCCGGGGGTGTCCGGGGGCAGCTCGGCGCGGGAGCGGGCGTAGGCCTGGACGAGCACGTCACGCGCGGCTCCGGCCACGGCCTCGGGGCTGTCCGCGCCACAGCACACCCGATCCCAGCCCGCCGACCGGCCCCGGTGACAAGCGCGGTACGCCCACGCAACGGAAGCGGATCCCGACGCAGGTCGGCCGGGTGGGGGCGAGCGAATTCTGAGGTTGGCGGATCACACCCCGGATGCCACTGCCCTCGCCCGTCCAGCCCACCCCCGGTGGCGTCGGTGGCCCTCAGGTCGCTAGCTGGTGGCGCGGGTGATGGTGAGGAGGTGGGGCGGCGTGGAGGAGTGGCGGGCGCCGCGGAGTGCCGGGGTGGCGGGAGTCGTGTTCGCGTTGCTGCTGGCGGCGGTGATCGTCCTCGTACGGCTGAGCATTCCGGAGGGGGCCGCCGTGACCGCTCAGGGGTTCACGGACTCCGGACGGCGGGACGCCCTGCGCACGGCCCTCGCGTTGGTGCCGTTCGCCGGGGTCTTCTTCCTCTGGTTCATCGGCGCCGTACGGACGCATATCGGCGCGGTCGAGGACAAGTTTCTCGCCACCGTCTTCCTCGGCAGCGGGCTCGTCTTCACCGCCACGCTCTTCGGCGCCGCCGCCGCGGCCCGTGCCGTGCTCGCCGTCGCGCATCCGTCCGGTACGGCACCGGGGCTCACCTCCTGGGACTTCGGGCGGCACTTCGCGTACGTCCTGATGATGGAGTACGCCATGCGGATGGCGGCCGTCTTCGTGTGCTCCATGTCGGTGATCGGCCACCGCCTCGGCGTGCTGCCCCGCTCGCTCACCGTCTTCGGCTTCCTCACCGCGCTCACCCTGCTTGTGGCCGCCTCCAACGTGCCCTGGGCGGAGCTGGTGCTTCCCGTGTGGTCGCTGGTGCTCAGCGGGCACATCCTGCTGGTGAGCGGTCGCGCCCGTTGACCCGGACGGGGGTTGCCGACAGGCGGGTTCCCCGCGTGGCTCTCATGCTGGCGAGCGGGACATGACCACCGGACCTGGCCACGGGAAGGGCGGAACGCCGATGAGGCTCGTCGTGGATCTCAACAAATGTCAGGGGTACGCCCAGTGCGCGTTCCTGGCTCCCGACGTCTTCGCCATGCACGGCGAGGAGTCACTGATCTACAACCCGCAGGCACCCGAGGAGCAACGGGAGCGACTGGCCCGCGCGGTCGCCGCCTGCCCGGTGCAGGCGATCCTGGCCGACGGGCTGGACGACCTCGTCGGCCGGCCGGGAGCGGGATCCGGTCAGGAGGCGTCCGATGGTCGCTGACTACCTGGACTGGCTCAGGCGCGAGGGGCGGATCGTGATCGTCGGCGCCTCCCTCGCCGGTCTGCGCGCGGCGGAGACGCTGCGCGCCGAGGGCTTCGCCGGGGAGCTGACCCTGATCGGTGACGAGCACCACGAGCCGTACGACCGGCCGCCGCTGTCGAAGTCCGTCCTGCTGGGCAGGGCGTCCCCGCACCGCACCGAGCTGCCGCACCGCCGGGACATCGACGCCAAGTGGCGGCTCGGCGTCGCGGCGACCGGCCTGGACCTGACGGCGAAGCGGGTCAGGCTGGCCGACGGGGACGAGGTGCCGTACGACCGGCTGCTCATCGCGACCGGGGTACGCGCCCGGCCCTGGCCGAAGGAGGACGAGGCCCGGCTCAGCGGCGTCTGCGTGCTGCGGACGCGGGACGACGCGGCCGATCTGTACCAGCGGCTGAAGGCGGGACCGCGCCGGGTGTTCGTCATCGGCGCCGGGTTCGCCGGTTCGGAGGTCGCCTCGGCCTGCCGGGAGATGGGCATCCCGGTCACCGTGGCGGAGCGCGCGGGGGCGCCGCTGGTGGGCGCGCTCGGCGGGGTGATCGGTGCGGTCGCCGCCGACCTCCAGACCGAGAACGGCGTGGACCTGCGCACCCATGTCACGGTGACCTCGCTGGAGGGTGACCCGGTCGGCCGGGTACGGGCCGTGCATCTGTCCGACGAGAGTGTCGTCGAGGCGGACGTGGTCGTGGTCTCGCTGGGCTCGCAGCGCAACACGGAGTGGCTGACCGGTTCGGGCCTGGGGGCCGGGCCCCGGGGCATCGCGTGCGACGCGGGCTGCCGCGCCTTCGACTTCCGGGGCATCGTCACGGACGACGTGTTCGTCGCGGGTGATGTGGCGCGTTCCCCGCACGCGGTGTTCGGCTACCAGTTCCTTTCGCTGGAGCACTGGGGCAACGCCGTCGCGCAGGCGGAGACGGCCGCGCACAACATGATCTGCCCCGGCGCCGACCGGCGCCCGCACCTGTGGATGCCGGCGTTCTGGTCGTCGATGTTCGGCGTGAACATCAAGTCGGTGGGCGTTCCGCCCATGGGTGACCAGCTCATGATCACGCAGGGTTCACTGGCCGAGCGCCGGTTCGTCGGCGTGTACGGCCACCAGGGCCGCGTCATCGCCGCCGTGACCTTCGACAACGCCCGCTGGCTGGAGTTCTACGGGCGGCAGATCGAGCGGGGCGCGCCGTTCCCGGTGGAGTATCCGACGGTCGACCGGCGTCCCGAGAACCGGCAGCCGGTGGATGCCGACTTCCCCGACCCGTCCCTGCCGACCCACGGCCCGACCGTGACCCTGAGCGGTTACTCACCGGCCGACCAGCAGCTGGTCTTCCACCCGGCCCACAACTGACCGCCGCCCGGCCCGACGCTCCGAGGACCCCGCCATGACCGTGACGCACGCTTCCATGTTGCGCCAGATCACCGACTTCGCGAACCGCGCCGACCCGTATCCGATCTACCAGGAACTCCGCAGGACACCGGTGCTGCACGAGGAGGACGGCCCCTACCTCATCAGCTCGTACTACGACATCGAGGCCCTGCTCCACGATCCGCGGATCAGCTCCGACGCCGGGAACCTGGCCGCGGCCGGGGGCGACGAGCTGTCCGGGCCGGAGGAGACGGGGCTGCCGCCCAGCTTCATCCGGCTCGACCCTCCGGAGCACGACCGGCTGCGGAGGATCGCCAACAGCTCCTTCGGGCCACCGCACAGGCCGCGCCGGATCGAGAACATGCGGGACGAACTGGGTGAGATCGTCACCGGGCTGATCGACGACTTCGGGGAAGCCCGGCAGATCGACCTGGTCGATCGGTTCGCCTACCCCTTCCCGGTGACGGTGATCTGCCGGCTGCTCGGCGTGCCACGGGAGGACGAGCCCCGCTTCCGCGCCTGGGTCGACCCGATCGTCGCCGGTCTGGATCCCGACACCCGTACGAGCGCCGAATCCGCGCGGGCCGCGCAGGAGGCACGGCTGCAGCTCGGCATGTACCTGAACGGGCTGGTGGAGCAGCGCGCCAAGGAGCCGCGCGACGACATGCTGTCCGATCTGGTGAACAGTCACGGTCCGGACGGCGCCATGACGACGATGGAAGTGCTCAGCACGGCCGTGCTGCTGCTCATCGCGGGCCATGAGACGACCGTCAACCTCATCACCAACGGCATGCTCACGCTGCTGCGCCACCCGGAGTTCCTGGAGCGGCTGCGCCGCGACCCGGGCCTGGCGCCCCGCATGGTGGAGGAGCTGCTGCGCTACGAGCCGCCGGTGCAGCTCGTCCCGCAGCGCACCTGCATCGCCGACATCGAGGTGCGCGGAGTCACCATCCCCAAGGGCTCGCAGATCTGGCTGGTGCTGGGTGCGGGCAACCGTGACCCCGAGCGGTTCACGGACCCCGAGCGCTTCGACCCGGACCGCGGGGACATCCAGCACCTCGGCTTCGGCAGCGGCGTCCACAGCTGCTTCGGCGCGCCGCTGGCCCGGCTGGAGGCCCAGATCGCGCTGTCCGTGCTGGCCCGGCGGCTGGAGAACCCCCGCCTGGTGGCGGACCCACCGCCCTACCGGCAGAACGCGGTGCTGCGCGGCCCCCGGCATCTGGAGATCGCCTTCGACGGGCTGCGCTGAGCGCTCACCGCTTCAGTGTGCGAGCCGCGTGAGCCGCACCAGCCCGACCCAGGTCTCCGGACCAGGCTGCGCGTACGCGGCGCGCACCGCGTACGTGCCCGCCTCCAGCGGCACCCGCAGGTGCTCGATCCGGCCGGCGGCCGGGCCGGGCCAGGCGGAGTCGAACAGGAGCACCGGGCCGGGCACCCGCCAGTGGACCTCGCTCCCCCACACCGCCGTGTCGAGGGCGGCCGGGACTCCGGCGAGCAGGTCCGCCTCGGAGTTCGCCGCGGACCACCGTACGAAGGTGGCGTGTTCCGGCAGGAAGGAGGTGGAGGCGGGTTCCTCGCCGAACACCAGCGCCGCGCTGTCGCCGACGGGGAGCAGGCCGACCTGTCCGTCGACCTCGCACGCCCGGTCGTAGTCCGTGGCGAGGTCCTCGCTGTCGGCGCCCGACCAGAACGGCAGCACCGTCTCGGGTACGGCTATCAGGGGGCCGCCGCCCGACTCCACCCACTCCAGCACGCCTGGATCCGCGTATCGCGCCATGGGCCAAGAACCTACACGGGCCGCCGTCAGCAGCCGCACTCGCCTTCGACGGGCGCGGTCAGCGGATCGGCGTCGCGCCGCGCCGGTCCCTGCCAGGTCTCGTGGGCGAAGCCCTCACGCGCCCAGTACTCGAAGCCGCCGAGCATCTCCTTGACCTGGTAGCCGAGTTCGGCGAGGGCGAGGGCGGCGCGGGTGGCGCCGTTGCAGCCGGGGCCCCAGCAGTACGTCACCACGGGCACGGACCTGTCGAGGAGCTGCCCGGCCTGCTCGGGGATGAGCGCGGTGGGCAGGTGGATCGCGCCGGGGATGTGGCCCTGGTCCCAGGACTCGGTCGAGCGGGAGTCCACGAGGGCGAATCCGGGGTCGCCGCCGGCCGCGAGCGCGGCGGCCACGTCGGAGACGTCGGCGTGGAAGGCGAGGCTCGCCCGGAAGTAGGCGGCGGCCTCGGCGGGAGTGGCGGGGGCCACGCGCAGGACGGGGTTCTGGGAGGTCGTGTTGATCATGGCTGAGAATCTACGGTGCGGGGCCCGCTCCCTGAAGTGAGAATCCACGGCGTTCCCCTTGCCCAGGCCGGGATTCCCCTGCTATCCATCCGGGATGACCGTGTATTCCCCGGATGCCACCGACTGGCGCATCCTCGAGGTCCTCCAGCGGGAGGGCCGGGCCAGTTACGCCGAGCTGGCGCGCGCCGTCTCGATGTCGCCGAGCGCCGTCACCGAACGGGTACGGCGGCTGGAGGAGGCGGGCGTGATTCAGGGGTACGCGGCGGTGGTCGACCCCGAGCGGCTCGGGCTGCCGATCCTGGCGTTCGTGCGGCTGCGCTATCCGAACGGCAACTACAGGCCGTTCCACGACCTGGTCGCCGCCACGCCCGAGATCCTGGAGGCGCACCATGTGACGGGCGACGACTGCTTCGTCATCAAGGTCACCGCGCGCTCCATGTCCCATCTGGAGGAGATCTCCGGGAAGATCGGCGCGCTGGGGTCGGTGACCACCAGCGTCGTATACTCCTCCCCGCTGCCCCGGCGGGCACTGGGCCGCTGACCGCCGTCACACCCCCCGCTGCCGCAGCGTCGACCCCGTCCTTCCCTTGACGACCTCCAACTGGGCGTGGATCCGGCGGCGCAGGTCCGCGACGTGACTGACGATGCCCACGCTGCGGTCGCGTTCGCGCAGGGAGTCGAGGACGTCGAGGACCTCGTCGAGGGTCTGGTCGTCGAGGCTGCCGAAGCCCTCGTCGATGAAGAGGGTGTCGAGCCCCACCCCGCCGGCCTCGTCGGTGACGACGTCCGCGAGGCCGAGGGCGAGGGCGAGCGAGGCGAAGAAGGTCTCACCGCCGGAGAGCGTGGTGGTGTCGCGCTCACGGCCGGTCCAGGCGTCGACCACGTGCAGCCCGAGCCCGCTGCGGCCGCGTCCGGAGCGGTCGTCGGAGTGGACGAGGGTGTAGCGGCCGGACGACATGCGCTGCAGCCGGGCGGTCGCGGCGGCGGCGACCTGTTCCAGGCGGGCCGCCAGGACGTACGACTCCAGGCGCATCTTGCGTTCGTTGTCGGCGGAGGTGCCCGCGGTGAGGGCGGCGAGGCGGGCGACCCGGTCGTACTCCTCGCGCAGCGGGGCGAGTCGCCGTACGGCCTCGGTGGCGCGCGCGGAGAGGCGGTCCAGCTCGGTGCGGCAGCGGGCGGCCGCGTCGCGCGCGGAGGCGGCCTCGCGCAGGCGTCGCTCCGCCTCGGCCGCGGTCCGCTCCGCCGTGGCGAGGTCGGCGGGGGGCTGCTGGGCGGCGGCCGCGGTGTCGGCCTCGGCCAGCACGGTGCGTACGGCCGCCTCCTCCGACTGCCAGGCGTCCAGGCGGTGTTGCAGCTCGCGGTGGGCGGCGGGGTCGAGGAGGGCGGCGGCCGCGGCCTGCGGGGTGTCGAAGCCGGCCCGGTAGGCGGCGTCGGCGAGGCGGGCGTCGGCGTCCTTCAGGCGCTGGGCGCTGTCCTCGGCGGTGCGCGCGGCGTCGGCGGCGTCGGTGAGCAGCGCGACCCGCCGCTCCAGCTGCGCGGCGCGCGCGGCCACGCTGTCGGCGGTGCCGCGCGCCTGCGTCAACTCCGCTTCCAGCTGGGCCTGTTCGCGTTCCAGGGTCTCGCGCCGGGTGAGCCGGGAGGCGGCTCGTACGGCGGCCTGCTGGCGGTCGGCGAGGCGCTGCTCGCGTTCCCGCTCGGCGCGCCGCAGCTCCTCGTGGGCGGCGTGCAGGACGGAGGCCTCGCGGCGGGCGCGGGTGTACTCCTGCTCCAGCTCGCTTACGGCGGCTTCGAGTTGTGCGGTGGGCGTGTCACCGGCCTCGGCGGTGGCGGCGGCCAGGGCCTCGCGGACGACACCGAGCCGCCGTTCGTCCTCGACGTGCTGCCGGTCGGCCTGCTGGGAGGCCTGGTGGGCCCGTTCCTCGGTCTCGCGGTCGACGTGTCCGGCGACCTTGCGGGCCGGGGCGGGGTGTTCGGTGGCTCCGCAGACGGCGCAGGGCTCGCCGTCGGTGAGGTGCGTGGCCAGTTCGGCGGCGATGCCGTTCAGGCGCTGTTCCTTGAGGTCGAGCCAGTGGGCGCGGGCGCCGAGGGCCTGCCGCTCGGAGGCGAGCGCCCGGTGCCGTGCGTCCTCCAGGTCCGCGGCCAGCGTGTCCCGGGTACGGGCCGCGGTGAGCCGCTTGGCCATCGGCTCCCGTTGGACGGCGAGCTGTTCGGCCCGGGTGGCGGCCTCCTGGGCGGAGTCGACGCGGGCCTGGAGCGCGGTGCGGGTGGTGTCCCAGCCGTCGAGCCAGGCCTCGGCCTCGCGCAGCACCTCCTCGTCGGCGCGCTCCTGCCGGTCGAGCCCGGAGCGCTCCTCGGCGAGCTGGGTGAGCCGCCGCTCGGCGCGCCGGGCCGCGTCCAGGCCGCCCAGTTCCTCGGCGGCCCGGCGGGCGTGGGCGGCCAGTCCGCTCGCACCCGCGTCGGCGTAGGAGTCGGGGAGCGTCCCGCGTGCGCGCGTCTCGGCCGCGGTGGCCCTGCGGTGCTCCTCCTCGGCGGCCTCGCGCAGCTCCAGCGCGGGTGCGACCGCCTCCGCCTTGCGGGACCGCTCCATGCGCTCCTGGGCCTCACAGTGGGCGCCGGAGTGCTGCTGGAGCCGCTCGGCGCGCTGCCGGGCCTCGGCGAACCTGCCCTGCAGCCGGGCGAGTTCGCGTACGTCGTCCAGGGCGCGGCGGGCTTCGGTGTGGGCGGACTCGGCGGCGCCGAGGCCGAGGTGGGCGACGGTGAGGCGCTCGCGCGCGGTGGCGCGGGCGACGGCGGCGGCGCCGAGGACCGCCTCGGCCAGGCCCGGGTCGCCGGGCGCCAGCTCGGGCAGCTCCATGGCGTCGCCGGCCTCCTGCTGCATGCGGTGGGCGTCGGCGAGCAGCGCCGCGTCGCCCTCACGCACGCGTGCCTCGGTGGCGCGACGGCGGTCGGCGAGGCGTTTTTCGACGTCGGCGAAGCGCCGGGTGTCGAAGAGCCGGCCGAGGAGGCGGCCGCGGGCCTCGGCGTCGGCGCGCAGGAAGCGGGCGAAGTCACCCTGGGGCAGCAGCACGACCTGGCAGAACTGCTCGCGGCTCATGCCGAGGAGCTGCTCGAACTCGGCGCCGATCTCCTGGTGCGACCGGCTGCGGTCCTTCCAGGCGCCGGTGGCGCTGTCGTACTCGCGCAGCCAGGCCTGGGCCTTGTCGACCGTGGTGCCCTTGCCGCGCAGCTTGGGCCGCTCCCACGCGGGCTGCCGCGTGACCTCCAGCCGGCGCCCCGCGACGGTGAGGTGGAGCCGGACCTCGGCGCGGGTGCCGGGCTCGGCGTGGTCGCTGCGCAGGTTCATGCCCTGGCCGCTGCCGCTCTGCCGGGCGCCGGGGACGGAGCCGTACAGGGCGTAGCAGACGGCGTCCAGCACGGAGGTCTTGCCCGCGCCCGTCGGACCGTGGAGCAGGAAGAGGCCGGCGGTGGACAGGGCGTCGAAGTCGACGCTCTGGGAGCCGCCGAAGGGCCCGAAGGCGGTGATGTCGAGCCGGTGCAGCCTCACCGGGCCACCTCCCGTACGGCGTCGTCGGCGCGCACCGCGTCGAAGGCCTCGCTCAGCACGTCCAGCTCGCGGTCGTCGGGCCCGGCGCCGCGCACATGGGCGACGAAGTCCTGGGCGACCTGCTGGTCGCTGCGGCCGGCGAGACGGCGGGCGTACGACACCCGGGGGTCGTCCGGGGCCCGCTCGGGGGCGAAGACGAGGCTGAGGGTGTGCGGGAAGCGCTCGGTGAGCCGGGCCATGGGGTCGGCCGGGCGGACCGGGTCGGTGAGGGTGGCCTCGACCCAGGCGTCCGCGTGGCAGGCCAGGGCCGGGTCGGCGAGCAGGTCCTCCAGGGTGCCCCGGATCCGGGCCAGCGGGCGCGGCACCGGGCAGTCGAGGCGCTCGGCGGTGACCGTACCGTCGGCGGCCAGGTCGACGAGCCACATGCTCTTGCGGTGGTCGGCCTCCGAGAAGGAGTAGGCGAGCGGGGAGCCGGAGTAACGCACGCGCGCGGTGATGGTCTGGCAGCCGTGCAGATGGCCGAGGGCCACGTAGTCGACGCCGTCGAAGACGCCCGCCGGGACGGCGGCCACCCCGCCGACGGTGATGTCCCGCTCGCTGTCGCTGGCCCGGCCGCCGGTGACGAAGGCGTGGGCGAGGACGACGGAGCGGGTGCCCCGCGCGCGCGTGGCGAGGTCGGCGCGAACGCGGTCCATGGCGGCGCCGAGCACGGCCTCGTGACCGGCCTTGTCCACCGCGAACTCGTCCTTCACCAGGGCCGGTTCGAGATACGGAAGCCCGTAGAAGGCGACGTCTCCGTGGGCGTCGCTCAGCACGACCGGGGTGCCGGCGGCGGCCGGGTCGGTGCGCAGGTGGATGCCCGCGCGGTCGATGAGCCCGGCGCCGACGCCGAGGCGGCGGGCCGAGTCGTGGTTGCCGGAGATCATCACCGTGGGCACGCCGAGGTCCGCGAGGCGGTGCAGCGCGTCGTCGAACAGCTCGACCGCGGCGAGCGGGGGCACCGCGCGGTCGTACACGTCACCGGACACGACCACCGCGTCCACGGCGTGCTCACGCACGGTGGTGACGAGGTGACCGATGAACTCGGCCTGGGCCCCGAGCATGTTCACCCGGTGGAAGGCCCGGCCGAGATGCCAGTCGGACGTGTGCAGCAGTCTCATGATCCCCGAGATTAACGGCCGGGACTGACATCACGGGCGGTTACTCCCGTATCAACCATCAAGACCGGCACCTTTATTGCCATATGCCCGATTAATGCGGTCTTGACCTGTCAAGCATCTCCGTAGGCCTCTCCGCCCAGTTCGAACCCGGCCGTGCCCGCGGTCGCATCGGCGAGCCAGGCGCGGAAGGCGTCCACGTCGGCGTCGGGCAGCCCGATCTCGATCGTGACGTTCTCGCCGTAACGGACGTCCCGCACCTCCCGTCCGGTGGCGCGCAGGTCGTTCTGGACCTTGCCCGCGCGCTGGTGGTCGACGGTGACCGTGGCCAGCCGGAAGCGGCGCCGGGTGAGTGTGCCGACGGCGTCGAGGGCCTCGCCGACGGCACCGCCGTAGGCGCGGATGAGTCCGCCGGCGCCGAGCTTGACGCCCCCGTAGTAGCGCGTGACGACCGCGACGACGTAGCGCATCTCACGGCGCAGCAGCATCTGGAGCATGGGGACGCCGGCGGTGCCGCCCGGTTCGCCGTCGTCGCTGGCCTTCTGCACGGAGGCGTCGGCGCCGACGACGTACGCCCAGCAGTTGTGGGTGGCGTCGGCGTGCTCCTTGCGGACGGAGGCGATGAAGTCCTGCGCCTCCTGCTCCGTGGCGGCCGGGGCGAGGGCGCACAGAAAGCGGGAGCGGTTGATCTCGGTCTCGTGCACGCCCGCGCGGGCGACTGTGCGGTACTCGTCCTGCATCCCGCCAGACTATGCGGTGCGTACGGCTCGGCCACGCGCGCGTGGGGGCTACGGCTCGGGTACGCGCGCGTGAAGGCGGTCGGCTACTTCTTGCCTCCGTCCTTGCTCCCGTTCTTGCTCCCGCGCGGTACGGCCACCCATGTCAGCAGGGCGGCGCCCGGGGCGAGGGCGGACCAGCCGGTGCCGTGCCAGGTGAGGACGGCGATGGCGGACGTCGGGAACTTCGTCCGCACCCGCTCCAGGGTGTCGTCGAGACCGTCCCCGGCCAGCTCCAGGACGAGCTCCTCCAAGCCGGGGTTGTGCCCGACGAGCAGCAGGGTCTCCACCTCGGCCGACACCTCGTGGACCACGTCGAGGAGGTCGGTCACGTCGGCCGCGTACAGCCGACGGTCGTAGCGCACGGGCGGCGGGGTGCCCCACTCGGCGGAGGCCAGCTCCCAGGTACGGCGGGCCCGTACGGCCGTGGAGCACAGGGCGAGGTCGGGCAGGCAGTCGGCCTCGGCCAGGGCACGTCCGGCGGCCGGGGCGTCCCGCAGGCCGCGCGGCGCGAGCGGCCTGCGGTGGTCCTCGACGCCCTCGGGCCAGCCGGACTTCGCGTGCCGCAGCACCACCAGCCGACGCAGCGGGCCCGCCGCACCCGCCCGCGCGCTCACGCGAGGCTCCCGAGGTCACGGGCGAGGCCGAGGGCGAGCAGCCGGTCGGCGTAGACGAACGTCTCGAACCGAGCACCGTCGGCCGCATGCGGATCACTCTCCACATCCCGCAGCACACCCAGTACCCCGGGCATGTCGAGATCGCCCTCCCACGCGGCCCGCAACCGCTCCCGCACCGCCTCGGGCACCGGCCTGGACGGCCGTCGAGCCCACCCCGCCACAGCCTCCCGCCACCGCCCGAGGCACCCGGCCGCCTCACCCAGCACACCGGGATCCAGCCGAACGGGTTCACTGCGTGGGACGGCGAGCAGAGCGAGCCGAAGGGCTTCGGGATCGGCGAGGAGGAGGGGCGGGAGCTCGGGGGGCATCGGGACGCCCGTCCACTCCACCGGTGCCACCCGTAGCACCGGCCCTGCCCCGAAGGCAGCCGTGGGATCTGCTGTCACGTGGATCGCCTGGGCCTCGCCGAGGGCTGAGGGCAGGTCGCGGTCGGTTTCGAAGGAGCGGACGGACAGGGTGGTGGCGGCGGAGCGGAGCTCGGCGTGCCGACGGGGGGCGGTGAGGATCGTCCAGACCGGGGTGCCGGACAGTTCGAGGGCTCGGGACAGGAGGTCGGCGGTCAGCAGCACCCGCAGGGCCGTCGGGTCCAGGCCGGAGGCGTACGCCTCGATCCGGGTCAGGGCGCGGCGGGCGGGCGCGGCGGGGACGGGCTCACCGGTTCGGGCGTCGAGGATGCGCAGCACGGGGCGAGCGTAGGCGGGCGGACGGCCGTACGCAGGCATTCTGTGTCGACTCGCGGGCATCCTGTGTCCGATTCCGGTCGCCGTGGCGAGGCGGCGGGGCGGGAATCCGCGCGCCCCGCGGCACTGTTGCCCAGGCGAACAGTTCCCGCGCCCCCTGAGGAGGCGGCCATGGCGGCCACGCACCCCGACGACACGTACGGCGACGACGCGACCATCCGCAGGATCCTGACCGAGCTGGGTGACACCTGGGCCGTGGTCGGCCTGTCGGGCAACCGGAACCGGGCCGCGTACGGCGTGGCGCAGGTGCTCCAGCGGTTCGGCAAGCGGATCGTGCCGGTGCACCCGAAGGCCGAGACGGTGCACGGCGAGCAGGGGTACGCCTCCCTCACGGACATCCCGTTCGACGTGGACGTCGTCGATGTGTTCGTCAACAGCGACCTGGCCGGCGCGGTGGCGGACGAGGCCGCGGCGAAGGGCGCACGGGCGGTGTGGTTCCAGCTGGGTGTCGTGGACCCGGAGGCGTACGAACGGACCCGAACGGCGGGGCTGGAGATGGTCATGGACCGCTGCCCGGCGATCGAAATTCCCCGGCTGCACTAGCCTCCACACCGGCGAATCTCTCCTGTTACTCACAATTCAGCTCTGAATATTGACATTCGCACTGGGCATCTGACCAGTGACAACTCTGTAACCCAGCGTGCGCCCAAGACAGCTAAGATCCCAGGTCAAAATTTGGTTAACAGTCTTTTGACGGCGCGGAACGCACCCCTAGCCTGTGGCGTCCTTGCTCGTTAATACTGCGTTTACGATCTGAGAGGCCACTTGACATGGCGAATGTCGACCAGGCTCCACCGGTAGCCACAAGCGATACCGGTGGTGGTCTGCGCCGCGACGTCGGACTCATCGGTCTGATGTGGGCATCGGTCGGTTCCATCATCGGATCGGGCTGGCTCTTCGGCGCCGAGAAGGCCGTCGTGGCAGCGGGCCCGGCGGCGATCATCTCGTGGGTGATCGGCGCGGTGGCCATCGTGCTGCTCGCCCTCGTGCACGCCGAGCTCGGCGGCATGTTCCCGGTGGCGGGCGGCACCGCGCGCTACCCGCACTACGCCTTCGGCGGCCTGGCCGGCATGTCCTTCGGCTGGTTCTCCTGGCTCCAGGCCGCGACGGTGGCCCCGATCGAGGTCGAGGCCATGATCGGCTATGCCAAGCACTGGCACTGGGCCGACGGGTTCCAGAACGCCGACAGCACCCTGACGACCAGCGGCATCGTCGTCGCGGTGTTCCTCATGGCGGTCTTCGTCGCGGTCAACTTCCTCGGCGTCCGCATCCTGGCGCACACCAACAGCGCCGCCACCTGGTGGAAGATCGCCGTCCCGCTCGCCGCGATCTTCATCATCGCCATCGGCAACTTCCACCCGTCCAACTTCACCTCCGAGGGCTTCGCGCCGTTCGGTGCCAAGGGTGTCCTCACCGCGATCAGCTCCAGCGGCATCATCTTCGCGCTGCTCGGCTTCGAGCAGGCGATCCAGCTGGCCGGTGAGAGCCGCAACCCGAAGCGTGACCTGCCGCGCGCCACGCTCGGTTCGGTCGCCATCGGCGCCACGATCTACGTCCTGCTCCAGGTCGTGTTCATCGCCGCCCTGCCCCACGCCTCCTTCGCGAAGGGGTGGGCGCACCTGGCCTACGCCGGCATCAGCGGTCCCTGGGCGGGTCTCGCCTCGGTGGTCGGCCTGGGCTGGCTGGCCTGGGTCCTGTACGCCGACGCGATCATCTCCCCCGGCGGCACCGGCCTGATCTACACCACCGCCACGTCCCGTATCTCCTACGGCCTGGCCAAGAACGGCTACGCGCCGAAGATCTTCGCCAAGACCGACTCGCGCGGTGTGCCGTGGTTCGGCCTGGCGATGTCGTTCGTGACCGGTGTGATCTGCTTCCTGCCGTTCCCGAGCTGGCAGACGCTGGTCGGCTTCATCACCTCGGCGAGCGTGCTGATGTACGCGGGTGCCCCGCTGGCCTACGGCGTCTTCAAGGACCGGCTGCCGAACCACGACCGTCCGTACAAGCTGCCCGCCGGCAACATCATCTCGCCGCTGTCGTTCGTGGTCGCCAACCTGATCATCTTCTGGTCCGGCTGGGACACCCTGTGGCGCCTCGGCTTCGCGATCCTGATCGGCTACGTGCTGCTCGGTTCCTACGCCGCCTACGCGATCCGCAAGGACCTGCCCAACGCGCCGCGGCTGGACTTCAAGGCCGCGCAGTGGCTGGTCCCCTACCTGCTGGGCATCGGCGTGATCTCCTACCTGAGCACCTTCGGCGGCAACGGTGACCTGCCGCTGTGGTGGGACATGCTGGTCGTCACGGTGTTCTCGCTCGGCATCTACTACTGGGCCAAGGCGACCGCCTCCGCGCCCGAGGCGATCGAGCGCAGCATCGAGGAGGTCGTCGTCACCGACGCCCCCGCCCACTGATCCGCTCCTCCCGTGCGGTGTCCCGTCAGCCGAGCCGTGGCTGACGGGACACCGTCATAATGCGGGGGTGATCTCCCCCTCCCCCCACTCCACCTCCGCGCCCCACGACGGCCGTACGGACGAACGCCGCACGGTCGTCGTCGTGGGCGCCGGGCCCGCCGGGCTCACCGTCGGCAACATCCTGCGGGCCGCCTCGGTCGACTGTGTCGTCCTGGAGACCGAGAGCAGACAGTTCATCGAGACCCGGCCCCGGGCCGGCGTCATCGAGGAATGGGCGGTGCGCGAACTCACCCGCCGGGGCCTGGCCGGACACCTGCCGCAGCGGGCCGAGCTGCACAGCGCCTGCGAGTTCCGCTTCGCCGGCGAGCGCCACCGCTTCCCCTACGCCGATCTGACGGACCGTCATCATTACGTCTATCCCCAGCCGTTGCTGGTGACGGACCTGGTGCGGGAGTACGCCGACGTACGCGGCGGCGACATCCGCTTCGGGGTCCGGGACGTCACCCTGCACGACCTGGACACGGACCGGCCGGCGGTGTCGTACCGCTGCCCGGAGACGGGTGAACGGCGGCTGCTGCGCTGCGACTTCGTCGCGGGCTGCGACGGGGCGCGCGGGGTGACCCGGGACGCGATACCCGAGCAGCGGCGGCGGATGTCCCGGCAGGACGACGGCATCGGCTGGCTGGCGCTGCTCGCCGAGGTGCCGCCGTCCACGGACTGTGTCCTGTTCGGCGTCCATCCGCGCGGGTTCGCCGGGCAGATGCCCCGCAGCCCCGAGGTGACCCGGTTCTACCTCCAGTGCCCGCCGGGCGACGACCCGGAGAACTGGCCGCACGAGCGGGTCTGGACCGAACTGCGCGAACGGCTCGGCGCGGCCGGCGCGCCCCCGCTCACCGAGGGCCGGCTGCTCGAGAAACGCGTGCTGGACATGCACCACTACGTCGTCGAACCTCTCGCCCACGGGCGGCTGTTCCTGGCCGGCGACGCCGGTCACCTGGTCGCGCCGATCGCCGCGAAGGGCATGAACCTCGCCCTGCACGACGCCTTCCTGCTCGGCGACGCGCTCGCCTCGTACGTCACACGGGACGACGACAGCGGCCTGGACGGCTACTCGGAGGCGTGTCTGCGCCGGGTGTGGGACTACCAGGAGTTCTCACAGTGGCTGTCGGACATCTACCACGGCGTCGCGTCGGGCGATCCGTTCCGCGCCGGCACCACCCTGGCCCGGCTGCGCCGGCTGTTCTCCTCGCCCGCCGCCGCGGCCGCCTTCGCCGAGCAGTACCTCGGCACGGCCGCCGCCTACTGAGCCCGCTCGGTGAGGTGGTGGTCGGCGGTCTTCAGGGCCTCGTCCACCAGTCGGCGCAAGTGCCCGTGCGCGAGTGAGTAGACCACCCGGCGGCCCTCCTTGCGGGTGCTCACCAGGCCCGCGAGCCGCAGCCGGGCCAGATGCTGGCTGACGGCGGGACGGGCCGCGCCGCACGCCTCGGTGAGCGTCGTGACGTCGGCCTCTCCCCCCGCCAGCGCGTGCAGCAGGGTGAGACGGGTGCGGTCGCCGAGCAGGGACAGCAGCTCGGCGGCCAGCGCGAACTGTTCCTCGCCCGGGGTGCGCGGATGCGTATGGTGCGCAGGTGATAGGTGCATGCGTGCGCTCATACGCACATAATGGTCCCGTGGGCGCCAGGCGTCCACTCCCGCACACCGGAAGGGGACCCACGTGAGCGACCGGCACCCTCACCAGCACCATGACCAGCACGGGCACGGGCACAGTCACGATCATCACCACACCCACGCTCACACGCACTCCCCCTCCCGCGCAGCCGCCCTCCGGCACCGCCTCGCGCACCTGCTCACCCCGCACTCCCACGAGACGGCCGACAAGCTGGACTCCGCCCTGGAATCCTCGGCGCGCGGAATGCGGGCGCTGTGGGTGTCGCTGGCTGTTCTCGGGGCGACCGCGCTGACGCAGGCGGTCGTGGTGGCCGTCTCCGGGTCGGTGGCGCTGCTCGGGGACACCGTGCACAACGCCGCCGACGCCCTGACCGCCGTACCCCTCGGCATCGCCTTCGTGCTGGGGCGGCGGGCGGCGAACCGCCGGTTCACCTACGGTTACGGCCGGGCCGAGGACCTCGCGGGGCTGGTGATCGTGCTGACGATCGCGGCCTCGGCGGCCTTCGCCGCGTGGGCGGCCGTCGGCCGGCTGCTCGATCCGCGCCCGGTCTCGCACGTTCCGGCGGTCGCGGCGGCCGCGCTGGTGGGCTTCGTCGGCAACGAGTGGGTGGCCCGGTACCGGATCCGGGTGGGCCGGGAGATCGGTTCGGCCGCGCTGGTCGCCGACGGGCTGCACGCCCGCACCGACGGCTTCACCTCGCTGGCCGTGCTGGTGGGCGCGGGCGGATCCGCGCTCGGCTTCCACCTGGCGGATCCGATCGTGGGGTTGGCGATCACGGCCGCGATCGTGCTGGTGCTGCGGGACGCGGCGCGGGAGGTGTTCCGGCGGGTGATGGACGCCGTCGACCCGGCGCTGGTGGACCGGGCCGAGCGGGCGGTGTCGGCGGTGCCGGGCGTGCGCGCGGTGGGCGAGCTGCGGCTGCGCTGGATCGGGCACCGACTGCGGGCCGAACTCGCGGTGGTGGTGGACGGCGAGGCGACCGTACGGCAGGCGCACACGATCGCCGTCGAGGCCGAACACGCGCTGCTGCACGCCGTACCGAGGCTGGCGGCCGCCCTGGTGCACGCCGACCCGGCACCGGCGCCGGGCGAGACGGACCCGCATCTGGCGCTGGCCCATCACGTGACGGCCTGAGGTCAGACGCTGATGCCGAGGCCCTCCAGCACCACGGCGCCGGGCAGTTCGGCGAGGGCCTTGCCGGGAACCAGCAGCTTGCCGCGCCGGCGGCCGCTGCCGACGAGGACGTAGGGCAGGTCGGCGACGGCCGCGTCCACGAGCACCGGCCAGTCGGCGGGCAGGCCGATGGGGGTGATGCCGCCGTATTCCATCCCGGTCTCGCCGGTCGCCGTGTCCATCGAGGCGAACGAGGCCTTGCGGGCGCCGAGATGACGGCGGACGACGCCGTTGACGTCGACCCGGGTGGTGGACAGCACCACACACGCGGCCAGCGTGGTCTCGCCGCCGCGCTTGCCCGCGACCACCACGCAGTTCGCCGACTGCTCCAGCAGATCGCGGCCGTAGTGCTCGACGAAGACGGCCGTGTCCGCCCAGCGCGGGTCGGTGTCGACAAAGAGGACGCGGTCGGCGGGGACCGCGCCCTGCCAGGTGCGTACGGCGTCGGCGACCGGCGCGGTCAGTTCGTCCAGGCAGTCCGGGACGGGGGTGGCGGTGTCGAAGTCTCCGATGGGTGCGCGCATGGCCGCACGCTAACAGCCCGCCGTCGCGCGGTTCAGCGCACGGGCGGCACCGAGACGGCCATGATCATCTCCATCGGTACATCGCCCTCGTTGCCGTAGGTGTGCTCGGTGCCGGCCTCGAAGGTGGCGCTCGCGCCGGCCGGCACCAGATGGGCCACGCCGTCGACGGTGAGGGTCAGTTCGCCGGCGGTGACATGGACGAGTTCCACCGTGCCCACCGGGTGCGGCTCGGAGGGGCTGGACTCGCCCGGCATCAGCCGCCAGTCCCACATCTCCACCGGGCCGGGGGCCTCCGTGCCCGCCAGCAGCCGGTTGTAGCTGCCGGCGTCGGTGTGCCACAGCCGTACGGCCTGCTCGGGGGCGACGATACGGACCTTGGGGCCCTGCTCGTAGTCGAGCAGGGTGGTGATGCTGATCCCGAGCGCGTCGCCGATCTTGACGACGGTGCCGATGCTGGGGTTCGTCCGGGCCTGCTCGATCTGGATGAGCATGCCGCGGCTGACTCCCGCGCGGGCGGCGAGCGCGTCCAGGGTGAAGCCGCGCTCGGTGCGCCAGCGCTTGACGTTGCGCGCCAGGGACTGGGTCAGCAGGTCGAGGTCCGACACATCACGTCCATCAGGAGAGTTCACTATATGGGATGACAGAGTTCACTACGCTGAACTACGGTGAGGTGCACCCGATCGTTCACCAAACTGTACTGCGAGGCCGGCCGTGACAGCATTCTTCGCCCTCACCACCAGCCTGTTGTGGGGGCTGGCCGACTTCGGCGGCGGACTGCTGACCCGGCGCAGCCCCGCGCTGACGGTCGTGGTCGTCTCGCAGGCCATCGCGGCGGCCGTGCTGGGCGCGATCGTCGTCGCGACCGGCGGCTGGAGCGAGGCCGGGCCGCGGCTGTGGTTCGCGTTCGCCGCGGGGCTGGCCGGCCCGGTCGCCCTGCTCTCTTTCTACAAGGCCCTGGCGCTCGGCCCCATGGGCGTCGTCTCGCCGCTCGCCACCCTCAGCGTGGCCGTCCCGGTCGGCGTCGGCCTGGTCCTCGGCGAGCGCCCGGGGCTGCTTCAGGTCGCGGGTATCGCGGTCGCCGTCACCGGTGTCGTCCTGGCGGGCGGTCCGCAGCTGCGCGGCGCGCCCGTGCAGCGGCAGACGATCCTGCTCACGCTGGTCGCGGCGCTCGGCTTCGGCACGGTCTTCGCTCTGGTCAAGGAGGCCTCGACCAGTGTCACCGGCCTGTTCCTCGCCCTGTTCGTGCAGCGGCTGACGAACGTCGCGGTCGGCGGGGCCGCGCTCGCCGTCTCCGTGCGCCGGGGCGGCCGCGCGCTGCCCGACGGCGGTTTCCCCTGGGCCTCGCTGCCCGCACTGGCCTTCGTCGGACTCGCCGACGTGGCGGCCAACGGCACCTACGCGGTCGCCGCCCAGCACGGCCCGGTCACCGTGGCGGCCGTCCTCGCCTCGCTGTACCCGGTGGTGACCGCGCTGGCCGCACGCGGCTTCCTCAGCGAGCGGCTGCGCGCGATCCAGGCCGCGGGCGCGGGACTCGCCCTGCTGGGCACGCTACTGCTGGCAACCGGCTGAGCCGCCCGCCGCGACCCGCGCCACCGGAGCAGCCCCAGCCGGACGGCCACGGGCCGGCTGACCGGGCCCCAGGTCCTCGGCCGCCACCGGCCGGCGATGACCGCGCCAACAGGATGCTCCCCTGCGAGGGCGGCGCCGACGGCGAGATCGCCGGCCGCCACGTGCCGGGCACCCGGTCGTCGGCCGGCTGGCCTCCGGCGAGCATGCGCCGACGCAGTGGGTCAGCCCTCCGGCTCCAGCCGGGCCAGCTGTGCCACGGCCTCCTCGTCCAGCTCGGCCAGCGCCCGCAGTTGCTCGGGCGTCATGCCGTCCGGGATCGGCACCGGCGCCGGGGTGCGCAGCGGGGGTTGCCAGCCGTCCTCGGCCGTCCAGCGTCGTACGACCCGGGCGGGCGCGCCGGCCACCACGGCGTGATCGGGCACCGTGCCGCGCACCACGGCACCGGCCGCGACGACCACGTTCCGGCCGATCCGCGCACCGGGCAGGACCACCGCGCCGGTGCCGATCCAGCAGCCCGGGCCGATCTCCACCGGCTCCATCCGCGGCCACTGTCTGCCGATGGGCTCGTGCGGGTCGTCGTAGGAGTGGTTGGTGGAGGTGACGTAGACGTACGGGCCGAAGTAGCAGTCGCGGCCGATGGTGACCGTCGTGTCCGCGATGACATGGCTGCCCCGGCCGAGGACCACTCCGTCGCCGATGCGCAGGATCGGGTCCGGACCGAGGTCCAGGTCCGGCATCAGTCCGGCGGTCAGCGTGACCTGCTCGGCGATGATGCAGTGGGAGCCGAGGTGGATCCAGGGTTCGCCGAAGACGGTGCCGAGCGGGAAGGCGAGCCTTGTGGCTTCGCCGATCGCGCCGAACTTCAGGCGGCCGGGGTGATCGGCGGTGACGGAGCCCGTGCGCTGCGCCCAGGCCCAGACCGCGTGCACCGCGCGCTGTGCTGCGCGGTGACGCCAGGATGAGAACGTGTTCTTGCGCTGGGGCACGGGGGTACGTTACTAAGCGGGCGCTTTCGGCGAGAGGCCCGGCTGCTGTGATCTTTGCCCCAGCCCGTGTCGTACGGTGCGGGGTACGACGACACGAGGAGAACGGTGATGACGCAGCAGGCGCTGATCGTGGGCATCGGCGGCAGGGAGCCCCAGGTCGATCCCGAGGCGTTCGTGGCGCCTACGGCTTCCGTGATCGGGGACGTTGCGCTCCGCTCCGGGGCGAGTGTCTGGTACAGCGCCGTGGTGCGGGGCGACGTCGAGCGGATCGAGATCGGTGCCAGCAGTAATGTGCAGGACAATTGCACGCTGCATGCGGATCCCGGCTTTCCGGTCTCCGTCGGGGAGCGGGTGTCCATCGGGCACAACGCGGTGGTGCATGGGGCGACCGTGGAGGACGACTGCCTCATCGGGATGGGGGCGACCGTGTTGAACGGGGCCGTCATCGGCGCCGGGTCGCTTGTCGCCGCGCAGGCGTTGGTGCCGCAGGGGATGGTCGTACCGCCAGGATCGCTGGTGGCGGGGGTGCCGGCCAAGGTGAAGCGGGCTCTCACCGAGGAAGAGCGGCAGGGGGTCACCCTCAACGGCACCATGTACGCGGAGTTGGCCAAGGCGCACAAGGATGTGCATCAGTAGGCGCGCTCGGCAACTTCACTCACCGGCGCTCACCGGTTCGGCTTCCCGCTCGCCCTGCTCCTGGGCCTTCTTCGCCCTGCGCTTGACGAGCAGCATCGAGGCCAGGCCGACGAGGACCGCTGCCGCGAGGCCGACGTAGGAGAACTTCTTCAGCCAGCCCTCGGCGACCACGCCCACGTAGTAGATGACGGCCGTCGTGCCGCCCGCCCAGCAGATGCCGCCGAGGACGTTGGCGATCAGGAACTTCCAGTACGGCATGTGCAGGACGCCCGCGAGGGGGCCGGCGAAGATGCGCAGGAGGGCGATGAAGCGGCCGACGAAGACGGCCCACATGCCCCACTTCTGGAAGGACCGCTCGGCGGTGGCCACATGGCCCTCGCCGAAGTGCTTCGGGAACTTTCTGCCCAGCCAGGCCAGCAGCGGGCGGCCGCCCTTGCGGCCGATGGCGTAGCCGATGGAGTCGCCGATCACGGCACCGGCGGTCGCGCACGCGCCGAGGACGATCGGGTTGATGCCGGAGTGCTGGGAGGACATCAGCGCCGCCGAGACCAGGACGATCTCGCCCGGCAGCGGAATGCCCAGGCTCTCCAGACCGATCACCAGGGCCACCACGGCGTAGACGGCGGCCGCGGGCACCGAGTCGAGCCATTCCTGGACGTGCACCGCGGGTTCCTCCCCCTGTCGCTGTCCCTGCCTGCCGGGCGCCGCGTGCAAAGGGCGTCCCAAGGGAAGGCTACCTGGTCGGCGGTGAACGGCGGCTAAGCGCACACCCTCCCCGTCGGCTCCCCGGTGGCACCGTCCCGCCCCCGGTCCTTGGGTTTCCGGACACCCCGGTGTCACGCGGGCGGGGAAGGCTCCCCCGGTATCGCCCGACCCGCCTCCCCCAGGTCCCCGCCCCGGGACCCGCCGCGGAAGGACGACCTCCCCGTGTCCGCTCCCTCTCCGTCCCCGCTCTCGCTCCCTGTGTCGGCCTCGCTCACCGAGAGGTCCCTCGCCAAGGGATCTCTCACCGAGGCAACGCCCTCGCCCCGGCCCGCGTCTTTCCTCGTGGGCCGGCCCGTACGGCTGGCCCTGTGCCTGGCTCCGCTACTGCTGGCCGGCGGCTGGGCGGTGGCCAACCGGCCGGTCGTGTACGAAGGGGTACGGCGGCTCGTCGCGGCCGATCCCTGGTGGCTGCTGGCCGGGGGCGGTTTCACCTGTCTGAACTGGGTGGCGGCCTCGTGCGTCCGGCAGGGCGCGTTGCCCGACCGGCTGCCGGCGGGGCAGTTGCTGGCCTCGCAGTTCGCCGCCGGTGCCGCCAACCACGCGCTTCCCGGCGGCCTCGGTGCCCATGCCGTGACTGTGCGCTTTCTGCGGGCGCGCGGGGTGCCGCTGGACCGCGCGACCGCGTCGGTGGGGCTGTACTCGCTGGCCAAGTCCTCCGCCAAGACCGTGGTGCTGGTCGTGTTCCTGGCGGTGTCGCCGGCCTGGCGGCGCCTCGGGGAGCTGGTTCCGGACGGGCGGCTGGTGGTGCCGGTCGCCGCCGTCGCGGGCGGGGCCCTCGCGGTCGCGGGGGTGCTGCTGACCGTCGTACGGCCGTTGCGGCGGCCGGTGACCGGAATGCTGCGCTGTGCCCTCGCCGATGCGCGGGAGGTGCACACGCGGCCCTGCCGGGTGGCCGCCCTCTGGGGCGGGGCGGTCGCGATGCCGCTGCTGCAGGCGGCCGCCCTCGCCTGTGTCGGGGCCTCGCTCGGGCTGGAGCTGCCGTGGGAGCAGGTGGTGCTCGCCTGTCTCGCGGCCGGTACGGCGGTGGGGGCGGTGCCGGTGCCGGGCGGGCTCGCGGTCGACGCGGCGCTGGTGTGGACGCTGATCACCTTCGGCGCCGCCCCCGCGGTGGCCACCGCGACCGTCATCGGTTACCGGGTGCTGACCGACTGGGTGCCGCTGGTGCCGGGCGCGCTGACGTTGTCGGCGCTGATCCGGGCCGAGATCCTTTGAGTGGCGGTCAGTCGCGGTGCGCCACCAGGCGGTAGGCGTTGGACAGGCCCAGGCGCCGGGACAGGGGCCGTACGGCGAAACGGTCGAGGAGCGTTGCCGTGATGAGTGCGGGCACGCCCGCCAAGAGGAGCGTGGTGCGGGCGGCGCGGCTCAGGGCGCCGGGCGGTTCGGGGAGCCAGGGTGCGTCCTCGCGCGGGGCGGTGTGGTCGAGGGCCAGCCAGACGGCGGCGAGCAGGTCGACCGGATCGTGGGCTTCGGCGTGCTGCTCCGCGACCACCGTGAAGCCCAGCTCGGTCAGCCGCCGCCGGAGGTTGGCGACGGGCATGAAGTGCAGGTGCTGCGGCTGGAGCCAGGGCAGCCACCAGCGGCCGAGCAGCCGGGCGTAGCGGCTCTCCGGGTCCGGCACCTCGATGAGGAGGTGGCCGCCGGGGCGTACGGCTTCGTGGGCGGCGCGGAGTTCACGGTCGGGGTCGGTGCTGTGCTCCAGGTAGTGGAACATGCTCACCACGTCGTAGCGGGCGGCGAGTTCGGGGGCGAGGGCGGGGAAGGCGCCGCGATAGGCGTGGTCCACGCGGCCCTCGCGGGCGGCGAGTTCGACGCCGTCGGTGAAGTCGAGCCCGTCGAAGGAGGTGCCGGGCAGGACGGTACGGGCGGCCGCGCAGAAGTGTCCGTGGCCGGTGCCGACGTCCAACCAGGTCTTCGGGGTGGGGTCGTGCGGCAGCAGCGCCTCGGCGCGGCCCTCGTACATGGCGGTACGGCCGCCGAAGGTGCCGCTCATGCGCTGTCCGCCGAGGCCGTCGTAGAAGTCCCGGTAGTAGAACTCCAGCCCCTCCTGGGTCAGTTGGGGGTTCTGGAAGGTGTGGCCGCAGTCGGCGCAGCGGTCGAGGGTGAAGCGGCCCGGCTTGTGCTGGAGCAGGTCGGTGGTACGCAGGCGGGTGGCGAGGCGGTCCGCGCCGCACCAGGGGCAGTCGGTGCGGCGGGCGGCGAAGAAGCGGTCCGTGCCGGCGGCCAGGTCGTCCTGGTAGGCGGTCCGGAGGGCGGCGATGCGCGCCTTCTTGTCGGTCTTGTCGTCGTGGTCGGTCATCGGCTCTCCGCTTCGGAGTCTGCGAAGTCTGTGTGGTCCGCGAGGTGTTCGAGATGAGCCACCGCTGCCCGGGTGCCGCCCGCCGCGCGGAACGCGGTGCGGATCCGGGCGGCGGCGGCCCTGAGGGCGGGGTCGGTGAGGGTGGTGTCGAGGGCCGCGCCCAGCCGGTCCGCGGTGACCCGGCCGAAGCGGACGCGGACGCCGGCGCCCGCGTCCACGACCTGGCCGGCCACCACCGGCTGATCGTCGCGGATGGGGGCGACGACGAGCGGGACACCGTGCCACAGGGCCTCGCACACGGTGTTGTGCCCCGCGTGGCAGACGACGGCGTCCATCCGCTCCAGCAACGGGAGTTGAGGCACGGACGGGAAAACCAGGACGTCCTTGTCGCCGGGCGGCACCGGGAGGACGCCGCCGGGGTCGGTCATCACCGCCTGCACCCGGTCGGCGCGTGCGCGCAGCGCGGTGAGGCACTCGGTGAGGAAGCGTCCGCCCGCGTCGGCGTTCGCCGTGCCGAGGGTCACCAGGACCTTCGCCCGGCCCTGGTCGAGCCGCTCCCAGGGGAAGCCGGGCCCGGCCGGGCGGCCGGCGAGGGAGGGGCCGACGTAGTGGATGTGCGGGGCCAACGGCGCCTGGGGTCCGATGAGTTCGGGGGTGCTGAAGATGAGCAGGAGGTGCGGGGAGAAGCGCGGGTCGGCGGTGCCGGCCGGGTCGCCGATCCGGGTCCGCAGTTCGGCCAGGCTCCGGCGCAGCCATTCGGCGACCTTCGGCAGACCGTCGTACGCGCCGCTGAACTCGGCCGAGGTGGTGGCGGAGGTGGCCCAAGGCAGCCCGAACCGCTCGGCCACCAGGGCGCCGGCGAAGGCCTGTTGGTCGGCGACGACCACGTCGGGGCCGACCTCCTGGACGGCCGCCCGGACGCCGGGGGCCATGGCGTCGGCGAGCGGGAGCAGATACCGCTCCCACAGGAACTTCAGCGCCTCCGCACCCCGCAGCTCCGGCGGTCGTACGGCACCGTCGGCGCCCGGCACCGGGCCCGCGCACCCGTGCACCTCGGCGTCCGGGCCCGCGAGCCGCCGTACCAGCGCGGGGTCGGCGCACGCCCAGGCGACCCGGTGCCCGCGCGCGGTCAGCCGGGCGGCGACGCCGACGGCCGGGTTGATGTGCCCGGTCAGCGGCGGCACGACGAAGAGGAAGGCGCTCACCGGACCCCCGCCCCCGCGTGGATCAGGTCCAGGATGTGCCCGCCGACGGCCGCGGGCGCCTCCACCAGCACCGAGTGCTCGTGCCCGGGCAGCACGACCGCCCGGAAGTCCGTCAGCAGCGCCCGCTTCAGCGGCACCAGGTCGGCGAGGTCCGAATCACCGCCGTACACGCCGAGAACCGGGCAGCGTACGGCGCTGATCTCGGCCTCGGTCAGCACGCGGCTGGCGGGGATGTCCCGGCCGAGGGTGGTCTCGCGGGCGAGCCGGGCCGCGCTCTTGGCCAGGCGGGCGGTGTTGTGGCCCCGGTTCGCGGTGATCCAGGCGATCGCGTCGGGCTCGTTGTGGGCGAGCTGGGTGACGACCCGGTCGAGGATGCGGCCGAGTTTCGCCGCCCAGGCGGACGTGGCGGGCTCGGACTCGACCAGGGTCAGGCTGGCGACGCGCTCCGGGTGCCGGGCCGCGTAGCCGAAGGCGATGGTGCCGCCGTAGGAGTTGCCGACCAGGTGGACGGGCCCGGTGACGGCCAGCCGGTCGAGGAGGGCCTCCAGGTCGTCGATGTTGTGGTCGAGGGTGTAGCCCCGGGGCGGGCGCTCGCTGCGGCCGTGTCCGCGCAGGTCGTACATGACCACGTCGAGTCCGGACGCGGCGAAGGCGGGGGCGACGGTGAAGTAGTAGCTGGCCAGGCTGTCGGTGAGCAGCCCGTGCACCAGGACGACCGTGGCGTGCGGGGACCGGCCGGTGGGCCCCGTGCGCTGGACGTGCAGCCGGATCCCGCCGGCGTCGACGATCGCCACGGCTCAGCCCGCCTGCGTGGTCTTCAGGCTCCACACCACGTACTCGACCAGCCGGCCCACGGTCAGCTCGATGATCTCGTCGAACTCCATGCCGGCCAGGAACTCGGCGAGGTTGACCCGCTGCCCGTACCGCTCCTCCAGCAGCCCCGCCAGGGTGACGAGGTCGATGCTCTCCAGCTCCAGATCGCGGTTGAAGGTGGTGGACATGCCGATCACCACGTCGTCGTCGCCGTACTCCGCGAGCACCGTGCGGAGCATGCCGGCGACGTCGGTGAGGATGGTGTCGGCGGTGGGCTGCACAGAGTTCATGGGGGCCGGCTGGGTGGGATTCATCGGGGGTGCTCCTCGAGTGCTTCGTCGGGGTGTGCGTCGTCGGCTCCGGGCCCGGTCGTCCAGGCCACCACGTAGTGCCGCTCGGGCAGCGCGGGTGGGTTGCTCACCGGCGCGCAGTGCACGGTGTAGGCGCGCTCCAGACGGCCGGAGACCAGCAGCCGGCTGCCGTCCGGGGCGGCCTCCACTACCTCGAAGTCGCGTGGCCGGCCGCCGAATCCGACGCCTTCGGCCTTGGCGACCGCCTCCTTGGCGGCCCAGAAACGCGTGAACCACAGCTCCTGCGGATCGGGGCCGTCCTCCGACAGGCCCCGCAGCAACCGCAGTTCGGCCGTGCCGAGTGCGGTGGTGAGGGTCGCCGGGTCCCGCTCGGCGACCTCTTCGATGTCGATGCCGGGGCCGGGCTCCGGGCTGTGCGGCCGTACGATCGCCACGCCCGCCTCGGCCCGGTGGGCGAGGGAGACGTCCAGCGGGGGCAGGGCGCGGCCGTGCACCCCGGTGACGTGCGGACGGCCCAACTCATCGTTGTGTACCCGGAGTTCGGCCGGAAAGACGGGTCCTTCGCCGTGTTGCCAGAGCCACTGCCGTACGGCGTCCTTGGCCGCGATCCGGCCGAGCAGCCACTGGCGGCGGCCGCGCGGCGGGCGTTCGGCGTACTCGGCGCGCTCGGCACGGCCCAGCGAGTTGCGCATGATCAGCTCGCGTGAGGCGAGGTCCGGCCAGCGCTCGTGGACCAGTGCCCAGCCGCCGGGCCGGGCTGTGGCGAGGGTGTGGCGCTCGGGAAAGCGCTCGACGGGCCGGGTCGTGGGGTCGTTGTCGAACCTGCGGTCCTGCCAGCCGGTGATCCTGGCCCACACCCGGCCGCCGGCCGTCAGCTCCGCGTCCGCCTCCAGAAGGGTGTCCGTGAGGGCCGTGATCCGCAGGAGGCAGGCGACCTCGGTGCCGGGGGCCGGGTGCGGGCCGTGGAACCTCAACTGCCGTATCTGCACAGGGAACACGACGGTCCGTTCGGTCCGGGTCGCCATGATCCAGTAGCCGAGGAGCTGGCCCACGTTGTCGAGCAGGGCGCCGGGGGCAAAGGGCGCGGTGATACTTCCGCGGATGTGCCGCTCGCCGATCGCGGTGAGGTCGGTGAGGCCCTGGAAGCCGGGGCCGTGGAACATCCAGCGCTCCCGGTAGATCTGGGCGGCGGTGTGCTCGGGGCGGCGTTCGGGCACGTCCGGGAGCGGGCCGGGCGCGGGCGGTGCGGGATGGTGCGGGGCCAGTTCGACGACGGCGCGGGCCGTGGGGCCGAAGGCCACGGTGACGCGGTCGGGGTGGCCGGGGGCCGGGGTGACGGTGACCTGCACGTCGACGGGCGGTGTGGCGGTGAGCCAGCGGTCGAAACGGGCTCCGTGCACGGCGACCGCCCGCAGCCCGGGGGCTGCCGCCTCCGCCGCGTCCATCATGTGCCGCACGATGGTGGTGGCGGGCACCACCGGCCAACGGTCCTCCACGTCGGGCCAGTTGGGGCGCTGCGGAAAGAAGCAGTGGTCCAGGAGGTGGGGCATGGTGCGGGGGGAGACGTGGACGGTGGTGGTCGTGGCGGCGGGCCTGACGAGGGTGGGCACGGCGGTGGCCGGGGTACGGCGGCGGCCTGCGGTGATCAGCTCGGCCGCCGTGTCCGCGGTGTCCCGGAGCAGGGCGGTCAGTTCGGCGGCGGCCGGGAAGCGGGTGGCCAGGGCGTCCAGTTCGGCCAGGCGTGGCGGGGCCGGGTGCGCGGCGGGGCGTAGTCCGGCTCGAAGGGCGTCGAGTTCGGGGCCGTCCAGGGAGACGAGGGCACCGGAGAGGTCGAGGGGGACGGGCGGTCGCTCGGGAGCGGCCGCGCTGCGGGGCGGTATCGCCGGGGCCACGGACGCTCCGGCCGCCCACAACGCCGTTGCCACACAGCGCAGTTGCGACATCCCGCCGCGCTGGGGCGCGTTGGCGGCGACGGTCAGGTGGTCGCGGTCGCCGAGGGTGTCGTCGATCAGGGAGGTGAGGCGGCCGGGGCCGGTCTGGACGAAGACGCGGTGCCCGGCGGCGTACATCGCCTCGGTCAGCTCGCGGAAGCGGACGGGTTCCAGCAGATGCCGTACGAACAGCTCGCGCACCTCCGCCTCGGCCTCCGGGAAGGGCGCCGCGGTCGTCCCGGACCACACCGGCACGGTCGGCGGATGGAGCCGGAAGCGGTCGGCGGCCTCCTTGATGGGGGCGAGGTACGGTTCGAGCATCGGGGTGTGGAAGCCGGAGCGGAACGGCAGCACCTGGCAGATCACGCCCTGGGCGCGCAGGGCGCGTACGAACGCCTCGACGGCCGTACCGGGGCCGCAGACCATGGACTGGCGGGGCGCGTTGTCGTGGGAGAGCACGATCCCGGAGTCCGGCCAGTCCTCGGCGAGCGTGGTGCGGACGTGCTCGGCGGAGGTGCCGAGGGCGGCGAAGGCGAGGCCGGGGACGGTGACCGTGTCCGGGTCGAACTCGGCCATGAACGCGTCCACTTGAGCAGTGGAGTAGAGTCCGGCCGCCGCCATCGCCGTCCACTCGCCGACGCTGTGCCCGGCGACCGCGTCGGGGACGACACCGATCAGGCGCAGCGCCCGGTCCAGCAGGCGGCCCACGCCGACGACGCCGAAGCCGTGCCGTCCCACGTCGCCGACCTCGACGTCCGTGCCGGGCAGCGGGGGCAGGCCGAAGTGGGCGGCGATGTCGTCGGTGCGGGGGGCGAAGTCGCCCTCCAGGCCGGGGAAGACGAACGCCAGCCCGCCGCCGGCCCCGCCGAGCAGCGGACCCGGCCGGAACCACACGTCGCCGCGCCCCTGCCAGGCCCGGCCCTTGGCGACCGCGCGGCGGGCCAGGGCGAGCCGCTTGGCGTTCGGGGCGACGACTCCGAGCCGGACGGGACCGGCGCCGGGGTGCGGCCGGGCGGGGTCGAGGCCGGCGGCGCGTACGGCGGAGTCGTCGGCGTCGAGGAGGGCGGCGAGGCCGCCCGGGCTGTCGGCGGCGAGGAGCAGGATCGGCTCGGGCTCGCTGATCCTCTCAAGGGCCGCTGCGGCTCGGGGACTTGGCACGCGCGTCGGCGCCGAACGGCCTCCCGGCGCCTCCTCCAGCACCACATGGGCGTTGATCCCGCCGAACCCGAAGGCGTTCACGGCGGCCCGGCGGACCGGCTGCCGGGCGTCGGTCTCCCACGGCCGGGCCCGGTCCAGGGTGCGGAAGCGGGTGGCGGCGAGGGCGGGGTGGGGATCCTCGCAGTGGAGGGTGGGCAGGAGGGTGCCGTGGTGGAGCGCGAGGGCGGCCTTCACCAGGCCCGCGACTCCGGCGGCCGGCATGGTGTGCCCGATCATCGACTTCACCGAACCGAGGACCGGGCGGCCGCCTTCACGCTGCGGCTGCCCGAACACCTCGGCCAGAGTGGCGAGTTCGGCCGCGTCACCGGCCGGGGTGGCGGTGCCGTGCGCCTCCAGCAGCCCGAGGGAGTCCGGGGCGGCCGGGTCGAGGCCTGCGGCCTGCCAGGCCTGCCGTACGGCGCGGGCCTGTCCGCCCGGGTCGGGGGTGACGAGTCCCGCCGTACGGCCGTCGCTGGCCACGCCCGTGCCCCGGATCACGGCGTACACGCGGTCGCCGTCGCGTTCGGCGTCGGCGAGCCGTTTCAGTACGACGATGCCGGTGCCCTCGCCGATGAGGATGCCGTCCGCGTCGCGGTGGAAGGGGCGGATGCGCTCGGTCGGGGACAGGGCACGCAGTTGGGAGAAGACGCTCCAGAGGGTGATGTCGTGACAGTGGTGCACTCCCCCGGCGAGCATCACGTCGCAGCGGCCGGTGGTGAGTTCGGTGACGGCCTGGTCGACGGCGACGAGGGAGGAGGCACAGGCCGCGTCCACGGTGTAGGCGGGGCCGCGCAGGTCGAGCCGGTTCGCGATGCGGGAGGCGGCCAGGTTGGGGACCAGGCCGATCGCGGACTCCGGGCTGTCGGGGCCGAGTCGCTCGGTGAACGCGACCCGGACCCGGTCGAGTTGGGCCGCGTCGAGGTCGGGGAGTAACTCGCCCAGGGTGCGGACGAGTTGACCGGCGGTCCGGACCCGCTGGTCGAGCCGGACGAGGCCGGGCGTGAGGTAGCCGCCGCGGCCCAGCGCCACCCCGATCCGGTGCCGTTCGGGCAGCCGGTCCGTGCCGCCCGCGTCGGCGAGCGCGGCCGCGGCCACGTCGAGGGCGATGAGCTGGTCCGGCTCGGTGCCGGGCACGGAGGCGGGCATGATGCCGTAGCGCGTGACCTCGACCTCGGCCAGGCCGTCCACGAACCCGCCGCGCCGGCAGTACACCTGGTCGGCGACGGCGGGCCCGGCGGCCGTGCCGGGCCGGTAGTAGTCGGCGTCCCAGCGATCGGCGGGGACCTCGCGGATCGCGTCGACGCCGTCGCGCAGATTGCGCCAGTAGGCGTCGAGGCCGGGGGCGCCGGGCAGCAGCACCGCCATCCCGACGATGGCGACGGGTATGCGACGTTCCGTCATGTCACCAGCCCGACGCGGTGTGGACGACGGCACGGACCGCCGGGTCGCCCCAGGCGAGTTCCCGGAGCAGGGCGGCGGTGCCCTCGTCCGGGTCGATCAGCTCGACCCCGCGCCGGGCGTACTCGCGGCCGAGTTCCGCCCCGACCATGCCGGTGTGCGTGCCGGAGGGCGCCCAGGGTCCCCAGTGCACGGTCAGCGCGCGGTGGCCGGTGCGTTCGGCCCAGTCCGCGCCGAGCACTTCCAGGGCGTCGTTGGCGGCGGCGTAGTCGGCCTGGCCGCGGTTGCCGAGGACGGCGGCGATGCTGCCGAACAGCACGGTGAACGCGGGCGCGTCGGGCAGGTCGTCCAGGGCGGCGAACAGCGCGGCGGCCCCGGCCGTCTTCGTGCCGTAGACCCGCTGGAAGGACTCGGGGGTCTTGTCGGCGATCAGCCGGTCCTCGATCACCCCGGCGGCGAAGACCACGCCGTCGAGCCGGCCGTGCTCGGCGTGGATCTCCTTGACCGCCTGCAGGACGGCGTCCCGCTCCCGGAAGTCGACCGAGCGGTAGCGGGCCTCGCTGCCGAGCGCGCCGAGTTCGGCGAGCGTGGTGGCGATCTCCCGCTGGGCGAGGATCAGTTCGGCGGCCCGGTTGATCTCGGCGGGCCTCGGCGCCCCGGGCCCGGCGGCCAGCGCCGCCCGCAGCTCGGCCGGGGTGCGGGCGGCCGCGGTACGCGGGTCCTCGGGCGCGGTGGGCGCGGGGGTACGGCCCAGCAGTTCGACACGGCAGCGGCAGGCACGGGCCAGCGTGGCCGCGAACCGCGCGGTGATGCCCCGGGCGCCACCGGCCAGCAGGACGACGGAGTCCCGGTCGAGACCGAGCGCGGCGGCCTCGGCGGCACCGTCGGCGGCGGGCCCGGCGCCGGTGGTGCCGAGCAGCCCGAGGGGTGCCGGCACCAGCTCGAATCCCCGGCGGACCCCGGCCGCCGTACGCAGTACGACGGGGGCGGCCGGCTCCGGGGCGCGCAGCTCGGCGAGCAGGGCGTCGGCGACCGCCGCCGGGGTGGTGTCCGGCACGGCGACGATCCGGGCGAGCAGGCCGGGGTACTCGCGGCCGGCGCTGCGGAACAGCCCGTCCAGCCCGGCCGCCCGCAACGCGGGCGCACGCTCGGCGGCCCGCACGGCGAGCAGTGTCCGCGGGCCGCACGCCAGCGCCGCCCGGAGCACCGGGAAGGCGTCCGGCAGCACCGGGAGGTCGGCCCCGGGCAGCGCGCCCAGGTACACCACACCGTCGACCGGGCCGTCGGCCGCGGTGAGGAGGTGCCCCTGGTCGACGGGCACCACATCGGCACCGTGCCCGGCGAGCCGGGCCGCGACCTCGGCCGCCACATCCTCACCACCGCCGACGAGGACGAAGCGCCGCCCGGACAGGTCGAGGTCGGCCGGGCCGGGCTCCGGAAGGGGCACGGGCCGCAGCTCACAGCGCCGGGGCGGCACACCGGGGACTACCGGGTGTTCCGGGGTGCGCGTGCCGGGGACCGGCGAGTTCTCGGGGGCTCGCCCGCCGGTGTACGACGCCTCCCCCCGCTCCTCGACGGGCTCGCCGCCGCCCCCGGCGCCCGTGCCGACCCGTGCCGTCAGCCACCCGGTCACCGCCGCCGCCGTACGCGCCTTGGCCAGTTCCTCCAGTTCGGCGTCGTCCAGGACCTCGGCGCCGCCGCCGATGCCCAGGCGTTTGGCGAGTTCGCCCGCGATCTCGGCGCGCTTGATGGAGTCGATGCTCAGGTCCGCCTCCAGATCGAGGTCGGGCTCGATCATGTCGACGGGGTAGCCGGTGCGTTCGCTGATGATCTCCAGCACGATCCGTGCCACGTCGTCCACCGGATCGTCGTTGACCGCCTCGGTCAACTGCGGTTCAGCGGGGGCGAGTTCGGGTGCTGCCTGCGGGGCCGGGACAGCCACTGGGGCGACCGGCGCCGCCGGTGCGGCCCCCGGCGCGGCCCCGAAGTAGGTGAGGAGCACATCGCGCTGGGCGGCGATCATCTCCCGGCTGGTGCGCAGGAATTCGGAGATCAGCGCATCCCGGTCGGCGGGGGTGCCGTGCGGCTGGTCGGTGGTCACGGTCGTCTCCATGACTCGTCGGGCCGGTGCGAGGGCACCGGGCAGAAGTGCTCCGTCGGCGGTGCGGACGAGGTGTCCGTCGACCGTCCAGCCGGGCCGTTTCGGTGCCGGGGTGCGCAGGGCGTCGACGGCGTCACGGCCCCGCAGCAGCCAGGCGGTGCGCACCGGCCGCCCGGCGACGGCGAGTTGGGCGAGTGCGTCGAGCCAGCCGCGCAGACCGCTGTCCGCCGACGGCTCGCAGACGACGGTGCGGTGCGGGCGGTCGCCGAGGGTCTGCCGTACGAGCCGGGTGAGCACGGCGCCGGGGCCCGCCTCGACGAAGAGCCGCGCGCCCGCCTCGTACATGGCCTCGATCTGCGCGGCGAAGGCGACCGGGGCGCCGATCTGGGCGGCGAGTTCGGCACGCACCGCGTCGGGTTGCGTGGGGTAGGGCGCGGCGGTGCGGTTGGCCCAGACGGGGAACTCGGGCGGCCGTACGGTCTTGTCGGCGAGGACCTTGGCGAAGCGTTCGCCCGCCGTGGCCACGAGCGGGCTGTGGAAGGCGCAGGCCACGGGGATGCGCCGCGCGCCGAGCCCGGCCGCGCGCAGCAGTCGTACGGCCGTGTCGATGTCCTCCGTCGGTCCCGAAATCACCGTCTGTTCAGGTGAGTTGAGGTTGGCGACGACGACCGACGCCGGCGCCCCGGCCGTACGCAGGGCGCTGGTGACGGTCTCGGCGGGGGCGCCGACGGCGGCCATGGTGCCGGGGTCGTCGCCGGCCACCGCCGCCAGGATCGCGCCGGCGCGTTCGCCGCTCAGTTCCAGCAGGGTCTCGGGGTCGAGGGCGCCGGCGGCGGCGAGGGCGACCAGTTCGCCGTAGCTGTGGCCGGCGGCCTGGTCGGGGTGGACGCCCGCGGCGGTGAGGAAGGCGTGGGCGGCGAGGCCCGCGATACCGAGGGCGGGCTGTGCGGCCCTGGTGTCGGTGAGAGCGGCCCGGTGCCGGTCGCGGGCGGTGTCGTCGAAGGCGGCCGGCGGGTGCAGTGCGTCGGCGTGAGCGCGGCCGAGGTGCAGGTAGTCGCGCAGTGCGGGGAGGGTGACCAGGAGGTCGGCGAGCATGCCGGTGCGCTGGCTGCCCTGGCCGGGGAAGAGGAAGGCGACCTGGCCGTCCACGGGGTCCGCGCCCCGGTGGATTCCGGCGGCCGGGTCGTGCTCGCCGGCGAGGACCCGCCGTAGCTGCCCGGTCAGTTCCTCGAGGTCGCGGGCCACGACGGCGGCCCGTACCGGTTCGTGTGCGGTGTCGGCGCGGCGGGCCGCGGCGAGGGCGAGGTCCCGCAGCCGCCAGGGACGGCCGTCGGCCTCGGCGGCCCGGAGGATCTCCGCCACCGTACGGTGGGCCGCCGCCGTGTCCCGGCCCCGGAACAGGAACAGCTCGCACGGCCAGTCGTCCAGGGTCTGCGCGGGCGGTACCGCGTCGCCGTGGGCGGCCAGCACCGCATGGAAGTTGGTGCCGCCGAAGCCGAACGCGCTGACTCCGGCGAGGCGTTCGGCGGCCGGTGCCGTCCAGGGCCGGGCCCGGGTGTGGAACGCGAAGGGGCTGTCGTCCTCCGCCCAGGCCGGGTTGGGCCGTTCCAGGTGCAGGGTGGGCGGGGTGACCCCGGTGTAGAGGGCGAGGGTGGTCTTGATCAGTCCGGCGAGTCCGGCGGCGCACTTGGTGTGCCCGATCTGCGACTTGACCGAGCCGAGCGCACAACTGCCGTGGGTGGCACCGGCTTCGGTGAACACCTCGCTGAGCACGGCGAGTTCGGTGCGGTCACCCACGACCGTGCCCGTGCCGTGGGCCTCGACGAGACCGACGTCCGCCGGTGAGACACCGGCGTTGCGGTACGCCCGCTCCAGTGCCGCCCGCTGGCCTTCGGGGCGGGGTGCGGTCAGGCCCAGGGAGCGGCCGTCGCTGGCGGAGCCGAGGCCCTTGACCACGCCGTAGATCCGGTCGCCGGCGCGTTCGGCGTCCGCGAGCCGTTTGAGGACCAGGCAGGCCACGCCCTCGCCGAGCGCGATGCCGTCGGCGGAGGCGTCGAAGGCGCGGGAGCGGCCGGTCGGGGAGAGCGCGTGGACGGAGGAGAACAGGACGTAGTCGTTGATGCCGTTGTGCAGGTCGGCGCCGCCGCACAGCACCATGTCGCTGGTGCCGGAGACGAGTTCCTTGCAGGCCACGTCGAGGGCGGCGAGGGAGGAGGCGCAGGCGGCGTCGACGGTGAAGTTGGCGCCGCCGAGGTCCAGCCGGTTGGCGATCCGGCCGGAGATGACGTTGGCCAGCATGCCGGGGAAGGAGTCCTCGGTCAGCCGGGGCAGCTGCGCCTCGATCCCGTCCGGGACCTTTCCGTAGTAGGCGGGGAGTACGGCGCGCAGGGTGACCGCGTTGGACAGGTCGCTGCCCGCCTCGGCGCCGAAGACGACGGAGGTCCGCGCGCGGTCGAACTCCCGCCCCCGCTCGCCGTATCCGGCGTCCTCCAGGGCCCGCCAGGCCGCCTCCAGGGACAGCAGCTGGACGGGTTCGATGCTGCCGAGGGAGGCGGGCGGGATGCCGTAGCGCAGCGGGTCGAAGGGGATGCGGGGCAGGAAGCCGCCCCACTTGGACGCGGTGCTGCCGGCGGTGTGGTGCACGGCCGGGTCCCAGCGCTCGGGCGGCACCTCGGTGACGGCGTCGCGTCCCGTGACGATGTTGGCCCAGAAGGAGGCGAGGTCGGGGGCCTGCGGGAACATGCAGGCCATGCCGACGATCGCGATGTCGAGTGGTGCGGGAGCCGCCGGCGGTTCGGCCGTGGGCACCGGGTCCGGGCGCGCGGCGCGCCGGGTGAGGAAGTCGGCGGCGCCGTCGGTGACCGCACGGTGCAGCTCGGCCACGGTGGTGGTCGCCGAGCGCAGGACGGCGACCTCGCCCGCCATGAACATCCCCTCGCTGAGCTGCCGTTCCTCACCGACCATTGCCAACTCACCGTCGCCGTCCCGCTCGACGCCCTTGCTGGCAATGCGCAACCGGCCGACGTTGAGCCGCTCCAGCCCCTCCCACACCTCGCGACCGGTCAGCCCCTGCGCTCGAAGCGCGGCCTCCCGGTCCCGGTAGCCGCCGGTGAAGGGGCTCGGCACACAGCGGGTGGCATGTCCGGGCGCGGTCTCCAGCAGGGCGGTCCCGGTGGCGGAGAGGACCTGCCGCTGGAAGAGGGGCCGGATGGCGCCGTGCGCGACGGCTTCCTCGGTGAAGAGGTAGGCGGTGCCCATGAGGACACCGACGGCGGCACCCCGGGCGGTGAGCGGCGCGGCGAGCGCGGCGACCATCGCGGCCGACCGCTCGTCGTGGACACCGCCCGCGAAGAAGACCTCCAGCTGCCGCGCCGTCGCGGGGTCGGCATCCTCCAAATAGGCGTCCATCACGGCCAGTTGGGCCTCCCAGAGCGGGAAGGAGGCCCGGGGTCCCACATGCCCGCCGCACTCGGACCCCTCGAACACGAACCGGCGTGTCCCGGCATCGAGGAACTGCCGCAGCAGCCCCGGCGAGGGCACATGCAGGAAGGTCCGGATCCCGGCCCGCTCCAGCGCCTCGGCCTGGGCGGGCCGGCCTCCCGCGATGACCGCGTGCGTGGGCCGCAGCTCCCGTACGGCGTCCAGCTGGGCGTTCCTGATCTCCTCCGGCGCGAAGCCGAGCACGCCCACACCCCAGGGCCGCCCGTCCAGCACGGCCCGCGCCTCGGTCAGCATCGCCCGGGTCCGCTCCCCGTCGGCCAGGGCCAGCGCCAGAAACGGCAGCGCCCCGCCCTCGGCGACAGCGGCGGCGAAACCGGCCTGATCACTGACCCGGGTCATGGGCCCCTGCGCCACAGGGAGCCGCGTCCCGAGCGCCAGGCTCATGGCCGAGCCGGGGCGGAGAACGGCGGCCGGGGCGGGATCGGCCACGGTGGGGTTCACGTCCGGTGCGCTGTGAGCCACGCCGCCGCTGCCCACCGGACCGGCAACCGCCCCGGCCTGGGGGGCCGTCGGACCGGCAGCCGACAGGGCATGGGTGGCCGTCGGACGGGCATCCGCCACAGCACCGGGCACCGCCGAACCGGCACCCGTCATGACGCCGGAAGCCGCCCGCCCGGTGCGTGCCGCATCGCCGGTCTCCACCGGACCAGCATCCGACACTGCGCGAGACGCCACAGGCCCGGCGTCCGCCGCACCGTCGTTCCCCGCCGGACCCGCATCCCCTACGGCACGGATCGGCACTGTTGCGGCATCCGCCGCCTCGTGCGTCCCTGCCGGACGCGCATCCGGCTCGCCATGGATCGCGGCTCGTTCGGCATCGGCCACGCCGTGCATCGCCCCGGAACCGGCAACTGCCGGGCCACGGACCACCGCCGGCTCGGCATCCGCCACGCCGTCGCTCCTTGCCGGGCCGCCTTCCGACACGGCGTGGGACGCCGCGGATCCGGGATCCGCGACGCCGTCACTCGCGGCCGGCCGGGCGTCCGTCGTACCGCGGGTCGCCACCGCTCGGGCATCCGCCGTTCCAAGGTGCGCCGCCGATCCAGTACCTGCCGCACCAAGGGCCGCCACAGGCCTGACACCCGCCACGCCGTGGATCCGCACCGGATCGGCATCGGCTGCCCCGTCGCCCCGCACGGAACCACCACCGGCCACCCCCTGGATCGCCGCCGACACCCCCCGCACCACCCGTCGTACATCCCCCCACCGTTCGGCGAACCGGGCGGCGAGGAAGCCGTCCTGGCCCACCGGGAGGAGTCGGGCGCGCGGGTCGGTGGTGGACAGCAGGGCCGCGACCGCCTCCGGGTCGTCGGCCGGTGGCTGCGGGGCGTCGGGGCCGCGGCGGCGCAGTACGCGGTGACCGCCGAGCAGCACGGTCTCCGAGCCGTCCAGGGAGCGCAGCGCCGCCCGGACCGCCTCGGGCAGTCCCGACTCGGCCAGCAGGGCCAGTTGGCTGTCGAGGACGACGCCGACCGCACCGCCGGCCACAGCGGCCGCCGCCGTACGCGGTCCGATGCCGCCGCACGCCCACACCGGAACCCCGTTCAACTCCTCGTCGGACAGCAGCTGTTGCAGCAGGACGAAGGTGCTCAGCTCACCGACCCGGCCACCGCTCTCGGCGCCCCGGGCGACCAGCCCGAGCGCACCCGCGCGGATGGCAGCGCGGGCCTGCCCGAGATCCACGACCTCCGCCAACACCCTGCAGGACGGCGGGAGTTCGGCTGCCCTCCACCGCGCGTCCGGGGTGAGGACAACCGTGTCGGGGGCGTCGCCGACGTCGGCCGGGGTCAGGGTGCAGCGTCCGGTCACCCGTATGCCGAAGGGGCCCGGCGCGGCCCGTCCGAGACGGGACAGTTCCTCGCGGCATCTTCGGTCACCGGTGCCGAGGTCGAGGATGCCGAGCCCGCCGGCGGCACTGGCGGCAGCGGCCAGCCCGGCGTCGGGCTCACCGAAGGGCGTGAGGCACAGGATCAGGTCATGGGCGCGCACAGGGGAGGTCATGATGCTCCGGCACGATCGGCGAGACAGCACGGTGGGGGGTGTGCGGCGGAACTCTCTGGTGCGAGGGCACCGGAACCTAGCGAGGTGTTACTCACGGGTCAATAACGTCGCGCCCTTTTCGCAGCCGGTGACGCCGATTCGGCCAGGTGATCGAATTCCGTGCAAGGACCGAAAAACATGGCGAATTCCGTCACGGGCGCGGGCGCGGGACCGCTCCGGCCCACGCGCCACACCACCTCAACCCCGGCAAAGCGTCCACCGCTTCACCGCGCACTTACCCGCCCGCAACGCGCCGGGACAGCCACACGAAGTCTGTAAATTCCGCATGACGTCATGCCCGTGGCTCGAACATGCTCAGCGGCCCGGCACATCAGCCGAGGAGCGTCCCCACGGCCGTGTGCGCGGCCGTGATCCCGCCCGTGACCTGCGGAAGGACGTCGCCCACGGCGGGCAGCGCGCCGCCGGGTGACCCCGACCCCGTACCGCCCTGGTCATGGTCGGCGCGCACCTGAGCGATCCGGGGCTCGTTCGCGTCCCCCGACCGCACCGACGGCTCCGGCGGCCCCGACGGCCCCAACTGCCCCTGCGTGTCAGGCATCTCAGGCAGGCCCGGTCCGCCGCCCTCGCCGTCCTCCCCCTTCGCCCGCCCCGGCTGCCCGACTCCCGGCCCATCGGGCGCCCCCGGCGAGCCGGCCGCGTCCGGCGCCCCATCGCCCCGCCCCGACGCACCCGCACCCCCACCCGGCTCCAGCACCCACCGCTCCCCCGCTGCCCCGTCCCTCTGCGCCAGTCCCACCCCGTCCGCCACTCCACCCGCGCCCGCAGCCGCAGCAAGCGCGAGCCCCTCGTGCCAACGGAGCAGGATCTCGCCGCGCACGGTGATGTCGTACGCCACCTCTCCCTCATGCACGAGGCATCCGGCCAGTACGACGCTCTTCGTCCCGGGGTCGGCGGCCAGGCACAGGGACGGATCGGCGGCGCTGCGCAGCAGTCCGTCGTCCTGGTACGACCACTGCTGCGAGACGCCGGACGAGCACGGCGCGAGCCGCATCCCGGCGCCCGCCTCGACCCGGCCCCCGCGCACGTCCAGGCAGCGCCCGGAGGCGAGTTCACGCAGGCTGCCGTGGGCGACCTCGAGCGGGTCGCCGGGATCGCCGACCGAGCCGCCCGAGCCGACCGAAGCGGCGGACGGCGAGGTCCGGGTGCCGCTCGGGCGGGCGGTGTGGCCGACGGGCGCGCCCCAGGTGGCGCCGGGCATGGGGACACTGTTGTCATCGGACCAGCTTCTGACCACGAGGACGGTGGCGAGCAGCGCGAGCGAGGTCAGTGCGACGCCGGCGAGCACGGCCGTACGGCGGCGGCCCCGGACCCGGACCCCGACCCGGTGCGATGCCGGCCGCCCGCCCCCGGCCGTACCGCCTCCGGCGCCGGCGTGTGCGGCAACTCCTCGGCGGCGCCGCGCCCGGGGCGCGAGTCGAGATAGCGGCGGGCGCCCCAGCCGAGCACGGTCTCGGCGAGCAGGAGGTCCAGTCCGCCCTCGAACCGGCCGATGGTGTCGGCGGCATGACGGCAGTACGGGCAGACCGTCAGATGCTGCCGCACATCCGGCAGCAGGGCACCGCCGCGGCGCATGGGGATGTCGAGGAGCCGGTTGTAGAAGCGGCATTCCTTCGTCGGCGCGAGTTCTCTGTGGGCGCGTACGCAACCCGCGCGGAATTGTTCCCGTACCTGCTCCAGGGCGGCTGTCGCGGTGGCCGGGGCGATGCCCAGCAGACCAGCGGGTATGTTTATCGGCTCCACTTCCACCTCGGTGTGCCACAGAAGGCATTGCGAGGCGCCGGGAAGGGCCCGGAATGCACGTTCGGCGAGCTGTCGCCTTTCCGGCGTTCCGGGCTTTGTGGCGCGCAGTCCGCGACCACCGGTGGGGCGGCGCAATTCCGGCAGAGCGGCGCAGGTTCCGTCGTCCGCCGCCCAGGCGCGGACGGTGTCGCGGACGGCGACGAGCAGGTGCGGGCGCAGCGCGCCGCCGACGGCTCCGCCCGCCATCCGCCCGAGGACCTGGTGGAAGGCGGCGGTGGCCACGAGCGGGGCCGCGGGTCCGGCGGAGGCCAGGCAGACGATGGCGTAGTCGCGCGCGGCCCGCCAGTGCCGGGCGAGCAGCAGGGCGACGGCGTGATGGCGGGCATCGTCGGCGCCGGCCAGCCGGGCGACGAGATCGCGGTCGGACTCGCCGCTCGGAGCGGGCAGGGGCGGATACGGTGGGCGTGGGGGGTAAGGGGACTGCACGGAACCATTTCCTTTCCAGCCGCAGAACCGCACGTGAAATGCCGTTCTGTCGGAAAGCAGTGATAGTTCCCGCGGGGATCCTCACCTTCGCACACGCGCCTCACAGGAAACAAGAAGCTGGATTGACCAGACTTCATATTCAGCGAAATACACAGGAGTTACCGCCGGTATCACATCCACAGCCGGTTCCCATGTTTCTCCGGGCGCACTCTCATCCGTGTGCCCCAGCATGGGCCGCATGATCGCCCCCACCCCCACAGCGGCCCCCGCCTCGCCCCGTACGGTCCGCAAGGCCGTCGTACCGGCCGCCGGACTCGGCACCCGGTTCCTGCCCGCGACCAAGGCCACCCCGAAGGAGATGCTGCCGGTCGTCGACAAGCCGGCCATCCAGTACGTCGTCGAGGAGGCCGCGGCGGCCGGCCTCGACGACGTCCTGATGGTGACAGGCCGTCACAAGCGCGCCATCGAGGACCACTTCGACCATGCCTTCGAGCTGGAGCAGGCGCTGGCCGCGAAGGGCGACACCGTGCGCCTGGACGCCGTACGCGATCCCGCGCGGCTCGCCGACATCCACCACATCCGCCAGGGCGACCCGCTCGGCCTCGGCCACGCCGTGCTGTGCGCCCGCCACCACGTGGGGAACCAGCCCTTCGCCGTCCTGCTCGGCGACGACCTCATCGACCCGCGCGAGACCCTGCTCAGCCGCATGCTGGAGGTACGGGAGCGGTACGAGGGCAGTGTGGTCGCGCTGATGGAGGTCGACCCGGAGCAGGTCCACCTCTACGGCTGCGCGGCGGTGGACCCGACGGGCGAGGACGGTGTCGTACGGGTGACCAGGCTGGTGGAGAAGCCGGCGCCCGGCACCGCGCCGAGCCGGTACGCGGTCATCGGCCGCTACGTCCTGGACCCGGCCGTGTTCGACGTCCTGGAGCGCACCCCGCCGGGCCGTGGCGGCGAGATCCAGCTGACCGACGCCCTCCAGGACCTCGCGGCAGGCGGCACGGTGCACGGGGTCGTCTTCGGCGGTCTGCGCTACGACACCGGCGACAAGGCCGACTATCTGCGCACGGTGGTCCGGCTGACCTGCGACCGACCCGATCTGGGCCCCGAATTCCGGCGCTGGCTCAAGGAGTTCGCGGCCGGCCTGGAGGACGGCGCGGCCGATGACGGCGAGGAGCGCCGGGCCGCCTGAGCCGGCCCGGCCACGACACGAGGGGTCGCTGACGGGCCCCTCTCCCCATGCCGTCCTAGCTGTTGGGACGCAGCGTCCAGACGACGGTCATCTCACCCGTCACCGCGCCGTCCGCGCGCCGGATCTCGATCGTCACGGGGAACTCAGGGCGCTGTCCGGCGTCGAGTTCGGCGACGACCTCGGCGGCCGGGCGGCCCAGGGTCGCGGTCGCGGTGACGGCGCCCATCGCCAGCTTCCTGTAGCCGATCTCGGCGCGGACGGCGAGTGGCACCGCGCGCGAGAGCTGGTCCCCGAAGGCGGCCAGCACGATGGCCCCGCTGGCCGACTCCCCGAGCGTGAACATCGCGCCGGCGTGCGGCCCGCCCACGTGGTTGTGGTACTCGCCCTGGTCCGGCAGGGACACCACGGCCCGGTCCCGGGTGGTCTCCAGGAACTCCAGGTTCAGCGTCCGGGCCATGGGCACGGTGGCGGCGAGCATCTCGCCGATCGACATCTGGTCTGCGCTCATGACCGTCATGTTACTCACGGGTAGCAGAAACTGACCAGCACGGATTCGTGACTGGCCGGACCGGAGGGAGCACCGGCGGCCCACTTCGCTACGACCCTGACGAGGGCCGGTGACCGAATCGTGTCCCTGACAGCACTAGGGTTACTGGCCATGTGGCCAGATCAGCAGCCGCCAGGGGGCGCGCAGAACCCGCAGCAGAACCCGTACCAGCAGCCGGGTTACCAGCAGCCGAACCCGTACCAGCAGCCCGGGTACCAGCAGTATCCGCAGGCAGGGCAGGCCGGGCAGGCAGGCCAGTACGGCCAGCAGCCGCAGGCCGGGCCGTACGGTCAGCAGCCGCAGTGGGGGCAGCCGCAGCCGCCCACCGTGCCCGTGCCGCAGCCGCCGCAGGGCGGTGGCGGCCGGACGAAACTGATCGCGATCGTCGCGGCGGCGGCCGTCGTGGTCGCCGCCGGCGTGACCGGATATCTGGTCCTCGGCAAGGACGGCAAGAAGGACGACACGGCGGGCAAGGGCGGCGGGCAGACCAGCCAGTCGCCGTCGGCACCGTCGTCGCCCTCCCCGTCCGTGACCGACGACCCGCGCGGCACCAGCACGGACAAGCCGACCATCGCCGGCTGGAAGGTCGTGGTGAACCCCAAGTGGGGCATCGCCTACGACGTGCCGTCGGACTGGACGGTGCAGTCCCCCGGCCTGGAGATCGGGTTCACGGACAACAAGGGCGACGGCACCAAACCGCTCGTCATCATGTCGGGCACCGCCGAGGACCAGCCCAAGTGGTGCACGTCGGACGACAACAAGGACGGCCGCCTCGACAACACCGCGCTGGCCGCCGTGGGCACCAAGGGCGCCAACGGAGCCAAGAGCGCGGACCAGGTCGCGATCAACACGCCGGCCTGGTGGGTCTACGGCGGCTACACCCAGCCGGACAAGAAGAGCATCACCTACGACAAGACGGCCAAGCAGTTCAAGACGGCCTCGGGCATCGTCGGCAGCTACGCCTGGGCCCGGTCGCACAACAGCCCGCAGAAGGGCAAGTCGAAGTGCGCCAGTGACGGAAAGGCCGTCACGTTCGGCTTCAAGAACTCACAGGACGACTACGTGTCCTTCAACTTCTACGGCGCCACGGGCGTCAGCAACGAAGTGCCGGACACGACCGTCATGAAGATCATGAGCACGATCCGTCTCCACGGGGACCCGCAAGGGTCATGACCGACCTCGGGCAGGACCACAGGTCGGCCTGAAGGGCTCGACGTACTCGGTGAACCTGAAGATCGCACCCGCCGACACCGCCGCGTTCGCCGTGCTGGACGCGGCGGTGTCGGCGGGGACGTGGGGGTGAAGGCGACAGCACGGACGCTGCCTCGCCGTCGCCGGCGCCCCGCGCTCCTTCCTCGACGTCAGCCACAGCCCGCCGCGCACCCCGGGCGAGGGCAGGCCGGCCGATCTCCGCGAGGGCTGGCGGGAGTTCATCGGGCGGCCCCGCTGTGAGGCATCGTCGTACGGTTCGCCAAGGCCGACGCGGTCCGCGGCCCGCTCGTCGCCCGCGACAGCCTCGGCGGCGCCGGCCTGGGGGCGACTTCGGACGTGGCCCGGCCGGTAGGCGATCCGTACGCGAATGGGTCCCCAGCCCGTGGCCGCCTCCCCCACCCCCTCAGCCGATGCCGAACGCCCCGTCGGGAGGCTCGGGTGAGGGCACGGCGTCCGCGTCCTCGACCGGGCGCGCCGTACCGATGAACTCCCGCAGCACGGTGCCGTGTTCGACCCGCGCCGGGAACGCGTCCGCCGCCGTACGACGGGCCAGGGTGGCGATGTCGAGGGGCCGGTGCGAGGCGACCAGCACCGCGTTGCCGAACCGGCGCCCGCGCAGCACACCCGGCTCGGCGACCAGCGCCAGCTCCTCGAACAGCGCGGCGAACGTGGCGAGTTGGGACCGCAGGAAGGCGAACGGCGCCTGGTCGGCGAGGTTGGCCAGATACACGCCGTCCGGCCGCAGCACCCGCTCGGCCTCGCGGGCGTAGGCGAGCGTGGTGAGGTGGGCCGGCACCCGGGAGCCGCCGAAGACGTCGGCGATCAGCACGTCGGCGTGATCGTCCGGCGCCCCCTCCAGCCAGGCCCGGGCGTCGGCCGCGTGCAGCGCGACACCCGAGCCCGCCGGCAGCGGCAGATGCTCGACGACCAGCTCCAGCAGCCCCGCGTCGGCCTCGACGACGTCCTGCCGGGAGCCGGGCCGGGTGGCCGCCACATACCGCGGCAACGTCAGCGCACCCCCACCGAGATGCACCACGTCCAGCGGCCGCCCGGCCTCGGCCGCGACATCCAGCACATACCCGAGGCGCCGCGCGTACTCGAACTCCAGATGCGCCGGATCATCGAGATCGACGTACGACTGCGGCGCCCCGTCGACCGTGAGCAGCCAGGCCCGCTCACGGTCGACGTCGGGCATGAGCTTGGCGGTGCCGTGGTCGGTGGTGCGGGAGACGGGTATCGATTCGTTCACTCATCCATTGTGGACAGTGATCACCGTGCCCGCCCCCACGGTCCGCCCGCCCTCACGGATGGCGAACCCGAGACCCGACTCCAGGGGAACCTCCCGTCCCAGCTCGACCCGCATCTCCACGGTCTCGCCGGGCCGGGCGACGCCCACCTCGCCGAGGTCGACGTCCCCCACCACGTCCGCCGTACGGATGTAGAACTGCGGCCGGTACCCGCTCGCGACCGGCGTCGTACGACCGCCCTCGCGCCCCGAGAGCAGATACACCCGCGCCGAGAACCGCTGGGCCGGCACGACACTTCCCGGAGCCGCCACGACCTGCCCGCGCCGGACCGCGTCCCGGGGCACGCCCCGCAGCAGGACCGCCACGTTGTCCCCGGCCTGGGCCTCCGCCATCGGCTTGCCGAAGGTCTCCAGGCCGGTGACGACGGTCTCGACGTCGGCGCCGAGCACGGACACCCGGTCACCCAGGCGGAGCGTGCCCCGCTCCACCGCGCCCGTGACCACCGTGCCCCGGCCGGTGATGGTGAGCACGTTCTCCACCGGCAGCAGGAACGGGGCGTCCAGGTACCGCTCGGGCATGGGCACGTACGTGTCCACCGCGTCGAGCAGCGCCTCGATCGACGCGGTCCAGCGCGGGTCGCCCTCCAGCGCCCGGAGCCCGGAGACCCGTACGACGGGTACGGCGTCCCCCGGGTAGCCCTGCGCCGTGAGCAGGTCACGGACCTCCAGTTCGACCAGGTCGATGAGCTCCTCGTCCTGCGCGCCGTCCGCCTTGTTGAGCGCGACGACGACGTGGTCGACGCCCACCTGCCGGGCGAGCAGCACGTGCTCGGCGGTCTGCGGCATGATCCCGTCCAGCGCGGAGACGACGAGGATCGCCCCGTCGAGCTGCGCGGCGCCGGTGACCATGTTCTTGATGTAGTCGGCGTGGCCCGGCATGTCGACGTGGGCGTAGTGCCGGGTGTCGGTCTCGTACTCGACGTGCGCGATGTTGATGGTGATGCCGCGCGCGGCCTCCTCCGGGGCGCGGTCGATCCGGTCGAACGGCACGAAGGTGCCGGTGCCGCGCTCCGCGAGGACCTTGGTGATGGCGGCGGTCAGGGTGGTCTTGCCGTGGTCGACATGACCCATGGTGCCGATGTTCAGGTGCGGCTTGGTGCGCACGTAGGCCGTTTTGGACATGGCTGTACCTCGAAGCCTCTCAGCCGTGGAGAAGAAATCGGGACCCCGAGAACCGGCCGACCCTCCCCCTGCGGGGTCCGCCGGACGTTCCGGGGAGGGTCAGCTTCGGGCGCCGTCGACGGCGGCCACGACATACAGGACGGCAGCCTTCGGCGCATCCGCGACGGCGGATGCTGCGAGGAGGAAGGCGTACCGGAACATGGCGTCGATCATCGCCGACACCACGCCCGGCGTCGAACGATTTTCCCGGCGGGCGCCGGTTGCATGCCCCTTCGTACGGGCGTTGCCTGGAGGTACGGGCCAGCGCTCGACGCGGAGGTGACACACATGAAAGCCGTCGTCTACGAAGAGCCCTTCAGCGTGACGGTGAAGGACGTCCAGGATCCCCGGATCCAGCACCCCAACGATGTGCTCGTACGGGTCACGTCGTCTGCCATATGCGGCTCGGACCTGCACATGTACGAGGGCCGCACGGCGGCCGAGTCGGGCATCGTCTTCGGGCACGAGAACCTCGGCATCATCGAGGAGGTCGGCGGCGGCGTGACGTCCCTGTCCAAGGGCGACCGGGTCGTGATGCCCTTCAACGTCGCCTGCGGATTCTGCAAGAACTGTCTCGCCGGGAAGACCGGCTTCTGCCTGACGGTGAATCCCGGATTCGCCGGCGGGGCCTACGGCTATGTGGCGATGGGCCCGTACAAAGGCGGCCAGGCCGAGCTGCTGCGGGTGCCGTACGCCGACTTCAACTGCCTGAAACTGCCCCCGGGCGAGCAGTTCGAGACCGACTTCGTGCTGCTCGCCGACATCTTCCCGACCGGCTACCACGGCTGCGAACTCGCCCAGGTGTCCCCCGGTGAGAGCGTGGCCGTCTACGGCGCCGGACCGGTGGGGCTGATGGCCGCCTACTCGGCGCTGCTGCGCGGCGCGTCGAAGGTGTTCTCGGTCGACCGGGTGCCCGAGCGGCTCGCCAAGGCCGAGGGGATCGGAGCCATCCCCATCGACTTCACCAAGGGCGACCCGGCGGCGCAGATCAAGGAACAGACCGGAGGTGAGGGAACCGACAAGGGCGTCGACGCCGTCGGCTACCAGGCCCAGGCACACGACGCCAGCCACGAGGAGCCCGCGATCGTCCTCAACGAGCTGGTCGAGACGGTCCGGCCCACCGGCATGCTCGGCGTGCCGGGCCTGTACGTGCCGTCCGACCCGGGCGGACCCGACGATCACGCCAAGCACGGCCAACTGCTCGTCTCCATCGGCAAGATGTTCGAGAAGGGCCAGCAGATGGGCACCGGCCAGTGCAACGTCAAGCGGTACAACCGCCAGCTGCGCGACCTGATCATCGCCGAGCGGGCCAAGCCCAGCTTCGTGGTCTCCCACGAGCTGCCGCTGGAGCAGGCGCCGCTGGCGTACGAGAAGTTCGACAAGCGGATCGAGGGCTACACCAAGGTGGTCCTGCACCCAGGTCACGCGCTCGCCGCGTGAGCACACGAGACGGGTCCGGGCGTCGTGGGTGCCCGGACCCACCCTTGACGGCGATCACACGCGTGCGTCGGTTAATGTCACCGGATGCTCGATGCCAACCTCTCTGGCACCGCCACAGCCTCTCCGGGACTCGCCGCCCGCTGCTCGCGCGCGTTGCTGTCCCCGTACGCCCGGCTGTCACTGCTGCTCGCCCTGCTCGCGGGGGCCGGGGTTTGTGTACTGCTGTTCGAGCCACAGCGGCTGTTGACGCACGGCTGGGCGCCGCAGCTCGGCGGGGCCGCGGCGGCCGTGGTGTTCGGGGCGGCGTACGGGCTGTGCACCGTGGCGTTCGTGCCGCGGCCGTTGCTCAACCTGGCGGCGGGCGCGCTGTTCGGCTCCCAGCTGGGACTGGCGACGGCGCTGGCGGGCACGGTGCTCGGGGCGGGCGTGGCCTTCGGGCTCGGCCGGCTCCTCGGGCAGGACGCGCTGCGACCGCTGCTGCGGGGCCGCTGGCTGAGGGCAGCCGACGGGCAGCTGAGCCGGCACGGGTTCCGCTCGATGCTGGCGGCCCGGCTGTTCCCGGGGGTGCCGTTCTGGGCGGCGAACTACTGCGCGGCCGTCTCCCGTATGGGCTGGTGGCCGTTCCTGCTGGCCACGGCCGTCGGATCGATTCCGAACACCGCCGCCTACGCGGTGGCCGGCGCCCGCGCCTCCGCGCCGACGTCCCCCGCCTTCCTGATCGCGATGGCCGGCATCGCCGTACCGGCACTGCTGGGCACGGTGGTGGCCTGGCGCAAGCGCCACCACCTGCGCGGGCACTGAGGGTCAGACGCCCTCGAGGATCATCGCGTTGGCGAGTCCGCCCGCCTCGCACATGGTCTGCAGGGCGTAGCGGGCGCCGCGTTCCCGCATGGCGTGGACCAGGGTGGTGGTGAGCCGGGTGCCGCTGGCGCCGAGCGGGTGGCCGAGAGCGATGGCGCCGCCGTGTGTGTTGACCTTGGCGAGGTCGGCGCCGGTCTCCTGCTGCCAGGCCAGCACCACACTGGAGAAGGCCTCGTTGACCTCGAAGAGGTCGATGTCGTCGATGCTCAGCCCCGCCCTGCGCAGCACCTTCTCGGTGGCCGGGATGACCCCGGTGAGCATCAGCAGCGGGTCGGAGCCGGTGACGGCGAAGCTGTGGAGACGGGCGAGCGGGCGCAGGCCGAGGCGGGCCGCGGTGTCACTGGAGGTGATCAGAACGGCCGAGGCGCCGTCGTTGATCGGGCTCGCGTTGCCCGCGGTGACGTTCCACTCGATCTGCGGGAAGCGCTCGGCGAAGCCGGGGTCGTAGTAGGCGGGCTTGAGGCCGGCGAGGATCTCCGGGGTGCTGCCGGGGCGTACGCACTCGTCGCGGGCGACGCCGTCGAGCGGGGCGACCTCGGCGTCGAACAGGCCGTTCGCCCAGGCCTGGGCCGCCTTGTGGTGCGAAGAGACCGCGAACTCGTCCATCCGCGCGCGGGTGAGCGACCACTTGGCCGCGATCAGCTCGGCGCTGACGCCCTGCGGGACCAGGCCCTCCGGATAGCGCTCGGCGACGCCGGGCCCGAACGGGTCCTTGCCCGCGGGCACGTTGGACCACATCGGCACCCGGCTCATCGACTCCACACCGCAGGCGACGACGAGGTCGTAGGCGCCGGAGATGACGCCCTGCGCGGCGAAGTGCACCGCCTGCTGGGAGGAGCCGCACTGGCGGTCCACGGTGGTCGCCGGGACCGACTCGGGGAACCCGGCCGCGAGGACGGCGTAGCGGGTGGTGTTCATGGCCTGCTCGCCGACCTGGTCGACGGTGCCGCCGATGACGTCGTCGATGAGCGCCGGGTCGACACCGGAGCGCTCGACCAGGGTGCGCAGGGTGTGGGCGAGGAGCTGCACGGGGTGGACGTGGGCGAGGGAGCCGTTCGGCTTGCCCTTGCCGATGGGGGTGCGTACGGCTTCGACGATGACTGCGTCTCGCATGGTGCGGGCCTCCCACGATGGCCGGAGCGATTACTGGTGAGTAGGAAATCCGAACTCACCATAGCTCGGTGAGTTGGAAAATCAAACCCTCCCCTACACTGAGGCGCATGGCCGCCACGAAAGACCCGCGCCCCTGTTCCATCGCGGACGCCCTCGCCCTGGTCGGCGAGAAGTACTCCCTGCTCGTCCTGCGGGAGGTCTGCCTGGGCAACGGCCGCTTCGACCAGCTCGTGCGCAACATCGGCGTCCCGCGCGACATCCTGGCCGCCCGGCTGCGCCGGCTCGTGGACGCCGGGATCCTCACCAAGCGCCTCTACAGCGAGCGCCCGCAGCGCTTCGAGTACCGGGCCACGGCGGCGGGCCTGGAGCTGGAGCCGGTTCTGATGACGTTGAAGGAATGGGGCGACCGGCACCTGCACAACGGCACGGACCTGCCCATGGTCGTCGAGCACATCTGCGGCCACGAACTGGTCCCGGTCGTCACCTGTCGGGCCTGCGGCGAGGAGGTCCACCACCAGGACGTCACGGCCCACCCCCAGGCCCCGGGCTGGACGGTCACGGGCCCCACGGCCGCATGACCCCCGCCCGAGGTACGTCCAACCCCTGATTCCGTGCTGTCGCCCGGGCCCGCTACGCTGCCCTCGTCATTTGATCACTTCTTTACCTGACAGCACTTGGACGCATTACCTCCATGTCTTGGTTTGAATCCCTCGTCCTCGGACTCGTCCAGGGGCTGACCGAGTTCCTGCCCGTCTCCTCCAGCGCGCATCTGCGGCTGACCGCGGCGTTCTCCGGCTGGGACGACCCCGGTGCGGCCTTCACGGCGATCACCCAGATCGGCACGGAGACGGCGGTGCTGATCTACTTCCGCAAGGACATCGGCCGCATCCTCTCGGCCTGGTTCCGGTCGTTGTTCGGCACGGCGCTGCGCCAGGACCACGACGCACAGATGGGCTGGCTGGTGATCGTCGGCTCGATACCCATCGGCGTGCTGGGGGTGACGCTCAAGGACCAGATCGAGGGCCCGTTCCGCGATCTGCGGATCACCGCGACGATGCTGATCGTCGTCGGCCTGGTCATCGGCATCGCCGACCGGCTGGCGGCCCGCGACGAGACCGGCGGCCGGCACCGGGCGCCCAAGCAGCGCAAGACGCTGGAGAACCTGGGCGTCAAGGACGGCCTGATCTTCGGCCTGTGCCAGGCCTGCGCCCTGGTCCCCGGCGTCTCCCGCTCCGGCGCGACCATCAGCGGCGGCCTGTTCATGGGCTACCGGCGCGAGGCCGCGGCCCGCTACTCCTTCCTGCTGGCCATCCCCGCGGTGCTGGCCTCGGGCGCGTTCGAGGTGAAGGACTCGGTCGGCGCGGGCCAGGTGGCCTGGGGCCCGACCCTGTTCGCGACGGCGATCGCGTTCGCGTCGGGATACGCGGTCATCGCGTGGTTCATGAAGTGGATCTCCAACAAGAGCTTCATACCGTTCGTCTGGTACCGCGTGGCCCTCGGCATCGTCATCATCGCCCTGGTCTCGGCGGGCGTACTGAGCCCGCACGCGGCGGAATCGGCGAGCTGAGACAGTCCCGGCGACGGTGACCAAGCCCATACGTTCTGCGTAGCCGGGCGGTAGCGCAGTGTCAGTCCTGCCCCTAGGCTGTCCGCATGTCCCCCGAATTCCCGACCTCTGGTTCCGTGCGGTCTGCCGCCGAGGTGAACGAGCAGATCCGGGCGCTCTGGCGGCGCGCGGGCGGCACCCTGTCCGCCCAAGAGCGCCTCGAATACGAGCTGTTGGTGGTCGAGTGGGCCGAGGCGATCCGCGAGCAGGTCATCAAGGCGGCCTGAGCGGCACCTTCCCCGTGCACGTCCAGGCGAGCAGATGCGTGAGCGTGTCGCCGGCCAGGGGGTACGGCCGCTCCGGCGGCAACAGCGCGACAGCCCGCGCCGCCGCCTCCCCGGCGAGACCGAGCTGCAACGACCGGTAGGGCAAGGGGTTGTGGTGCAGATCGCGCTCGGGATCCCACTGGACGCGGGCCGGAGACTCCCTCAACTTCCGCTTCCAGGACGCTTGATCCAGGTCGAGCCTCGTTCACAGTCCTCTTTGCGGCCGACGGCACCTCGCGGGATCAACGCTGAGAAGGGCGACCACGTGGGCACGGCAGGCCGGCAAGCCTCGGAGACCATCTCACGTGGCCGGTCCGAACGCTGTCACGCGGAAGCCACCACCTCGCCCGCCATGACCGCGGGAGGGTTGGGAAGCAGCGACACAAGGTTGTCCCGCACGAAGTCCGCAGCCGTCGAGATCGATTCTTCAGCACCGGCCTGGTCCTGGAAGACGCTGGTCGAGACCATCACTCCGTCCCCGACATCGATCCAGTAGTAAGCCACGAAGCCGGAGACTTGGCGCATGAGCGGCACGAACCCCTCGTTCACGAGACGTGCCGCCTCGACCGAATCGGTCACCCCTTCGTACCGTCGGACTGCTGCGTACATCCCCAAGCTCCTCACGGCGTTCTGGTGCGTTCTCGGCTGAGACGTCGTACCCCTGCGACGGCTGTCTGGCTCATGAGGCGTCCGGCAATCACCTGAAGGGCCGCCTTGGGCGATCCGAACGGCGGCAGCCGGCCCGGACGCAAGGCCCGGCGCAGGGGCGCCACGAGACAGCCTCGAACCTGGAGCAGAGCAACCTGGGCCGGTGGCCTTTGCGGCAAAGCGTGATCACCGATGTTGACCCTGCACACGGGCCATGCACACAATCCGCGGGCTCGCGACGCCCGCGGGCTCACGGGGAGGGACACCATGTGCGGCAATTGCGGTCACCGCGAGACCATCGCTGCGCTCGCGCGAAATCCTGCGGCGCCGGCCGGGGTCTTGATCAGAATGCTGTGCGAGGAAGCCAAAGCGGCCTGGGACATGATCGCCTGGCGCGGTCTGCCGGACGAGGTGGTGAACGCCATCGTCGCGCATCCCGACCACAGGCTGCGGGCAGCGTTCGCTGCGAACCCCGCCGTGACGCCGGAACAACGCGCCCGGCTCGTGGACGATGCCGATCCACGGGTCCGCCATGCTCTGGCCGCCGGACCCGACTGGTTCCGCATCCCCGTGCAGCCACTGCCCCTCTCCACCCAGCAGCGCCTGCTCGCCGATCCGGAACCGCGGGTCCGCCGAAGCGCAGCCTTCTGCCGCCACACAGCTCCCAGCCTGGTCGCCGGGCTTGCCGACCACCAGGACGCGGACCTTCGCCAAGCAGCCTGCGGCCAGTGGACCCTGCTTTCCGAGGACGCGCGAAGTCGTCTGCTCCGCGACGCCGATGACAAAGTACGCCAGGCGGCCATGATGGAGGCGTGCCGCGGTGACGCGGGCTGTACGGACCTTCTTCTCAGTGCAGGAATCGGCCGCTTCGCCAGGCAGGATGTGATCCGGTACGGCGCCATGAGGTCGGCGACCGCCGAACAGCTCGCGGCAAGCACGGAGGAAGAGGACCGGCGGGAGCTGGCGACCAACCTCAACGTTCCCATCGACATCGTCAGGACATTGGCGAACGACGACGCGCACAGCGTCCGGCTGGCGGTGTCTGTGCGACCCGAACTGACAGAGACCGAACGTACCGCCATCGACATCACCATCAAGCCGTCCGACCGGCTCCATCCCGTCGAATGGGTTCGCCTCTGCGCTGATCCCGACGTCCTGCGCCAGTGCGCCACATCGTCCAACACCCTGCTACGGCGCAGCGCCGCCTACAGCCGGCACCTTCCTGCGGACGCCGTCGACCTGCTCTCCAAGGACGACGACTACCCCGTGCGACTCCTGCTGTGTGAGAACCAACCGACCGTCGACGGCGAGGTGGTGCTCCAGACGTATCTGAACTGCGAGGTCATCACCAAGGGCGATCTCCTGCGCCACCCGAACTTCCCGCGCACGGGCAACGGACAACGCTTCGCCGACGACCCGGACCCGGACAAACGGTGGCTGGTGGGACTCGACTCCGAAGCACCCGTCGGCACAGTGGTCCGGCTGCTGGCCGATCCCGACGCGCGTGTTCGTGCCATGGCAGCCGCGCACCCCGCGCTGCCGGTGGACCTCATCCTCCGAAGCTGCCGGAATCCGGAGACCGCCATCCACGCCCTGAGTAACCCAAACCTTCCGGCAGAGACCATGCACCAGTACCTGGACGATGCGGGCATCCCCCGCTGACGCGGACCGGATCAGGGACGCGGAGCATGTCCTTGACACCCGCAGCGGCGTTGTCGGTCCGCCCGCGAGCTACCGGCGAGTCCACAGGGACAGATCGCTGCTCGTCGCTACGGCAAGGGTCTGCCCGGAGGGCGAGAATCCAGCGGCACGGAGCTCGGAGTAGGTGGAGTGGAAGATGTGCCACCAACGCTCCCCGTACGGACCGGAGTGAGGCAATCCGCCGTCGCGGGAGAGCAGGACACGCTCGTTCGGCCAGGCCGGGGCAACGACCTCCAGCTTCCAACCGTCTCCGCTGGTGGTGTGCAGCTCTCCTCCGAAAAGCCCGGCGATGCGCACCCTGCTTGCGGCGACCGGTCCCAGTCCAGGACACGACAGAGCGGGATCCGCGTCGCGGCTGTCGTCCTCGGGGTCAGGGTCACGATCCCGCGCGATCTTCTCTCCCGTGACGGCGTCGAAGAGACCGTGACCGTCGTGCGAGACGACCATCACCAAGTCCTGGCCGGTGCCGGGGTGCGAGGCGAAGCCGATCCCCAGAAGCCCGCCGACCGGGGCATACGCGATGCGCCTCCAGGGCTCGGGGGCCTGTACCACCGGGGCGGCGAGAAGCCTTTGCCTCATCGCCTGCTGGTAGGTGGAAAGCTCCGGCCCAGGGCCTGGCTGCTCGACCGGAGGTTCGCTCTTCGTCCACTTCGGCCCGGAGCCCATGGATCCACCGTGGGACAGATCGTTCATGGGGCACAGCTTCGGCCGTACGCCGGCGTCCGCACCACCGAATAACCCGGCACGCCCTCTTGGCTCTTCACCTCCGATGCCCAACACTGTGCCGATGACACAGCGTGCGGAGCTCGCGACCGTGATCGACCGGCTGGCCGTGGACGAGGTGGTCACCGCGTACGCCGTGGCGGTGGACGACGGCGACTGGCCGGCGTACCGACACCTGTTCACCCCGGACGGCCGCGCCGACTACCGCTCGGCCGGCGGCATCGAGGGCCCCGCGCCCGAGATCGCCGACTGGCTCGCCGAGAACCTCTCCCTGTTCACCATGCGCCAGCACCTGATCGTCAACCGCCAGGTCCGTTTCGGCATCCTGGACCACGACACCGGCGACACGGCCCGCGTCCGGGCCGCCTACTTCAACCCGATGCGCTTCACGACCGACGGCACCCCCACTCCGCCGGACCTGGTGTGCGGCGGTCGCTATGAGTTCGCGTTGCTGCGCACAGGGGAGGGCTGGCGGCTGCGCCAGGTGACGGTCGAGGAAGAATGGCGCCACCTCGCGGCCAAGGGCACTGCCACTCCCTGAGGCGCACCCCAGGCGCCCTGTTCTAGATCGCTCCCCCGGCGCACACTGGAAGTGCACGCAGGGTAGGGAGGGTCCACATGAGGACGATCGACCACTGGCTCACCTCCCCCTGGCGGCGCTCCGCCGTCGCCGCCCTCGCCGGTGCCCTGCCCGTGCTGGCCTTCCCCGCCCCTTCCCTCTGGTGGTTCGCCTACGTCGCCCTGGTTCCCTGGATCCTGCTGGCCCGCTCGGCACCGAGCGGCCGCCGCGCGGCGTACGACGGCTGGGGCGGCGGTTTCGGCTTCCTGATGGCCGTGCATCACTGGCTGCTGCCGAGCCTGCACGTGTTCATCTTCCTGATCGCCGCTCTGCTGGGCGCACTGTGGGCGCCCTGGGGCTGGCTGGTGCGCCGCTTCCTGGGCGGACAGCCCTCGCCGGGCCGGGGTGCCGCCGCGCTGCTGGTGCTGCCGTCGGCCTGGCTGATGGTGGAGCTGGTGCGGTCCTGGCAGGGCCTCGGCGGGCCATGGGGCATGCTGGGCGCCAGCCAGTGGCAGGTCTCCCCCGCGCTGCGGCTGGCCTCGGTCGGCGGGGTGTGGCTGCTCAGCTTCCTGATCGTGGCCGTGAACGTGGCGGCGGCCGTACTGACATCGGTGCGCGAGGCGCGTGTGCCGGCCGTGGCCTCACTGGTCGCCACGGCCGCCGCGACCTCGGCCGCGTGGGCCTGGGCGCCACGCCCGGAGGTGGACGGGCGGGTCCGGATCGCCGTCGTACAGCCGGGGATCATGGACGGTGGCGACAAGCGGTTCGACCGCGAGGAGCAGCTGACCCGGCAGCTCGCCGGGCAGCACCCCGACCTGGTCGTCTGGGGTGAGTCCAGCGTCGGCTTCGACCTGGGCGACCGGCCCGATCTGGCCCAGCGGGTCACCGCCCTGTCCCGCGCGGTCGGCGCCGATGTGCTGGTCAACGTGGACGCCCGCCGTTCCGACCGCCCCGGCATCTACAAGAGTTCGGTGCTGATCGGCCCGAACGGCCCGACGGACAGCCGGTACGACAAGATGCGGCTGGTCCCCTTCGGTGAGTACATACCGGCCCGCTCGCTGCTGGGCTGGGCCACCTCGGTCGGCAAGGCGGCCGGTGAGGACCGCAGGCGCGGTACCGAACAGGTCGTGATGAACGTCGGGCACGGGCTGCGGATCGGCCCGCTGATCTGCTTCGAGACCGCGTTCCCCGACATGAGCCGGCATCTGGCGGACGACGGCGCCGATGTGCTGCTCGGCCAGTCCGCCACCTCCACCTTCCAGGACAGCTGGGCACCGGAGCAGCACGCCTCGCTGGGCGCGCTGCGGGCCGCCGAGACCGGCCGCCCGATGGTGCACGCGACCCTCACCGGCGTCTCCGCCGTGTACGGGCCGAGCGGGCAGCGGCTCGGCCCGTGGCTCGGCACCGACGCGAGCACGGCCCGGGTGTACGACGTACCGCTGGCGCACGGCATCACGCCGTACGTCCGCTACGGCGACTGGCCGGTGGACGGCGCGCTGCTGGTGCTGGCCTCGCTGTGCGCGACGGAGGGCCTGAAGACGCTCAGGCCGCGCCGGCACGGTCCTGAACCGCTCGTACCACCCGCTCGCACAGTTCGTGAGTCGCCAGCGCGTCCCGGGCACTGAGCACCTTCCCGGCGCGCACGGCGTCGAGGAAGGCGAGGGCCGCCTGCTCGATGCCGCGCTGCCGGGGCACCGGCACCCAGTCGCCACGGCGGCGCACGGTCGGCTGGCCCTTGTGGTCGATCACCTCGGCGAGGTTGAGCACCTGGCGCTTGGTGTCCTGACCGGAGACCTCCAGGATCTCCTCGGTGGAGCCGCTGAGCCGGTTCATCACACCGAGCGCGGTGAACCCGTCGCCGGCGAGCTGGAGCACCACGTGGTGCAGCAGTCCGCCCTCGGTGCGGGCGCGTACCGTCACGTCGTCGACCGGGCCCGGCACCAGGAACCGCAGGGTGTCGACGACATGGATGAAGTCGTCCAGGATCATCGTGCGCGGTTCCTCGGGCAGCCCGACCCGGTTCTTCTGCATGAGGATCAGCTCGCGCGGATGGTCCAGGCACAGCGCGTACCCGGGGGCGTAGCGCCGGTTGAAACCGACGGACAACGAGACCCCGCGCTCCTCGGCGAGGCCCACCAGCCGTTCGGAGTCCGCGAGTTCGTAGGCGAGCGGCTTGTCGACGTACGTCGGTACGCCCGCCTCGAGCAGCCGGGTGACGATCTCGGGGTGGACGGCGGTCGGCGCGTGCACGAAGGCCGCGTCGAGCCTGGCGGCGAGCAGGGAGTCGAGCGTGGTGTGCCGCCGCTCGGCCGGCAGGTGCAGGCTGTCCGCCACCCGCTCGAGGGTGCCGGGCGTGCGGGTCTGCAGGTGGAGGTCGATCCCGGGCTGCGTGGCCAGCACCGGCAGGTACGCCTTCTGCGCGATGTCCCCGAGTCCGATGCAGCCGACCTTCACGTGTGCTCCCCTGCCTCGTGATTGCTTCTCCGGCAGCATACGGCGGCCGCCGGTCGCCGCCGACCCTCGGCCAGGGCGGGAACCAGGCCAGGTGGGGAGGGCAGGGGCGTGGTGATGTGGTGGACATCGCGCCGGAGCAGGTCCTCGGGGGCGGTGGCGGCGAGGACGGCGGGGATGGGGTCGTGTCGGTCGCCGAGCCGGCGCGGGAGTTCGGCCTTCTCGTCGTCGGGCGGCTGCGGTCTCGGCGTCGGCCCGGGGCAGCCGGGGCCCGCCCGGGGCACGCGGACCACCGTCGGCCGGCTGGTGTGCTCGTGCGCGGCGGGTTCGTTCGGCACCGCGACGCCCCGGTGAAAACCCCTGGTGGGACGGCACAAGGTCGGATGAGGATACGGGCATGACAACGGAACGCCATGAGCCCGACCAGACCGCCGGTGAGCGCGCCATGCTGGAGGGCTGGCTGGACTACCACCGCCAGACGCTGGCCGCGAAGTGCGAGGGGCTGACGGACGACCAGCTGCGCACCGCGTCAGTGCCGCCCTCCGAGCTGTCCCTCATGGGGCTGGTGCGCCACATGGCGGAGGTGGAGCGGGCCTGGTTCCGCAAGGTGCTGGTGGGCGACGACCCCGGGCCGATCTACTACACCGACGAGGACCAGGACGGCGACTTCCATGTCACCGAGGCCGACACCTGGCAGGAGGCGTACGCGACCTGGCAGGCGGAGATCGAGATCGCCCGGCGCAACGCGGCCGGCTTCGGACTCGACGATCTGTCCCGGGGGAAGAGCAGGTTCAGGGACACGCCGTTCAACCTGCGCTGGATCTACACCCACATGATCGAGGAATACGCGCGGCACAACGGCCACGCCGACCTCGTCCGTGAACGGATCGACGGCGCCACCGGCGACTGAACGTCACCCTTGGCACCCGGAAACCATCCGCACGGGGCACGAGATCACCCGTACGGGGGCATCAACCTCGGCTCCCTGGTGCCAACCCGGGCGCCGACCCAGCAGAGTTGCCCGGGTGCATCGAACGACCACCACCGCAGCGCTCCTGGTCACCGTGGCCGTCTCGGCCCTCTCCGGCTGTGTGTCGGTACAGCGCCCGGCGACACCGGCACCGCCGCCGGACACGGCCCCCACCCTGCCGACGGCACCCCGGCCGGACGGCAGCACGGAGCCCCGAGTGGTCCAGGCCCCGGCCCAGCAGGCCCTGGAGATGGTCGAGCCGGCCGAGCAGTCCCAGCCCCCGACGCCGATGGGCTCGCAGCACAGGGCCGAGGCCCCACCGGTGGTCGCACCCCGTCCGCCCGCTCCCCCGCACCACCACCGCGCCCACCCCGAGCACCACCACCGGCGAAAGCACACCGACGCCCCGGTCGTGTCGAACCCGGTCCCCAAGGCCCCGGACGTGTGTGCCCTGGGCAGGAGGTACGGCGGCTGGCGGGAAGACAGCCCGGAGGCGGAGATCTGCGAGCAGACGTACGGTCACTGAGACGCGCCCGCAGGGGCAGTGCTACTCCCCCAACTGCAACTCCAGCCGCCGGATGGCCGCCCGCACCCCCTTGCCGTACCCGTCGTCGGCCAGGGAACCCGCTGCCCGCAGAGCGGAGCGCAAGTGACTACGGGCGGCCTCCACACGCCCGAGCTTCACATAGTCGGCGGCCAGATTGAGATGCAGGGACGGCAGGAAGCCACCCGGCCCGTCAGCAAGCTCTTCGGCCGCCGACAACGCCCGCAGATCCCAAGCGAGTTCGTGCGAAGGATCGTCCTGTGTGTCGGCGAGATAGTGGGCGAGCGTGCACCGGTGCAGCGGATCCCCCGCCTCCCCGACCTCGCCCCACAGATCGAGGAGGCGGCTGCGCGCCTCCTCGCGGTCGCCCCCGTGATGCAGCATCACGACCTGCCCGATGCGCGTCAGCACGTCATCCAGTGCCACCTGCTCCTGCCGCTCCGCCACCGCGTCCTCCGGGCACTAGTCGACCGTCCGCTCCCGACGCTAACCGGCGGCACGGGCAATCCCGGGCAGGCGGCCCCGTACGACACGGGACCGCCCGCACGGCCGTCAGCCCTTCAGGTTCGGGATGGTCCAGTCGACCGGCTCGTGGCCCTGGCTCGCGATGCCCTCGTTGATCTGCGTGAACGGGCGCGAGCCGAAGAACTTCTTCGCGGACAGCGGCGAGGGGTGCGCGCCCTTGACCACCACGTGCCGCTGCTCGTCGATCAGCGGGAGCTTCTTCTGCGCGTAGTTGCCCCACAGGACGAAGACCGCCGGGTCGGGGCGGTCGGCGACCGCGCGGATGACCGCGTCCGTGAACTTCTCCCAGCCCTTGCCCTTGTGCGAGTTCGCCTCGCCCTGCCGGACGGTGAGGACCGCGTTGAGCAGCAGCACGCCCTGCTGGGCCCACGGCAGCAGATAGCCGTTGTCCGGGACCGGCAGGCCCAGCTCCGCGTTCATCTCCTTGTAGATGTTCCGCAGCGACGGCGGGGTCTTCACGCCCGGGCGGACCGAGAAGCACAGCCCGTGGCCCTGGCCCTCGCCGTGGTACGGGTCCTGGCCCAGGACGAGGACCTTGACCTTGTCGTACGGCGTGGCCTCCAGCGCGGCGAAGACCTGATCGCGCGGCGGGTAGACCGGGCCCTTCGCCCGCTCCTCCTCGACGAACTCGGTCAGCTCCTTGAAGTAGGGCTGCTGCAGCTCGTCGCCCAGAACCCCGCGCCAGGACTCGGGCAGCATGGCGATGTCGGTCACGTCAACGTCCTCATGTCGTGCGGTCACTTCCAGGCTTCAGAACCTACAGCCGACCACTGACAACAGGCACCCGAAGACCGGTTCACCAGCTGGTCTTGCGATGCAGCGTCCACATCATCATGATCGTCGACGGGTCGAGGGCCTGCTCGCCGCCGGAGACGTCCTCGCTGGCCGCGACGTACTGCCGGCCCTGCCACAGCGGGATCAGCCGGGCGTCGTTCACCATGATCTGCTGGGCCTGCTCCAGGTCCTTGACCGTCTGGGCGCGGTCGCTCTGCGCGCGCGAGTGCGGCAGCAGTCTGCCGGTGATCTCCGGGGACGAGTAGGGCGTGCCGAGCGCGTTGTGGTCGCCGACGAACGGGGCGATGAAGTTGTCGGCGTCGGGGAAGTCCGGGAACCAGCCGCGGCCGAACACCGGGTACTCGCCCTTCTGGTAGCCGACCACGAAGGTCTTCCAGGGGCGGCTCTGGAGCGTGATGGTGAACAGCCCGGAGGCCTCCAGCTGCCGCTTCAGCTCCTGGAACATCAGGGCCGTCTCGGAGCCGTAGCGGTCGGTGGTGTACCAGAGGGTGAGCGGGACGCGCTGGTGAATGCCCGCGTCGTCAAGGATCTTGCGGGCCTTGGGCACGCTCGGGTCGCCGAAGTCGTCGAAGAAGCCGGTGGTGTGGGCGGTCAGGCCCTTGGGGACCATCGAGTACAGCGGGTCGACGGTGTCCTTGTAGACCTTGTGCGCGATGGCGCCCCGGTCGACGATCTGGGCGACGGCCTTGCGGACGGCGGGCTCCTTGGCCCAGGGGTCCTGGGGGTTGAAGACCAGGTAGCTGATGTCGGTGCCGGCGCCGTCGACCAGCTGCAGGTTCGCGTTCCCGTGCTGCTGGAGGGCGAGGATGTCGTCGGCGGCGAGGCCGCGGTAGGTGACGTCGATCTGCTTGGTCCGCAGCGCCTTGACCATGCTGGCCGAGTCCTGGAAATAGCGGATGGTCACCGCGTCGTTCTGCCGGTCGGCGAAGCCCACGTAGTTGCCGTTGCTGGTCAGCACGGCCTGCTTGCCCTCGTCGTACGACCGGAGCCGGTACGGCCCGGAGCCGTTGACCTGCGCGTCCTTGCGCAGGGAGCGGGCCGGGTAGTCGTTCGGGTCGACGATGGACATCGCGGGGGTGGCCAGCACGAACGGGAACGTGGCGTCGGGCTGGTTGAGGTGGAAGACGACCTCGTGGTCGCCGAGCGCCTGCACCCGGTCCAGGCTGCCGAGCAGCCCGGCGGGGCCGCCGGGGGCGTCGATCGCGCGGATGCGGTCGATGGAGTACTTGACGGCGTTCGCGTTCAACGCGTCGCCGTCGGCGAACTTCAGGCCCGGACGCAGCTCACAGCGGTAGGTGCGGCTGCCGGAGTCGGTGAAGGCACAGCTCCTGGCGGCGTCGGGCTGGGGGCTGGTGGCACCGTTGGGGTAGGCGAGGAGCGTCTGGTAGATGTTCCGGTACAGCTCCCAGGAACCGTCCCAGGCGCCGGCCGGGTCCAGGGTGCTGGGCGCGCTGGTGGTTCCGACGACGATGGGGCCCTTGTTGTCGCCACCGCCGCTGGACATCAGCCCGCACCCACCGGCCGCCAGGGATATGGACGCGATCGCCGCGCCTGAACGCAGGAATCGTTTCCGGTTGAACACGCGCACGCTCCTCGATCCGCCGTACCAAGGGTCGGCAGACCATACCGCAGCGTTCGAGCCTCTGAACCTCCCCTGAAACAAGGGTTCTTGATCGAACTTTCGATGACGACGTTGTCAGTTCGCTGTGCGGATTCCCTGGGGCTTTCCGGGCGCCGATCCGTCCGAAAATCGGCGCCCGGAAGGTGGCTCAGCCCACGCCGGCGTTGAGGAAGATGCCGCCGTCCACGACGAGCGTCTGGCCGGTGATCCAGTCGGACTGCTCGGAGGTGAGGAAGGCCGCGGCCCCGCCGATGTCAGAGGGCACGCCGAGCCGGCCGAGCGGGTAGGCGGCGGCCGCCTCCTCCTCGCGGTTCTCGTACAGGGCCTGCGCGAACTTGGTCTTCACGACGGCCGGGGCGATCGCGTTGACCCGTGCCTTCGGCGCGAACTCGTGCGCCAGCTGCTGGGTCAGGTTGATCATCGCGGCCTTGCTGACGCCGTAGGCGCCGATGAACGGCGAGGGCGCGAGGCCCGCGACCGAGGCGATGTTGACGATCGAGCCGCCGTTGTCCTTCTGCCAGGCGTGCCAGGTCTTCTGGGCGAAGCCGAGCGCGGAGATCACGTTGGTCTCGAAGACCTTGCGGGCGACGTTCAGGTCGAGGTCCGCGATGGGCCCGAACACCGGGTTGGTGCCGGCGTTGTTGATCAGGAAGTCGAGGCGGCCGAAGGCCTCCATCGTGCGCTCGACGGCCTCGGCCTGGTGGTCGAGGTCGTGCGCCTTGCCGGCGACGCCGATGACCCGCTCGGCGCCGAGCTTCTCGACGGCCTCCTTGAGGGCGTCCTCGTTACGGCCGGTGATGCACACGCGGTCGCCGCGGGCGATCAGCGCCTCGGCGACGCCGTAGCCGATGCCTCGGCTCGCGCCCGTGACGAGGGCGACCTTGCCGGACAGCTCCGGGAGTTCAGTCATGTCGGTGTTTCCCCAGAATTCCCTAGTCGAGCGGTCCGCCGGCGACGTACAGCACCTGGCCGGAGACGAAGCCGGCCGCCTCGCCGGTGAAGAAGGCGATGGCGTTGGCGATGTCCTCGGGCTCGCCGACGCGCTGCACCGGGATGGCGCCCGCGGCGGCCTTCTTGAAGTCCTCGAAGTCCATCTTGACGCGGTCGGCGGTGGCCTTGGTCATCTCGGTGGCGATGAAGCCGGGGGCGACGGCGTTGGCGGTGATGCCGAACTTGCCGAGTTCGATGGCGAGGGTCTTGGTGAAGCCCTGCAGGCCGGCCTTGGCGGCGGAGTAGTTGGCCTGGCCGCGGTTGCCGAGCGCCGAGGACGAGGAGAGGTTGACCACGCGGCCGAAGCCGGCGTCGACCATGTGCTTCTGGACGGCCTTGGTCATCAGGAACGAGCCGCGCAGGTGGACGTTCAGGACGGTGTCCCAGTCGGAGACGCTCATCTTGAACAGCAGGTTGTCACGGAGCACGCCCGCGTTGTTGACCAGGATGGTCGGGGCGCCCAGCTCCTCGGCGACCCGGGCGACGGCCGCCTCGACCTGCGCCTCGTCGGACACGTCCGCGCCGACCGCGATCGCCCTGCCGCCCGCGGCGGTGATCTTCTCGACGGTGTCCTTGCAGGCGGCCTCGTCGAGATCGATCACGGCGACCGCGCGACCCTCGGCGGCCAGCCGTACGGCGGTGGCGGCGCCGATGCCGCGTGCCGCGCCGGTGACGATCGCGACCCGCTGTTCAGTGGTGGACATTGCTGCTTCTCCTCGCCCTTGAGAGAACCTGCGGCGCGGTGAGCGACCGCTTAGTACCTTCAGCACGGGTGACGCTAGAAGCCCTGGCACCCGGTGTCAACGGGACACCGGGTGCGTGTGATCCATTACCTCACCAGAAGGTCCAGCAGGCGCTCCGTTTCGGCCGCCGGGTCGGTGGTGAGTCCGGTGTGCACGGGTCCGGGCTGGACGATGGTGGAGCGGGGCGCGATCAGCCAGCGGTAACGGCGCCCCGCGTCGTCGCCGGCCGCCTGTCCGGCCTCCTCGCCGCCCGCGCAGTGCCGCTCGATCGCGCCGAGGGCGGCCCGCACCCCGGCCACGTCGGCTTCCGGGTCGAGGGCGAGCAGCCGGGCCTCGTCGAGATGGGTGCGGGCGCCGACGTAGGCCTTGGCCCGGCAGTAGACGACCACGCCCGCGTTGATGCACTCGCCGCGCTCCACGCGGGGTACGACCCTGAGCAGCGCGTACTCGAACACGTCCCGGTCGCCGCCCTGGCCGGCCCGGGTGATGTGCCGCTCGGTGACATGACCGGCCATGTGGATGTGGGTCTCGCTCACTTGGCCTCCTTCGAGCCGGAGCCGGTGCCGGTGATGCGGTCGTGGACGACGGCAGCCCGCGCGAGCAGCGGCCGCGCGTAGGCCCGGCGCAGGGCGTCCGGGGTGTCGAAGCCGGGCTCGTCGGCGAGCCAGGCGTCCGGGACCTCGGCGGTGACCTCGGCGAGCAGGTCCTCGGTGATGCGGGGCGCGAGGTCGGCCGCGGCGCCGGCGACGTCCGGGGCGAAGCGGGCGAGGGCGTGGTCGGAGGCGTCGTACGGGCGGGCCGCGGAGGCCTCGGCGGAGGGCCAGTTGTGGTGCCAGATCATCGTCGCGCCGTGGTCGATGAGCCACAGCTCGCCGCGGTGCACCAGGAGGTTGGGGTTGCGCCAGGACCGGTCCACGTTGTTGATCAGCGCGTCGAACCAGACGATCCGGCCCGCCTCCTCGGGGCTCACCGGGAAGGCGAGCGGGTCGTAGCCGAGGGCGCCGGAGAGGAAGTCCATGCCGAGGTTGACGCCACCGCTGGACCTGAGCAGCTCCTGCACCTGCTGCTCGGGCTCGCCGAGTCCGAGGACGGCGTCCAGCTGGATCGTGACCAGCCGGGGCATCCGGAATCCGAGGCGCCGGGCGAGTTCGCCGCACACCACCTCGGCGACCAGGGTCTTGCGGCCCTGTCCGGCGCCGGTGAACTTGATGACGTAGGTCCCGAAGTCGTCGGCCTCGACGAGCCCCGGCAGCGAGCCGCCCTCACGCAGCGGCGTGATGTAGCGGGTCGCGGTGACTTCCTTGAGCATCGCCCCAGGTTACTGGCGCACGGCCGACAGCTTGCCGACAGCTGTGGCTTACGGCCGTCTCATGCCCCGGCGGCAAGGATCTGGGTGCCCGTCTGAACGGGTGGTGCCCGAGCACCGTACCCCTGGACGGATCACGAGAAGCTCCGCGGAAGGGAAACCCACCATGAGCAGCGCATCGCCCCAGCCCACCGCCGGCCCGGCCCGCCGTACGGTCGTGGCGGCGGCCGGAGCGGCGGGGCTCGCCGCCACGCTGGCCGCCTGCGGTTCGGGCGACAACTCGTCCGACACGGTCACCACCGGATCCGGCACCTCCGGCTCGACCGGCGGCACCGGTACGACGGGAACGACCGGCTCCGGCGGAGCGTCGGCGTCCTCCGGGGCGTCGGAGAACGGCGGCGGCACCGCGCTCGCCAAGACCACCGACATCCCCGAGGGCGGCGGCAAGATCTTCAAGGACCAGGGCGTGGTCGTGACCCAGCCGACGAAGGGCGCGTACAAGGCCTTCTCGGCCACGTGCACCCACCAGGGGTGCACGGTGGGCAGCGTGGCGAACGGCGTGATCGTCTGCCCGTGCCACCAGAGCCACTTCTCCGCCGCGGACGGCAGTGTGAAGCAGGGTCCGGCGACCCAGCCGCTGCCCGCCAAGAACATCGCCGTCTCCGGCGGGAACATCACCCTGGCCTGAGCCGCCTCAGCCGCGCCTGCGCGGCCGGGTGAGGCAGCCGAGCACCTCGTCGGTGGTCGCGACCGTGGCGACCAGCGCGAGGGTGTGCCGGATCATCGCGGGGGTGTACTCGGCGGGTACCCCCGCGACGGCGTCGGCCGGGACGACGACCTCGTAGCCGAGGTTGACCGCGTCGAACACCGCGTTGGGTATCGCCACGTTGGCGGAGACCCCGGTGACGACCAGTGTGCGGCAGCCGAGATTGCGCAGCAGGGCGTCGACGCCGGTGCCGTGGAGCGGGGACAGCCCGTGCAGCCGCCGTACGACGAGGTCCTCCTCGGTGACCTCGATCGGCGGCGCGACCCGGACGGCGGTGCTGCCGGCCAGCTGCCGCACGGCAAGCCGCTCGGCGGCCCGGAACAGGCGGGCGTTGCGGCTCGCGCCCCGGCCGTCCGGGCGGCGCTCGGCGATCGCGTGGATCACCTGGACCCCGCCCTCGTGCGCGGCGGCGACCAGCCGGGCGACATTGCTCAGGGCACCGGAGGAGCGGGCCTCACGGGCGAGTTCGGGCAGCGCGCTGTCCGGCCCGACGACCCCCTGCTGGCACTCCACGGTGAGCAGGACGGTGCGCGCGGGGTCGAGGAGTTCGCGGAGCTGTTCGTACGACGGCATACCCATTTCCTTTTCTGACGTGATGTCAGAGGATCGCCGGGACACGATAGTTCGCCGACATGACGTGGGAGAAGAGGGGGTCGCATGACCGTGACCGAGCAGCGCCGGGGCCGCAAGATCATGATGACGCCCGGCGAGCTGGACGAGTTTCTGACCACCCAGCGCACCTGCCGGGTCGCGACCGTGTCGGCCGACGGCGCACCGCACGTCAGCGCGTTGTGGTTCGCCTGGGACGGCACCTCGCTGTGGCTGTACTCGGTGGTGCGCAGCAGGCGCTGGACCCAGCTGCGCCGGAATCCGCACGTGGCCGTCGTGGTCGACTCGGGCGAGGAGTACGACCAGTTGCGCGGGGTCGAGCTGTCCGGCCGGGTGGAGTTCGTGGGCGAGGTGCCGCGCACCGGTGAGCTGTGCGCCGAACTCGACACGGCGGAGACGCTGTTCGCCCGGAAGAACTTCGGCCTGGACGAGATGCCGCACGACGGCCGGCACGCCTGGGCCCGGCTGACCCCGGAGAAGACCGTCTCCTGGGACTTCCGGAAACTGGGCGGGGCGTAGGCCCTGCCGTCAGACTCCCTCCCCCAGCCTTCCGCCGGGGGACCCCCAGAGCACGCACCTGACGCCGCAGGGCCCGCCCTTCGGGCGGACGACGGGAGTCCGGCGACAGGGCCCAGGGCTCAGCCCAGCGACTGTGCCGCCGTCCGCAGGGCCTCGACCGCCGCGCGGATCGAGGGTCTGCGGTCGGCGTCCGCCCGCCAGACGACGTACACATGACGGCGCACGCGCTGGCTCAGTGGGATCAGGACCACGCCCTCGGGCACCGGGTGCCGGCCCAGCAGGGGTGCGATGCAGATGCCCAATCCGGAGGCGACCAGGCCGAGTTGGGTGTGGGTCTCGCCGGCACGGTGGCCGACGATCGGCTCGATGCCCTTGGACCGCAGCGTGAACATGAGCCACTCGTGGCAGAACTCACCCTCGCCCCAGGTGATCCACTCGTCCTCGGCGAACTCGGTGAGGTCCACCTCGTCCCGATCGGCCAGCCGGTGCCCCAGGGGCAGGGCGACATCGGCCGGGTCGTCCAGCAGGGGCGCCTTGACCAGGCCGTCGGGCACCGGCATCGGCTTGTTGTACCAGTCCAGGACCACCGCGAGATCGAGGTCTCCGCGCACGACCCCGGCGATGCCCTGCTCCGGCTCCAGCTCACTGGAGCGCACGCGCAGCCCCGGGTGCCGGCCCCGCAGCGTGCCGAGCGCGGCCGGGAAGAGCCCGCGGGCGGCGGTCGGGAACGCGGACAGCCGCAGCTCGCCGACGACCTGCCCTCGATGCGCCTCCAGATCGGACTCGGCGAGCTCGACCTGGGAGAGGATCCGCGCCGCGTGGTCCGACAGCAGCCGGCCGGCGTCCGTGAGCCGCACGCCCCTGCCGTTCTTGGCGAGGAGCTGCTGGCCGATCTCCCGCTCCAGCTTGCCCAGCTGCTGGGAGACGGCGGACGTGGTGACGTGCAGCGCGTCGGCCGCCGCGCTGACCGAGCCGTGCCGGGCGAGGGCGTCCAGGGTGCGCAGGCGTTCGAGGTTCAACATGTAAGCGATTCTACGAGGTACTGCGTGAGAAATCTCGATTGTGCTACGAGGTTGCCTCCAGCATCGTGGAGACCATGAGCACGGTCACCACATCCCGTACGCAGTCCCCCGCACCTGCCCGGCCCCGCCCCCGCCTCGACTGGCGCCTCCGCTTCGGCGCGCTGTCCCTGATCTGGGGCTTCAGCTTCCTGCTGATCAAGGTGGGGACGGAGGGCTACGCGCCGTTCCAGGTCACCCTCGGGCGCCTGGTGTTCGGTACGGCGGTGCTGGGAGCGGCGATGGCGGTCAAGCGGGAGCGGCTGCCGCGCGGGGCTCGCCTCTGGGGCCACATGGCGGTCGCGGCCTTCTTCCTGAACGCCCTCCCCTTCTCCCTCTTCGCCTACTCCGAGCTGACGATCCCGTCCACGCTGGCCGGCATCTGCAACGCCACCTCGCCCCTGTGGGGCATGGCCCTGTCCCTGGTCGCCCTCTCCGAGGACCGGCCGACCCGGGTCCGCGTGGCCGGCCTCGGCCTGGGTTTCCTCGGGGTGCTGACCGTGCTGGGCGCATGGCAGGGCTTCCACGGCCTGGACGCCACGGGGACGGCGATGGCGCTGCTGGCGTCGCTGAGCTATCCGATCGGCTGGATCTACGTCCGCCGGACGCTGGCGGGGACGGGCAACTCCCACCTGTCGATGACGGGCGCGCAGCTCCTGCTGGCGACCCTTCAACTGGCCGTGGTCACACCGCTGTTCGCCGGTTTCCCCACGCATGTCTCGCTCGTCCCGCTGCTGGCGATCGCCGCGCTGGGGGCGCTGGGGACGGGGCTGGCGGTGCTGATCCAGTACGGGTTGGTCGCCGAGGTCGGGCCCACCACCGCGCAGATGGTCACCTACTTCATTCCGGTCATCGCCACCGCCGCGGGGGTGGCGATCCTCGGGGAGTCGCTGCGCTGGACCACGCCGGTGGGGGCGGTTGTCGTGCTGGCCGGAGCCGCGCTGACACAGCTGCGGCCGAAGGCCTAGCCGTAGACGCGGCCGGGAGACGGCCGTACCGCCGCTGCCACCGCCTCGGCCAAGGGCGCGATGTCCTCCTCGGTGAGCGCCGACACCGTGATCCGGATCGCCGGCGGACTGCTCAGGCGGAAGCGGGCTCCGGGGGCGACCGCCCAGCCCTGCTGGAGGAGGCGGGCCACCGCGCCCGTCTCGTCGGGGACCGGGATCCAGACGTTCATGCCGCTGCGGCCGTGACCGACGACGCCCCGGTCCGCCAGGGCGTCGAGCAGCGCGTCCCTGCGTGAGCCGTACGAGTCCGCCACCGCCACCCGGTCCACCGCGCCCTCCTGCCAGAGCCTGGCCACGGCCCGTTGCAGCAGCAGGCTCACCCAGCCGGGGCCCAGGCGCAGGCGGCCGCGTACCCGGTCGACGGTGAGCGGGTCGCCGGTGAGGACGGCCACGCGCAGGTCGGGGCCGTAGGCCTTGGCGGCGGAGCGGACGACGGCCCAGTGGTGGGTGACGCCCGCGAGGGAGTGCAGGGGGAGGTCGACGATGCCGTGGCCGTGGTCGTCCTCGATCAGCAGGGTCTCCGGGTGGTCGCGCAGGACCGCGCGCAGGGCACGCGCGCGCGTGGCGGTCACCGAGGCGCCGGTCGGGTTCTGGGCGCGGTCGGTGACGATCAGGGCGCGGGCCCCGGAATCGAGGGCCTGGCGCAGCGCTTCGGGGCGTGGGCCGTCGTCGTCCATGCCGACCGGGAGGGTGCGCAGCCCCAGCGCGGGGATCAGGTCCAGGACGCTGCCCCAGCCGGGGTCCTCGACGGCGACCGCGTCGCCCGCTCTGAGGTGGGCGGACAGGACGCGTTCGATGGCGTCGAGGGAGCCCGAGGTCACAGTCAGCGGACCCTCGGGGACGCCGTCGGCGTCGAGTTCGGCGCGGGCGAGGCGGGCGAGGTCCGTGTCGACGGGGTCGTCGCCGTAGCGGACGGGCCGCCGGTCGCCCTCCTTCGCCGCCGCCGCGAGGGCCGGGGCGAGCCGGGGCAGCAGGGCCGGGTCCGGATTGCCGGAGGCCAGGTCACGGCCCCCCACGGGGATCTCCACGCGCAGTTCCTCGCGGCCCGTGGTGGCCGGCTTGGCGCGGACGCGACTGCCCCGGCGGCCCGCCGTCTCGATCACCCCGCGCTCGCGCAGCGTGCGATAGGCGGCCGCGACGGTATTGGGATTCACGCCCAGTCGCACCGCCAACTCCCGCATGGGCGGCAGGGGTTGGCCCGGCACCAGCCCACCGGCACCGACCGCGCGCTCGACACTGGCCGCGATCTCGGCTGCGCCGCGCCCTTCGATCCGATACTCTCCTAGCACAAACCGCATTATGCACTAGTGCAATCACCGGTGCAAAACCGCTCGCCATGGAGGAACCGTCATGCAGGGGACGACCGAGGAAGCCCGGGCCGCCGCCTACACCCCGACCGGCCGCACCGTGCCCACACGCTCCGCGGACCGGGCGTCGTACGACAAGGAGCTGGTGCACGCGATACTCGACGAGGGGTACGTCTGCCACCTCGGCTTCGTCCGGGACGGCGCCCCGGTGGTGCTGCCGACGCTGTACGGCCGGGTCGGCGAGCGGCTCTACGTCCACGGGTCCACCGGTTCCCGCCCGCTGCGGATGACCGGCGATGCCGACCCGGGGCTGCCGGTGTGCCTGACGGTCACCCACGTGGACGGGCTGGTGCTGGCCCGCTCCGCCTTCCACCACTCGATCAACTACCGCTCCGTGGTGGTCCACGGCGTCGCGCACCAGGTCACCGACCCCGAGGAGCGGCGGCTGGCCCTGGACGCGCTGGTGGACCACGTGGTGCCGGGCCGCGCCGCCGACTCCCGCCCCGGGAACAAGAAGGAGCTGGCCGCCACCGCGGTGATCCGGCTGGACCTGGACCAGGTCTCGGCCAAGGTCCGCACGGGCGGCGCCAACGACGAGCCCGAGGACCTCGCCCTCCCGCACTGGGCCGGGGTCGTCCCGCTCCGCAAGGGGTTCGAGGCGCCGGTGCCCAACGCCGACCTGGCGGCCGGCGTCGAGCTGCCCGACTACCTCAAGGCGCTGTAGGCCGGCGCGGTCACACCGGTACCGGCCCCCGCCGGCCGGCCCCGCGGGCCTCGCTCACGGCCAGGCTCGCGACCGCCGCCATCATGAGCAGGGTGCCGGCCGCGGTGCTCGCCGTGAGCCGCTCGCCGAGCAGGACGACGGCCAGCACGGCCGCGGTCACCGGCTCCAGCAGCATGATCACGGAGACCGTGGCGGACCGTACGACGGCCGCTCCCGCGAAGTACAGGGCGTACGCGAGAGCCGTGGGCACGGCGGCGATGTAGCAGACGAGCCACAGCAGCCGGGCCGGGTGGGCGGTGTGCGGCAGGAGCCCCTCGTGCAGGGCGAACGGCAGCAGGCACAGGCCGGTCACCGCGAAGGCCCGGACCGTGGTGTCGGAGGCGTCGGCGCCGCCCTCCCTCCCCCACCAGCGGGTCAGCAGGGTCATGGCGCCGTAGCCCGCGGCCGACAGCAGCGCCAGCAGCACACCGGCGGGCCGGACGGTCGCGGTCGAGCCGCCGAAGGTCAGCACGGCGAGCCCGGCGAGCGCCCCGGCGACCGCCAGCACACCGCCGGCGCCGAGCCGCTCCCCGAGCAGGAACCGGGCGCCGAGGGCGATGAGCACCGGGCCCGCGCCGAGGGTGACGACGGTGGCCACGGCGAGCCCGGTCGACTGCACGGCCGCGAAGTAGGCGGTCTGGAACACCGCCAGGCCGAGGCCCGTGGCGAGGGCCCGTGCCACCCTGCGGGGCAGGGATTCGGTCGCGGCGGGGCGGGTCTTCGGGCGCAGTCCGCGGCCGGCCAGCAGCAGCAGGAGCCCCAGTGCGCAGCGCCAGAAGGACAGGCTGAGCGCGCCCATGTCGCTGGTCCGGTAGACCAGGGAGGCGGCGGCGCCGGCGGTGCCCCAGGCGGCACCGGTGACGATCAGATAGAGCAGGCCACGCCCGACGGGCAGGCCGGAAACAGCGTTCGCGTTCGCAGACAAGAGGGTTTCTCCGCAGAAACGCACCACAGGGTGCGGAAGTTCGAGGGCGACCCGCTTCAGCGGGGCGCGCGGACTTCATCTGCGGGCAGCACCGTCCGGCCCGGCGCCAGCAGCGCCGGGCGGGTGTCCCGGAGGCCCGCCTCAGGCGGCCGGGGGCGGAAGAACGAGCGTGGACGGCATGACCGGCACCTTAGGCGGACGTGCGATGCTCGGACAACTCCCGTCCCGGGGCACCGGCGGCCACCGGCTCCACCGAACCCCTGGCCGGGGTGGAGGACTGGGCGGTGAACGCGCCGACGAGGACGACCGCGCCGCCGACGATCTGCGGTGCCGAGAGGTGCTCGCCGAGCAGCACCCAGGCCAGCACGGTCGCGATGACCGCCTCCAGGCAGGCGACGACCCCGGCGACCTGCGGCGACAGCCGCCGTACCGAGAGCACGCCGGTGACGTACGCGACGACCGTGGCGATCAGCACGATCCAGGCCAGCAGGGCGACGGCGGGTACGGCGGTGCCGTTGAGGTCGGCCGAACCGGTCAGCACCGACCAGCGCATGCTCCAGGGGCGGGCCACCACGGTCAGCACGACGGCGCCGACGAGCAGGCCGTACGCGATGACGCCAAGCGGGTCCGGAGCCTCCTCGCCCGCGTCGCCGCCGTGATCGGCGAGGACGAAGTAGCCGACCTGGCAGCAGGCGGCGCCGAGCGCGAACAGCAGGCCGAGCGCGTCGAAGCTCAGACCCGACCAGACCTCCACCACACAGGCGAGGCCGCCGGCCGCGAGGACCACGCCGAGCGCGGCGGCACGGGTCACGGGCCGCCGCTGCACGAACCGCACCCAGCCCAGCACCAGGGCCGGGGCCAGGTACTCGACGAGCAGCGCCACGCCCACCGGGATGCGGGAGAGCGCGGCGAAGTAGCAGGCCTGGACACCGGCGACGGCGAGCAGCCCGAACCCGGCGAGCAGCGCGGGACGGCGGCGCAGCAGGGTCCGGTGGCGTACGGCGAGCGGCAGCATGACCAGGGCGGCGCCGGTCACCCTCAGCCACACCACGTGGAGCGGGTCGAGCCCCGCCTCGATCAGCGGTTTCGCGGCCACCCCGGACCCGCCGAAGGCGAGCGCCGACGCGAGCGCGAGACCGAGCCCGGCACCTTTGCCGGGGCTGCCCTGACTGCTCTCAGACATCTGCACCGGCACATGATGACAGGCGACGACAGGAGCGTCACGGCCCTAGACACCTGTCTCAGGGGATGGACACGGACGTACGTCAGCGGTTCCCGGGCGTCAGCAGCCCGCGCCGCCCTCACCCGCGTACTCCTCGGTGCCGCTCCCGGTCCGGCCGCCCAGGTCGTGGGCGGGGATGCCGGCGCGCTCGAGGACCTCGACCGCGCGGTTGCCGGGGTCCGCGGTGAGGGCGGCGAGCAGGTCGGTGCCGGCGGGGCGGGGCGCGCCACGGTGCCGGGCGCGCGCGTGGGCGCCGGCCATCGCGGCGGCCGCGGCGGGTGACCAGGCAGGGGTGTCCCGGGCGTCCCGTGCACCGGAACCGGCCCGGGCGGCTACGACGGCGATCGCGCCGGAGTCCTCCACGCTGCCCTGCCAGCGCAGCCCGTAGCCGATGCTGCGCTGCACGAGATAGCCGAACAGCCGGGCGAGCCGCCGCGCGTCACCGACGGCGGCGCGGACCTCGGGATCGTGCTCCAGGAGGGAGTGCAGCAGATGGGCGGTGTCCATCTGCCGGTCCCCGTCCCGGACGGCCCTCCGGCGGGCACCGCCGACCACCGCTGCCAGCTCGGCGCCGAGCACGGCATCGTCGTCCATGTGCGGAACCGCCTCGTCATGGGAGGTCCCGCGGGTAGTACGGGGTTGCACAGCCCTTACCCCATCAGCCACGACGACTCGCGTCATCCGCGAGCGGAACCATTTCCGCGTCCCACACAGAGTGGACAGCGCCGTCCGGAATCTCATCCTTACGGAGGAGATTCGGCCGACCTGGCGGATATCCAGCCGGTCCGACCCGGGGGCGCGCGCCGCCTTGCCGTGCGCCCAGCTCGCCGCGCGTGGGCCGAGCATCGCCCCGAGACCCTGGAATTCTGACGGTTCATCAGTATTGAATGTTCGCGTCCCTGCGGCTACGTTCCGCGACACCGTAGCCCGATACGCCCGACACGGAGGGGTGGTCGCATGGCCGAAGTCAGCGCCGAGGCACGCATCCAGGCACCGGCCGAGAAGGTATGGGCGCAACTCACCGACTGGTCGGCGTACGGAGAGTGGAACGCGACCCACACCAGCTTCCCCAAGGGCGGCCCGGAGACCCTGGCGGTGGGCGGGACCTTCCAGGAGAACATGAAGCTGATGGGCTTTCCGGCGGAGGTCGAGTGGACCATCGAGGAGCTGGAGCCGGCCCGGGCGTTCGCCATTCGCGGCAAGGGGCCCATGGCCGTGAGTGTCGCCACCCGCTACACGCTCACCCCGGAGGGCGAGGCCACACTGGTCCGCATCGACGGCGAGTTCACGGGCGCCGCCGTCTCCCTCATGGCGGGCAAGCTCAAGGACTCGGCGACGGCCGCGCTGAGTGAGTCCCTGCGCAAGCTGGCCGGGCTGGTGGCCTGACGGACGGACACACGAAGGTGCCCCGTGGACGATCCACGGGGCACCTTCCTCACGTTCCGCACGTTTCGCACGGCGGGGAGGCCGCCGGCCCTCGTCAGTGCTCGTCGGCGAGGATCAGATACAGCTTCTTGCGGGCTTCGTTGATGACGGCCAGCGCCTTCTCGCGCTGCTCCTTGCTGCCGGTCTTCCAGACCTGGCTGAAGGCCTCCATGAGTCCGAAGCCGGCCTGCCGGATCTCACTGAGCGCCTCCCAGTCGACCCCGCGCGAGGCCTCCTCCCAGGGGGCATCCGGACCCTCGTCGGCGGCCGTACGCCCGTCCTCGGTGAGCGCGAACAGCTTCTTGCCGCCCTCGCTCTCGCTGGCGATCAGGCCCTCGTCCTCCAGCAACTGGAGCGTGGGGTAGACCGAGCCGGGGCTCGGCTTCCACGCGCCGCCGCTGCGCTCGGCGATCTCCTGGATCATCTCGTAGCCGTGCATCGGCCGGTCCTTCAGCAGGGCCAGGATCGAGGCCCGTACGTCACCGCGCCGGGCCCGTCCCCTTGGGCCGCCGCGTCCTCGCCCCCAGGGGCCGGGTCCGAAACCGGGCCCGCCGGGGCCGAAGCCCGGACCGCCCGGCCCGAAGGGCCCGAAGGCGGCCCGGCGGCCCTCGAAGCCGCCCATGCCCTGCCGGCCGAAGCCCTCGTGCCGATGTCCGTGCCCGTGCTCGTATCCGTGGCTGCGCATCGCGCATCACTCCATTCCATCGATGATCTGTCACGTCTGCATCGCGTATCGTTCGCGATGCCTCAACGATATATCGGTACCGATCGCATGACAACCCCTTCCCGAGGGCGGGGTCACCGTGGCCGGCCCCCACCTGCTGTCAGCTGCGTGCCGCCGACGGGCGGGAAACGTGCCAGGGCTCGTGAATTGGCCTTGGGCCGGGGCCCGAAGCGGCCGCTAGCGTCGGCGCCATGCGCATTCGAATCGTTGACGCCTTCACCGACCGCCCCTTCGCCGGCAACCCGGCCGGAGTCCTGCTCCTGGACGACGTCTTCCCGGACGACGACTGGCTCCAGAACGTCGCCATGGAGGTCAACCACGCCGAGACGGCCTTCGCGCACCGGCTGCCGGAGGGCGGCGAGGCGGACTGGGCGCTGCGCTGGTTCACGCCCGTCACCGAGGTCGCGATGTGCGGGCACGCCACGCTCGCCACGGCCCACGTCCTGCACACCACCGGCGCCCACGAGGGCCCGGTGCGGTTCGCCACCCGCAGCGGCGTACTCATCGCCACGCCCGCCGGGGACGGCTCGATCACCCTCGACTTCCCGACCGCCCCGCTCACCCGGGTCGAGGTCCCGGCCGGGGTCGCCGAGGCACTCGGTGCCGAGCCGGTCGCCGCCTTCGACACCGGCGTGAACGTCGGCGACCTGCTGGTGGAGCTGGCCGACGAGAAGACGGTGCTGGGGCTCACCCCGGACCACAAGGCCCTGGCCGCGCACTCCTCGCGGGGCATCATCGCCACCGCCCATGCCGAGGACCCCGCCCGGGGCCACGACTTCGTCTCCCGCTGCTTCTTCCCGAACCTCGGCATCGACGAGGACCCGGTGACCGGCTCCGCCCACACCGCGCTCGCCCCGCACTGGTCCGCCCGGCTCGGCCGCGACGACCTCACCGGCCTCCAGGCCTCCCGCCGCAGCGGCCTCGTCCGCACCGGACTGCGCGGCGAGCGCACCCTGCTCACCGGCCGCGCGGTCACGGTCATCGAGGGCGAGCTGCGCGCCTGACGCCGCGTTCAGCCCGTCGGCAGCCAGCCCACCTTGCCCGCGAGGAGGGCGTAGCCGACGAACGCGCCGATGTCGAGCAGGGAGTGCGCGACGACCAGCGGACCGACCCGCCCCCAGCGGCGGTACAAGTACACGAACACCACGCCCATGACCATGTTGCCGATGAAGCCGCCGACGCCCTGGTAGAGGTGGTACGAGCCGCGCAGGACCGCGCTGGCCACCAGCGCGGTCCCCGGGGTCCAGCCCAACTGGCCGAGCCGGCGCAGCAGATAGCCGACGACGATGACCTCTTCGAGGATCGCGTTCTGCAGCGCGGACAGGATCAGCACCGGGTACTTCCACCACACGCTCGGCAGCGCCTCGGGAACGACCGTGAGGTTGAAGCCGAGGCCGCGGGCCGCCAGGTAGAAGGCGATGCCGGTGCTGCCGATCACCGCCGCGATGCCGGCGCCCCGGGCCAGGTCGGGCCACGGCCTGGTGCGGTCGAAGCCCAGCGTGCGCAGGCTGCCGCCCTCGCGCAGCAGCAGATGGGCGACGAGGGCCACGGGGACCAGGGCGGCGGCGATGCCGAAGAGCTGCCAGGCGAGGTCGAGCCAGGGGCGGCCGGGCGCGGCCGAGGCGTTCATGGTGGCCGCCTGGTCCTTGAGGCCGCCGGGCTTGGTCACCGAGCCGACGAAGCTGATCAGCGCGGAGACCCCGCTCGCGCCCAGCGACAGCCCGAGGACGAGCAGCGTCTCGTCCCGCAGGATCCGCCGCCGGTCGCCTTCACGCACCCCGGGATCGGCCACCGAGTCAGCCTCCACCTGCACCCCTGCCTCCTGCCGGCTCATGAGCCCGTCGGCCCACCGTTCGCCTCGCAAGGATCGCAGAAGGAGATGAGAGACCAGTACCTCTCCCCTGACCGCTCAGCCCACGCACCGCCCCCACCCGGCCCTCACCCCAAGGGCACCGGCTCCGGCAACCCCACCGGCCACATGTGCACCGGCTCCCCCGCGTGCATCAGCTCGGCATAGCGCCGCGTCGTCGCGGCCAGCGCGCCTTCCCGGGTCAGGCCCTGCTCCAGCGCCCGATGAAACGTGGCCGCCTGCCAGGACGCCCCGTTGACCCGGCGCCGGCAGCGTTCCTCGATGACGCCCAGGTAGAAGTCCCGGTCGGCGGGCTCCACGCCCCACGCGTCCAGCCCGGCCGACGCGAGCGGCAGCAGTTCGTCGCGGACCAGGGTGACCGCGTCGACCTCGCCCGTGCTGCCGTAGCGCCCGCGCCGGGGCCACACGAAGCGCGCGTCGATGCCGTCCCGGCACGCGGCGTCGAAGTTGGCCTCGGCGGCGGCGAAGGGCAGCCGGGTCCACACCGGCCGGCTCTCCTCGGCCAGGGCACGCACCAGGCCGTAGTAGAAGGCCGCGTTGGCGATCACGTCGGTGACGGTCGGGCCGGCCGGCAGCACCCGGTTCTCCACCCTCAGGTGCGGTACGCCGTCCGCGATGCCGTAGACCGGGCGGTTCCAGCGGTAGATCGTGCCGTTGTGCAGGACCAGTTCCGCGAGCCTCGGCGTGCCCCCGGCGTCGAGCACCTCCAGCGGCTCCTCGTCGTCGCAGATCGGCAGCACGGCCGGGAAGAAGCGCAGGTTCTCGGCGAACAGCTCGTACGCGGAGGTGATCCACCGCTCGCCGAACCAGGTGCGCGGCCGTACGCCCTGCGCCTGGAGCTCGGGCGGACGGGTGTCGGTGGACTGCAGGAACAGCGGGGGCCGGGACTCACGCCACAGCTCGCGCCCGAACAGGAACGGCGAGTTGGCACCGACGGCGATCTGCGGGGCGCACACCACCTGCGCCGCGTTCCACACGTCGGCGAACCGGGCCGGGGTGACCTGCAGGTGCAACTGTACGGAGGTGCAGGCGGCCTCGGGGACGATCGACTTCGCCGTATGGACGAGGTGTTCCACGCCCTGGATGTCGAGCCGGAAGTCCTCACCGCGCGCGGCCACGATCTGGTCGTTGAGCATCGCGTACCGGTCGACCTCGGAGAGGTTGGCGGAGACCAGGTCGTCCGGGCCGAGCGTGGGCAGGATGCCGATCATGACGATGCCGGCGTCCACCTCACGGGCCTTGCGGTCGGCGTACGCGAACGAGGTGCGCAGTTCCTCGGCGAGCCGGTCGAATACCCGGCCGCCCAATCGGTGTGGGGCTATGTTGACTTCCAGGTTGAACATGGCGAGTTCTGTTTGGAAATCGCGGCTCGCGATGCGCTCGAGCACCTCACCGTTCAGCATTTTCGGCATGCCGTCGGAACCAGCGAGATTCAATTCGATCTCGACGCCCATGAGGTTCTTGGGGCGGTCGAATCGCTTCTCACTCAACAGCCGCTCCAGTCCCGTCAAGCACTTCTGGAGCTTTTCGCGGTAGCGCTGACGATCGGACAGGTCGAACTGCCCCGCCACGACCTTCTCCCCCATCGAAGCGTCCCTCCTCGGTGGGCGGACCGACGTTACGGCCGCCGGGCTCCCGGGTGCAGGGGGGATGATGCCCAGCGGAAAGCGATCGATAACTCCTCGCGCGGCCCCGGAGCGCGCTACTCTGTCGGATGGTTCCCAGCGGCATTTTCACGGGGCATGCTTCACCGCGTACCGCCGAGTACCCTGAACATCTCGTGAAAAACGCCGACGACATTCAGCCGACCGCTACCGGCACGTATTCCGAGGTCAGCGACGAGGGACCGCCCGGGGAATCGGGAGAAGCCCCGCAAATCGGCGGCGTATTCCCGCCTTGCGCACCTCACCGGAATGGGATAGACGAAACAACGGCCGAACACGCGTCGTATAAACTTCGCCCACAAGGCAGAAGGTTGACGCCTCGGTCGTGTCCTGCCATGTTCCTGCCGTCACGGTCACGGAAGGCAGACCGAGCCGCACCCACGTTCACCGACCCGGGCCGCCACCCTTCCGGCCTTTTCCGTGAGCAGACACCGCCGTCCGCCCCACCATCCTCGCGCCGCCGCGCCTGTCGAATGAGAGAGGCGACCCACATGCCGCTGCACGTGCCCCCCGCCCCCGCGCCCGCCCTGCGCTCCGTCCTCGCCGCCCTCGGTTCCCCCACCGCGGTCCGCGAGGCCCGTACCCCCTCCCTGCGCGCCGCGCAGGGCCCGGCAACACCCGAACTCCCCCTGCCCGTCCATGTGCTGGACCGGATCACCGCACAGGGCCTGTCCGCGACCCGGCTGGCCGGCTGGCGTTTCCTGATCCACTGCGGCGACAAGGCGGTGGCCGCGGCCGAAACCATGCTCACGCCCGACGGCTGGGCCTTCTCGCACTTCTTCGAGGGCCCCTACGTCCCCTCCACCGAGCGCGCCCTGCACCAGGCCGAGGCGCTGCAACAGCCGTACCAGGCACGGCTGTTGTCCGTCCCCGGGCTGTACATGCTGACGCTGTGGCTGCACGGTGACACCACCGCCGACGGCGCCGAGGGGCATCCGGCCGGCACCGATCTGCTCGTGCCGCTGGCCCCGGCCCCGCCCGGCATCCCGGCGCACCGCCCGTTCCGGGTCGCCGAACTGCTGCCGGTACTGACCCATCGCGCGACCCCGCTGCCGCTGCTCGGTCCGCCCGTGCTCGGCTCGCCCGCCTGAGCGCTCGCATACCCGCCCGCGTACCCCGCTTGCCCGCGAGGGAGGCGGGGTACGACCATGTAAGGGAGGCCTGGCCTGCATGGACTAGCCCCATCCGGCCACTGCGAACCACCCAAAAGGACAGTGCACTTGGACTGAACCGTCCGCGTGGGTGACGCGTCATGAACCTGTGAGAAGCGGTGCCGCGAAATCCCTGCGGAATGACGCCCGGAGGGCAACACTGGGTTCCGACCGACTTATCACCACGGGGGACGGCCATGACCACGACAGAGCGAGAGATTCCACCCATGTGCCAGCACCAGCCACCGTGTCCGACCGCCGAGTCCGCCGACCGGGAGTCCGCCCGTCTCGTGGCGCACCACCCGGAACAGGGCTGGAGTCTGCTGTGCAACGGCGTCCTGCTCTTCGAGGACACCGGTGAGCTGCTGCCCGACGGCCGGATCATCGCCCCGCACCGCCCGCTCGGTGCGGAGCACGTGATGACCGCCGCCTGAGCGGAGCGCGCGCGAACGACCAAGGGGCCGGCCGCACCCCGCGAGGTGCGCACCGGCCCCGATCTGTGTCCAGGGGTGGCCACCGACCGTAGCCGGGCGCTAGCGCAGCGCCTCCCGCAGCGCCTGGTACGCCGGCTTGGGGCTGAGCTGCTCGTCCCACGGCAGGGCCGCGCCCTCGCCCGGGAAGACGGCCGGGATCCAGGAGTACTTGTCCGTGTAGTCCCAGATGGTGAGGCCGACGCACCGGCGCACGGCCAGGCACGCCTCGGTCAGCTGCTGGTACCAGCTCGCCTGCTCGGCCAGCTTCTCGGCGGTCGCGGGCAGCTGCATCCGTATGTCGACCTCGGTGAGCGCGGTGTCCAGGCCGAGGCGGGAGAAGCGGCTCAGGTTGTCCTTGAGGCTGGTGGGATAGCCGTACTGGAGCGCCAGATGGGTCTGGAAGCCGATGCCGTCGAGCGGGACGCCCTGGGCCCTGAGGCTCTTGGCGAGCGCGTAGTAGGCGTCGCTCTTCGGGCCGGTCGCCTCGATGTTGTAGTCGTTGACGTAGAGCCTGGCGTGCGGGTCGGCCTGGTGGGCCCAGCGCAGGGCGTCGGCGATGTAGCCGGGGCCGAGGGTCTTGTACCAGATCGTCTCGCGGTACGTCCCGTCCTCGTTGAAGGCCTCGTTGACGACGTCCCAGGAGTACACCTTGCCCCGGTAGTGCCGTACCTCGGTGGTGATGTGCTTCTTCAGCACGGCCCGAAGGTCGGCGGCCGTCCACTGCTTGGAGGTGAGCCAGTCGGGCAACTGGCTGTGCCAGACCAGGGTGTGGGCGCGGACCTTCTGGTGGTTCCGGCGGGCCAGGTTCACGATCTGGTCGCCGTTGGTCCAGTCGAAGACGCCCTGCTGGGGCTCGGTGGCGTACCACTTCATGCCGTTGCCCGGCGTGATCATGTCGAACTCGCCGCCGAGGATCTTCGTGTAGGCGCTGTCCGTGAGTTCGGGGTTGTCGGTGGCGCTGCCGAAGTACCGGCCGTGTCGCTCGGCGAGGCTCGCGAGGGTGGGCTGCCGGGCATGGGCCGGTGCGGCCTGGGCGGCGGGGCCGGTGGCCAGACCGGCGGTCACGAGGGCGGCCGCGAGGGCGCCGGCGAGTCTCAGACGTACCTGGGGCATGGTGCGGCTCCTGTCTGCTGGATCTCTCGAAGAAGGGGGTGCTCAGCCCTTGGTGGCGCCGGCGGTGAGGCCGCCGACGAGCTGGCGTTCGGCGACGGAGTAGAAGGCGAGGGCGGGGACCATCGCGAGCACGAGGTAAGCGAAGACGCGTGCGGTGTCGGTGGCGTACTGGCCCTGGAACTGCTGCACACCGATCGGGATGGTCCACCAGGTGTTGTCGGTGAACACCAGCAGCGGCAGGAAGAAGTTGTTCCAGCTGGTGACGACGGCCAGGACCGAGACCGTGCCGAGCGCGGGCCGGGCCATCGGCAGCAGCACCCGCCAGAAGAAGCCGAGCGGTCCGCAGCCGTCCAGCGTCGCCGCCTCCTCCAGCTCGCCGGGGATCTGCCGGAAGAAGCCGCGCAGGATGATGATGGTCATCGGCAGCCCGAACGCGGCCTGCGGCAGGATCACGCCCAGCGGGTTGTCCAGCAGACCCATCGAACGCAGCAGCAGGAACAGCGGCAGCGCGGCCACCGCGAACGGGAACATCAGCCCCATCGTGAACAGCGTGAACAGCAGTTCCCGGCCGCGGAAGGCGAAGCGCGCGAAGGAGAACGCGGCGAGCGCGGACACCGCGACGACGATGACCGTCGTACCGACCGCGATCAGCGTGCTGTTGCCGACCAGCCGCCAGAAGGAACCCGACTTCAGGATGTCCCCGTAGTTGGAGACGACCCACGGGTGCGGCAGGCCGACCGGGTTGCGGGAGAGCTGGTCGGTGGACTTGAAGCCGGACAGCAGCGCGTACAGCAGCGGTACGGCCATCACCGCGCCGACGGCGATCAGCACCACGTGCAGCGGCAGGTTCCGGCCCCTGCGCCGGACGCTGCGGTGTGTCTCCTGGCTCATGCGCCGGCTCCCCTCATGTTCGTGGTGGCCCCTTCCAGGTCGCGGCGCAGGACGAACCGCTGGTAGGCGAGGGCGAAGACGAGGCTGATGGCGAACATGACCACGCTGATCGCGCTGGCGTAGCCGACCTGGTAGCGCTTGAACCCGTACTGGAACATGGTCACGGCCATCGTCTCGGAGTGGTGGTCGGGACCGCCCGCGGTGACCACCCACACCAGGTCGAACAGCTGGATCGACCCGATCACGGACAGGAAGACGCTGATCCGCAGGGTGGGCGCGAGCAGCGGCAGGGTGACGTGCCGGAAGCGCTGCCAGGGGTTCGCGCCGTCGACGATCGCCGCCTCGGTCAACTCGGCCGGGATGGCCTGGAGTCCGGCCAGGTAGAGCATCATGTGGAAGCCGAAGTACTTCCACATCATGACGAGGAACAGGGTGGCCATCACGGTGGAGGTGCCGGAGAACCACTCGCCGCCGAGCCCGCCGAGGCCCACGGCCTTGAGGACATGGTCGGCGAGGCCCTGGTCCGGGGCGAAGATCATGCTGAACAGCACGCCGGTGATGGCCTCGGAGAGGACGTACGGCGCGAAGAACAGCATCCGGTACGCCGCCCGGCCGCGCACCTTCTGGTTGAGCAGCACGGCCATGGCGAGCGCGAACGGCAGTTGCAGCGCCAGCGACAGCACGACGAGCAGCAGCATGCGCCACAGGTCGCCGAGGAACACGGGATCCTGGAACAGCCGGCTGAAGTTGTCGGTGCCGGTGTAGTCGGACGGCATCCCGAAGCCGCCCCAGCGGAAGAACGACGCGTACAGCGCGAACAGGATCGGCAGCAGCACCAGCAGGCCGAACAGGGCCAGGGCGGGCACCTGGAGGCCGACGGCGGTGAGCCAGTGCAGGGCGCGCCGGCGGGCACGCTCCCGGCCGGCGTTCGTCACCGGGACCGCCGGCACGGCACCGGGTCCGTTGCGTTCGCCCTGCTGATCCGAGAGGAAGGTCGAGGTCATCGCGCGCCCTACTGCTCCTGCTTCGCGGTGCTGGTGATCGCCGACGTGACCTGCTGCGGGGACTTGGAGCCGGCGATCAGTCCGGCCACGCTGTCGTTGACCTGCTGGCCGAGCGCGGGTGCGTAGGCCTGGTCGAGGTAGAGCTGGAAGCCGGTGGAGCCCTTCAACTGGGCTTGTACGGCCTTGATGTTGGGGTCGGTCAGGGCGCTCTCGGCCGCCGGTACGACGGGCAGGGTCTTGGTCTTCTGCACCAGTTCCCGGTCGGTGGTCTCGGAGGCGAAGAACTTCAGGAAGTCCACGGCCGCCTGCGGGGCGCCCTTGCGCAGGGCGTGGCCGCCGCCTCCGCCGAACACCTCGGTGATCTTGCCGGCGCCGCCCTCGACCTCGGGGAACGGGAAGAAGCCGAGGTTCGCGCCGAGCCCCTTGCCCGCGTCCGCCTCCACGACGGGCGCCCACTGGCCCATGAGTTCCATGGCCGCCTTGCCGTTGCCGACGGCCGCGGCCTGCCCGGTCGGAGTGGAGTAGGCGGCCCCCAGGAACCCCTTCTGGAAGGGCTGGAGGTCCACGAGGTCCTTCAGGTGCTGTCCGGCCTGCACGAACCCGGCGTCGCTGAAGTCCTTCTTGTCGTCGGCCTTCTGGAGGGCGTCGACCCCGGCGGTGCGCATCGCGAGGTACGCCCAGTAGTACATGCCGGTCCAGCTCTCCTTGCCGGCCAGCGCGAGCGGGGTGATCCCGGCGGACTTCAGCTTCTTCACGGCGTCCAGGAAGGCGCTCCAGGTGGTCGGGGGCGCGCTGATCCCGGCCTGCTTGAAGAGCGCCTTGTTGTACCAGAAGCCGATCATGCCGATGTCGAACGGGACGCCGTACAGCTTGCTGTCGACGAGGTACGGCTGCTTGGCGACCGACAGCAGGCCGTCGGCCCAGGGCTTGGTGCGGTCGGTGAGGTCCTCGACCAGCCCGGCGTCGACCTGCTGCTTGAGCACACCGCCGCCCCAGGTGTGGAAGATGTCCGGCAGCTTCCCGGAGGCGATGAGCGCGGTCATCTTCGACTTGTAGGCGTCGTTCTCCAGTTGCACGATCTTGATCTTGACCTTGGGGTTCTGGGCCTCGAACTTCCTGGCCAGACCGGCCCAGACGGTCTTGGTGGGTTCGGTGGTCGAGATGTTCCACCACTCGACCGTGGTCGTCCCCGAGGACGACCCTCCGCCCGAGTCGCCGCCGCAGCCGCTGAGTGCGGTCACCCCGAGACCGGCGGCGACGGAGGCCGCCAGAAAGCCGCGGCGGGACAGTGCAGGGTCGCCCATCTTGCGCTCCTTCGAAACTTTCGGAGTTGCCGTGGAGAGGGTCCCGACTGAGAATGCGGGGCCCACCGAAGGGCCGCCGGACCGTTCACCGCATGCCGGGTGGGCCGAAACATTCGAGCAAAATCCCGAACGTTCCGAACCGCGACTCTAGAAAGGGGCGTGAGGAGCGTCAAGGTGTCGTGCACGAGGTCGCGGGCGCGCGGTCGAACCCGTCGAGGGCCGCGGCCCTCGGCCGGTCGAAAAGTTCCTCGGCGGCTTCCCGCCCACCGCACTCGAAAGTTGCGGGCGTGGCGCCGAATCCCAGGGAAGGACACCGCCCGCCCGGCTGGTCGAATCGTCCGCGCGGGAGTGGGATGGAAGGAGACAGCAAGGGCCTTGCAGGCGGACACGCGAGGATCGGTGGAGCGATGTCCGGTTACGACGCCTCGGCGGCGCGGGTGGTGGTCGGTGTGAGCGGCTCCCTGGGCAGTGTCACGGCCCTGCGGCGGGCCACCGCGCTGGCCCGTCGGCTGGGGGCCGAGCTGTGGCCGGTGCTGGCCTGGGAGCCGCCGGGCGGTGATCCCGCCGCGCGCCGCGCTCCCGGCGGCGGTCTGCCGGCCGAGGAGTGGCAGCGGCTGGCCCGGCAACGGCTGGCCGCGGTGCTCGACGAGATCTTCGACGGGAACGGCCCGGGGGTGCGGATGTGCGCCGTCGTCGTCCGCGGCGCCCCGGGTCCCGCGCTGGTGGCGACCGCGGACCGGGAGGACGACGTCCTGGTCGTGGGCGCGGGGCGGCGCGGGCTGCACCGCGCCTTCTCCGGCCGGGTCTCCCGGCACTGCGTGGCCCACGCGGTCTGCCCGGTCCTCGCCGTACCCCCGTCCCCGCTCGAGTCCGAGCTGCTGTCGGTCCACCGGCGGAACGCATGGCATCTGCGCATGGACCTCCGGCGACTGTGAGCGTCACACACCGTGGTCGGGCACCCTGCCGACGGGCTGCCCGTCGGGCGCGGCGCCGAGATCGGGAAACTGCCCCGTGGCCTATGTTCGTTTCCCAGGCCACACCCCGCCGGCCTCCGCCTCTTGATGCGACACGACCGCCCAGACGTCATTCTTAACGCAAGCTTGACGCCTGCCGAGCCGAGATCCATGGGCCCAGACATCACTCTCCGCATACGCTGGTGCGGCCGTCCGCGTGATGGCCGGAAAGAGCTGAGCCGCACACAGGAGCACGCCGATGGCGACGACCGAACACCCTCCTTCCAGTCGTTTGCGCGCCTGGATGCTGGAGGGGCTGTCCGACATGGGCAAGCACGGCGGCCATACGGGCCCCCACGCCGAACCGGAGCCCCCGCACAAGGGCCAGCGCTGGTACCGGGTGATGTGTCTGACCGGTGTCGACTACTTCTCGACCCTCGGCTACCAGCCGGGCATCGCGGCCCTGGCGGCCGGTCTGCTGTCGCCGATCGCGACGATCGTGCTCGTCATCGTCACCCTGGCCGGCGCGCTTCCGGTGTACCGCCGGGTCGCCGAGGAGAGCCCGCACGGCGAGGGCTCGATCGCCATGCTGGAGCGGCTGCTGTCGTTCTGGCAGGGCAAGCTGTTCGTGCTCACGCTGCTCGGCTTCGCGGCCACCGACTTCCTGATCACCATCACCCTCTCGGCCGCCGACGCCTCCACCCACCTGGTGGAGAACCCGCACCTCACCAGCGCCCTGCACGGCCACCAGATGGTGATCACGCTGTTCCTCGTGGCGCTGCTCGGCGCGGTCTTCCTCAAGGGCTTCCTGGAGGCGATCGGTGTCGCGGTGGCTCTGGTCGGGATCTACCTCGCGCTCAACGTGGTCGTCGTGATCGTCGGTCTGTGGCACGTCGTCACCGCCGGGCACGTCGTCACCGACTGGACCAGCGCGCTCACCGCGGAACACGGGAACATCTTCGTGATGGTCGGCGTGGCCCTGATCGTCTTCCCGAAACTCGCGCTCGGCCTCTCCGGCTTCGAGACCGGCGTCGCCGTCATGCCGCACGTCCAGGGCGACCCGGACGACACCGAGGAGAAGCCGACCGGCCGGATCCGGGACACCAAGAAGCTGCTCACGGCCGCCGCGCTCATCATGAGCGTCTTCCTGATCGCCACCAGCTTCATCACCACGGTCCTGATCCCGGCGAACGAGTTCAAGACCGGCGGCCCGGCCAACGGCCGCGCGCTCGCCTTCCTCGCGCACCAGTACCTCGGCGGCGCCTTCGGCACGGTCTACGACGTCTCGACCATCGCCATCCTGTGGTTCGCCGGCGCCTCCGCCATGGCCGGTCTGCTCAACCTGATGCCGCGCTATCTGCCCCGCTACGGCATGGCCCCGCACTGGGCCCGCGCCGTGCGCCCGATGGTCATCGTCTTCACGCTCATCGCCTTCCTGGTCACCTGGCTCTTTGACGCCAACGTCGACGCGCAGGGCGGCGCCTACGCCACCGGTGTGCTGGTGCTCATCAGCTCCGCGGCGATCGCGGTGACCATCGCCGCGCACAAGGCCGGGCAGCGCAAGTGGACCATCGGGTTCGGTGTGATCTCGGCGGTGTTCCTCTACACGACCGTCGTGAACGTCATCGAGCGCCCGGACGGTGTGAAGATCGGTGCCTGTTTCATCGCCGGCATCATCCTGGTCTCGCTGGCGTCCCGGCTGGCCCGCGCCTTCGAGCTGCGCGTCACCAGCGTGGAGTTCGATCCGCTGGCGGAACGATTCATCCGGGACATGGCCAGCCGCAAGATGCGGTTCATCGCCAACGAGCCCGGCCACCGCGACAAGGCCGAGTACCGCGACAAGATCGAGCAGATCCGCGCCGACAACGACTTCACGGAGCACGACGACTTCGTCTTCGTCGAGGTGACGGTCACCGACCCGTCCGAGTTCGAGGCGGGTCTGACGGTGCGCGGCGAGGTGCTGCACGACCGCTACCGGGTGCTGACCCTGGAGTCCGCGTCCATCCCGAACGCCCTGGCCGCGCTGCTGCTCAACGCCCGCGACATGACGGGCTGCACCCCGCACATCTACTTCGAGTGGACCGAGGGCAATCCGTTCGCCAACTTCCTGCGCTTCTTCCTCTTCGGCCAGGGCGAGGTCGCCCCGGTCACCCGAGAGGTCCTGCGCGAGGCGGAACCGGACCGGCCGCGCCGGCCGCGGGTGCACACGGGCTGAGGCCTGCGCCGAATGGAGGGCGCCCCCGCGCCCTACCTGCCGAACCAGCGCCGCGGCGGCCGTACCTCCAGCACCCCCATGCTGAGCCGGCCCCGTATCTCCACGCGCAGCACGACCGGTACGCCGGGGTCACCGGCCGGACGCACCTTGGTCTTGCCGTACTCGATCGCCAGCGAGTCGGCGTCGACGAGCACACCGGGCCGGGTGATCAGCCGCAGGGTGCCGCCGCGCATGTCTAGGTCGATGTCGAGCGCGCCGTGCGCGATCACCGCGTCGGAGAGGTCCAGGGTCACGTCTCCCCAGGCGGACTCGATCTCCATCCGGCGCGGCACCGCCCAGCCGTCCGCCCGTACCGTCGAGGCGCCCCGCTGCTCGATCCGGACGACGCCCTTCGCCGGGGTCTCACCGGCCACCTCCGGCAGGTCGGCGGTGAGCGCCGCGAGCTCGCCCAGCGTGCGCGCGGACAGCGCGGCCGCCACCCGCTCGTCCAGCTCCTCGGCCGTGATCCGGCCGTCTCCGGCGGCGCCCGTCAGCACGTCCACCACCCGGTCCCGGTCCGCGTGCGAGGCGCGCAACCCACCTGACATCTCCGTGGGCAGCAGCTCGGCCGCCATACCCTCACCCCGATTCAGAACGTCCCCGAGGGGAGCCATCATGCGGCACTAACGCTATATCGCGTTATACCCAACGGCCAACCCCACGCCCACGGTTCCCGCCGGGTGGCCCTATCGTGACCGGCATGCAGTCCTACACGATCGGCCAGGCGGCGCGGCTCCTCGGCGTGAGCCCGGACACCGCCCGCCGCTGGGCCGACGCGGGCCGGGTGGCCACCCATCGCGACGAGGCCGGGCGACGGCTCATCGACGGCAGGGATCTCGCCGCGTTCTCGGTCGAACTGGCCAGGACGGCCGGCGGCGAGGAGGACGCCTCCTACACCTCCGTGCGCAACGCCTTCCCCGGCATCGTCACGGCGATCAAGCTCGGCGACGTGGCCGCCCAGGTGGAGATCCAGGCGGGCCCGCACCGGCTCGTGTCCCTGCTGACCCGCGAGGCCGTCGAGGAACTGGGCCTGGAGGTCGGCATGGAGGCCACCGCGCGCGTGAAGTCCACCAACGTGCACATCGACCGCGTCTGACGACCTTGGCCCGGCGGGGTCACCGGCACAGCAGCGCCGCCCACAGATCGAGCCGGTCCCGTAGCCGGGACAGGTCACGGCCCGTCAGGCGCTCGATCCGCTCCAACCGGTAGTGCACGGTGTTCACGTGCAGGTGCAGCGCCTGTGCCGCACGCGCCCAGGAGCCGTCGCAGGCGAGGAACGTCTCCAGCGTGCCGAGCAGGACGGCGGTGGAGGGCCGGCCGGTCTCCAGCAGCGGGCCGAGGACCGTACGGGCGTAGGCGGTGCGCACCTCGGCCGGCACGCCGGTGAGCAGGGCGTCGAGGGTGGTGAGGGAGCGGGCGTCGGTGAGGCGGGAGGCGTCGGGCGCGGTGGTCCGGGCGGAGGTGAGGGCGTAGCGGGCGTGCGCGAGCGCACCGGCGAGCCCCTCGGGTCCCGCGGCGGGCGCGCCGGTGCCGCCGTGCAGCACGACCCCGGGCGCGCAGTCGGCGACCGGCGACCACACCTCGTCCGCCCATCCGTCCGGCACCCCGGACAGCACCGCGAAGGCACACCCGTCCGGCAACCGCCCGACGGCCCCCGCCGCGCGGTGCGCGCCCTCCCCCGGCTCCGCCACGGCACGCGCGACCACCGGCACGACACCGCCCGCGTCCCCGGCCACGCGCTCCCCGCCGACCTCCCCCACGGCGCCGCCGCCACGCGCAGCCACCGCATGCCCCGCCAGCTCCGTCAACGCGCCCTCGGCGAGCGGCCGTCCGTCCAGTTCCGGCTGCCGCGCGCTGGCGTCGGCGACGAGCACCTGGTACGGCCCGGTCTCCGGCAGCCCGCACCGTCGTAGCGCCGCCTCCACCGTGCCGTCCTCGGGTGCGTCCGGAGCGGCCAGCAGGGTGCCGAGTTCGTCCGCCGCGCGGGGCCCGGCCGAGGGGCGCCGGGCGCCGGCCTCCTGGCAGTGGGCCAGTACGGCGGCGACCTCGTGCAGCATGCGCGGCGGGGCGCCGTCCGGGTCGGGCAGGTACAGCAGCCGGCGCTCGTACGGCGAGACACCGCCCGCGTCGACGGAGGCGGTCATCCCGGCCCCGTCGGCGGCGAGCGCGACCGCCTCCCGCGCCGGCACCGGCGGCGCGCCCTCGGTGGCCGCGACCGTGCGGCCCGACGGCGTGAAGACGTACGCGGCGGTGCCGCCGAGGTGGGCGAAGGCCTCCGCGAGGACGGCATCCGGTCCGGCCTCCTGGGCGAGCAGCCGGCTCAGCCGCATGCGCGCGTTCTCCGGCAGCGCGTGATGCCGGCTCAGCCCGCCCCACTGCCGCAGGTACACGGTGTCGGTGATCGACCGGAAGATGATGTGCGCGGGCACCCCGGCCACCGGCACACGGTGGCGCACGCACGCCTCGACCAGATCCTCCGGCACACTCCCGTGGGTCTTCTCACCCGCGAGCAGCACGGCGGCCCCGGCATCCTTCAGGGCCGAGACGAATCGTTCCGTCTTGCCGGAGCCACCGTCGGGCGACCACCACACCAGCCCGCTCAGCACCACCTCGCCGGGCCGCACGAACCGGGCCGGGTCCTCCAGGTCGGTGACGGTCACTCCGCTGATGTCGCGCCGCAGCAGCGCGTCCTCGGCCCACAGCAGGCGCAGACCGAGGGAGGCGTCCCCCAGAAGGTGTTCGACGTGCATGTGCTGGCTCCTCGTACGGCCGCCGGGCGGCGAGCAGATCCCCCGGCCTCTCGCATTCACCAGGTGAGTGCGAGAGAAAGCATCGTAAATGCCAGCCTCCGGCAACGGAATGCCTCTTGGTGGATCCCCCAGTCGCAGCGTCCGGAGCGTCGCCGTTTCCGTGTCCTGAACCAGTCGTTTCGGCTGGTTCCCGTTGGTTCACTTCCGGCCATGGACCTGAACACGGTGGCCGAGACACGAGACGCCAGGCGGCCCGCGCCCTGGCGGCCGGGGGACGCCTGGCTCGGCGACGGGACGTATCTGTTCTCCGAGCCGCAGCCGCATCTGCGGCGCCTGGTGGACCTGAGCCGCATGGGCTGGACGCCCGTACAACGGCACCCGGACGGCTCGCTGGAGCTGGCCGCCACCTGCACCATCGCCCAACTGTCCCGTTGTGCCCGGGACTTGATCGCCCAGGCGGCGCCCCTCTTCGAACAGTGCTGCCGGGCCTTCCTCGCCTCGTTCGAGATCTGGAACATGGCCACGCCGTGCGGCCCGTTCCGGTGACGACGTCGGCGGCCTTCACGCGGCGCCCGGAGCCGTCCTGGGCGAGGAGCAGGCAGGTGCCGTCGAGCGCGGTCGTGAGGTCACCCTGCCCGCCCGCGCCCTGGCCTGCCGTACGGCGTACCGCCAGACCTCGCTGTACGGCCTCGGGCGCTCGGCCGCCCTCGTCATCGGCACCCTCGACCCGGTCGACCACTCCCTCACCGTCACCGTCACCGCCGCCACGGTCCGCCCGGTGCGGCTGTGGTTCCCGCTGCCGCCGACGGCCGAGGCGCTGCGGGCGGGTCTCGAAGGGGCCGTCGCGGACGGCGAGTGGTTCGACGACATGCACGGACTGCCCGAGTGGCGGCGGCACATGGCACTGCGGCTGGCGGAGGAGATCCGCCGGGAGCTGACGGAGGAGGGGCAGCGATGAGGGTCGAGGTCAACGGGCGGTCCCACGAAGAGGAGCCCCGGCCCGGCCAGTGTCTGCGCACCTATCTGCGCGAACGCGGCTGGTTCGGGGTGAAGAAGGGCTGCGGCGCGGGCTTCCAGTGCGGCTTCTGCACGGCCGGCTTCCTGGTGACCACGGCAGCCCTGAAGGAGGACCAACTCGCCGATCTGCCGAGGGCGTTCAAGGGCAACCTGTGCCGCTGCACCGGCTACCGGGCCATCGAGGACGCCGTACGCGGGCGCTACCGGCTCCCGCAGTATGCCGACGTGCCGCGCACCGAGGTGCACGTCATGGAGACGGCGGACGCGATCGGCCCGCTGGGCGCCAGGTCGATGAGCGAGAGCCCGTTCAACCCGGTCGCCCCGCCCTGGCCAACGCCTCGCGGGACGCGACGGGCGTGCGGTTCACGGAACCGCCGCTGCTGCGTGACCGGGCGTGGCGGGCGCGGGACTGAGTCCGACATGCGGCTACCGCCGCGCGGACGCGACCAGCCCCGACGACGCCGCAGACGACAAACGGCAGATTCCGGCCCTTCCAGCGGAGCGTTCGGCGCCGGGCCGGGTCGAAGTCCGGGCCGGCGTCGGCGAGGACGTCGTACAGGCGCGGTCCGGTGAAGCGGTGGCGCTGGATGCCGCTGGTCGCGCAGTCGAAGCCGACGTCCACCCGGTGCTACGGCCAGCGCAGCAGCTCCGGGACGGTCAGCCGGGCCGGATCGCCGGTCAGGGCGAGTTGCGCGAGCGTCATCTGCGACTACCTCCCGCTGGACGGTACCCGCACGGGTGCGCCGTACAAACGCACATGCAAGCTACACCGCACAAGTTCGCAGCTCATGCGATGTGACAGGAGACTTACCCCTGGCAGATGCGGCAGTATCATCGCCGCATGGCCCGGTTCCCCGGACGTGCCAGGGCGCGACGCTTGTTCCACAGAACTCGAGGAGTAGATCCGTAATGACCCGTTCCGTGCGCCGGACCCGGCGGATGCTGCAGGTGGCCGGCGCGGGAGCCGCCGCCCTGCTGACCCTGAGCGCCTGCTCCTCGTCCTCCGACTCGTCGGACTCGGCCACGTCCAAGGACACCTCGGCGTCGTCGGGCTCGTCCGGCTCGCCGAAGCTGTCCGGCGATGTCACGGTGTTCGCCGCCGCCTCCCTGAAGGAGAGCTTCACGACCCTGGGCAAGGAGTTCGAGCAGCAGCACCCGGGCGCCAAGGTCACCTTCAACTTCGGCGGCAGCGACACCCTGGCCGCGAGCATCACCGGCGGCGCCCCGGCGGACGTCTTCGCCGCCGCCAGCCCCAAGACCATGAAGATCGTGACGGACAAGAAGGACGCGGCCGGCACCCCGGCCACCTTCGTCCGCAACCAGCTGGAGATCGCCACCCTGCCGGGCAACCCGCACAAGGTGGCCTCGCTGAAGGACCTCACCCGGTCCGGCCTGAAGGTCGTGCTGTGCGACAAGACGGTGCCGTGCGGCGCCGCCGCGCAGAAGGCCCTGGACGCCGGCCACCTGAAGCTCACCCCGGCCTCCTACGAGCAGGACGTCAAGAGCGCCCTGACCAAGGTGGAGCTCAAGGAGGCCGACGCCGCCGTGGTCTACAAGACCGACGTGCACGCCGCTGGCGACAAGGTGCAGGGCGTGGAGTTCCCCGAGTCCGCCAAGGCGGTCAACGCCTACCCGATCGTCCTGCTGAAGAACGCGCCGAACGCCGCCGCCGCTCAGGCGTTCATCGCCCTCGTGCAGTCCGCCGAGGGCCAGAAGGTGCTGAGCGAGGCCGGGTTCCTCAAGCCGTGACCTCGTCTCTCGAGCCCGGCGCCGCGACCGGTCCCCGCACGGACCGGCCGCGGCGTCGCCGCGTCGGCACGGGGGGTCGGCTCGGGGTGCCGCTGCCGCTGCTGCTGCCGGGCCTGCTGGCCCTGGCGTTCCTGCTGCTGCCGCTGGTCGCGCTGGTCATCCGCGCGCCCTGGCGCAGCCTGCCGGACCAACTGGCCGGCACCGAGGTGTGGCAGGCGCTCCAGCTGTCCCTGGTCACCGCCACGGCGGCGACGGCCGTGAGCCTGGTCCTGGGCGTGCCGCTGGCCTGGCTGCTGGCCCGTACGGAGTTTCCCGGCCGGGGGTTCGTCCGGGCCCTGGTGACCCTGCCCCTCGTACTGCCGCCGGTGGTCGGCGGTGTGGCCCTGCTGCTCGCGCTGGGCCGCAACGGAGTCATAGGCAAGTGGCTGGACGCCTGGTTCGGGATCACCCTGCCGTTCACCAGCGCCGGGGTCGTGGTCGCGGAGGCGTTCGTCGCGATGCCCTTCCTGGTCATCAGCGTCGAGGGCACCCTGCGTGCGGCCGACCCGCGCTTCGAGGAGGCGGCGACCACACTCGGCGCGTCCCGCTTCACCGCGTTCCGCCGGGTCACCCTGCCGCTGATCGCCCCTGGCATCGCGGCGGGCGCGGTCCTCGCCTGGGCGCGTGCGCTCGGCGAGTTCGGCGCGACGATCACCTTCGCGGGCAACTTCCCCGGCCGCACCCAGACCATGCCCCTCGCGGTCTACCTCGCCCTGCAGAACGACCCCGACGCCGCCATCTCCCTCAGCCTGGTCCTGCTCGCGGTGTCGATCGCGGTGCTGGCGGGGCTGCGGGACCGTTGGATGACGGGAGCGTGAGCGTGGCGGCCGACCCGACGCATGTGCGAACGTACAGACCCATGACCGACATCGACGCCCCCCGAGCCGGCCTGCGAAAGGCGGGCGACGAGGGCCTCGACGCCCACCTCGTCGTGGACCGGGCCGCGTTCCGCCTCGACGTGACGCTCGCCGCCGCCCCCGGGGACGTCGTCGCGCTGCTCGGACCCAACGGCGCCGGCAAGACCACCGCCCTGCGCGCCCTGGCCGGTCTGGTCCCGCTGTCCGACGGCCATCTGCGGCTGGACGGCGCCTCCCTGAAGGGCACGCGCCCGGAGTCCCGCCCGGTCGGAGTGGTCTTCCAGGACTATCTCCTCTTCCCGCATCTGACCGCCCTCGACAACGTGGCCTTCGGACCGCGCTGCCAGGGCGCGTCCAAGGCCGAGGCCCGGGAGCGGGCCGCCGCCTGGCTGGACCGCATGGGCCTGGCCGACCACGCCCACGCCAAGCCGCGCCGGCTCTCCGGCGGGCAGGCCCAGCGGGTGGCCCTTGCCCGAGCCCTGGCGAACCGCCCCCGGCTGCTGCTCCTGGACGAGCCGCTGGCCGCCCTGGACGCCCGTACCCGCCTGGAGGTCCGGGCCCAGCTCCGCCGCCATCTGGCCGAGTTCGAGGCCGTCGCCGTGCTGGTCACCCACGACCCGCTGGACGCCATGGTGCTCGCGGACCGGCTGGTGGTCATCGAGCACGGCCGGGTCGTCCAGGAGGGCACCCCCTCCGACATCGCCCGCCACCCACGCACCGGCTACATCGCCCAGCTCGTCGGCCTCAACCTCTACCGGGGACAGGCGGACGGGCATGCCGTACGGCTCGACGCCGGGCCGTCCATCACGACCACGGAGGTCCTGTCCGGGCCGGTCTTCGTGGCGTTCCCGCCCGCCGCCGTCACCCTGTTCCGGGACCGGCCGACCGGCGCCAGCGCCCGGAACCTGTGGCGCTGCGAGGTCGAGGGACTGGAGCCGTACGGCGACCAGATCCGCGCCGACCTCACCGGCGAACTCCAACTGGCCGCCGACCTCACCACGGTCGCCGCCGCCGAGCTGGATCTGCACCCGGGTGCACCGGTCTGGGCGACGGTCAAAGCGGCACAGACGCACGCATACCCGGCCTGAACGCCCCCGCGCATTACGGTGTGGGGCCATGACCCTGAGCATCCGCAATCAGCTCCCCGGCACCGTCACCGAGGTCCGCCCCGGCGAGGCCATGGCCACCGTCAAGCTCCGGCTGGACGGTGGCCAGGACCTCACGGCGGCCATCACCGTGGAAGCGGCCCGCGACCTCCGCCTCACCGAGGGCACCGCGGTACGAGCCCTGGTGAAGTCCACCGAGGTCTCCCTCGCCACCGCCCCGGTCGGCCGGGTCTCGATCCGCAACCAGCTGCCGGGCACCGTCAGGGACCTGGCCACCGGCGCCGCCATGGCCACCGTGAAGATCGCCATCCGGGGCGGCGAACTGACCTCGGCCATCACCAAGGAGTCCGTCGCCGACCTGGGCCTCACCGCGGGCACCGAGGTCGTCGCCCTGATCAAGTCGACCGAGGTGGCGCTGGCGACGGCCTAGGCCCTGGACGCCCGGACATGCGGCAGGGCCCCGTCCGGAAACCGGACGGGGCCCTCTCACTCAGTCCTCGTACGCGTCCAGCGGCGGGCAGGAGCACACCAGGTTGCGGTCGCCGAAGGCCTGGTCGATACGGCGTACCGGCGGCCAGTACTTGTCGGCGGCCGAGACACCGGCCGGGAAGACGGCCTCCTCGCGGCTGTAGGCGTGCGCCCAGTCACCGCCGAGCGCGGCGGCGGTGTGCGGGGCGCCCCGCAGGGGGTTGTCCTCCGCCGGCCACTCGCCCGAGCCGACCTTCTCGATCTCCGCGCGGATGGCGATCATCGCATCGCAGAACCGGTCCAGCTCGCCCAGGTCCTCGGACTCGGTCGGCTCGATCATCAGCGTGCCGGCCACCGGGAAGGACATCGTCGGCGCGTGGAAGCCGTAGTCGATCAGGCGCTTGGCCACGTCGTCCACGCTCACGCCGGTCGCCTTGGTCAGCGGGCGCAGGTCGATGATGCACTCGTGCGCGACCAGGCCGCCGGGGCCGGTGTAGAGCACCGGGTAGTGCGGCTCCAGGCGCTTGGCGATGTAGTTCGCCGAGAGCACGGCGACCTGCGTGGCCCGCTTGAGGCCCTCGCCGCCCATCAGCCGGACGTACGCCCAGGAGATGGGCAGGATGCCCGCCGAGCCCCAGGGAGCCGCCGAGATCGGGCCCACGCCCGTCTCCGGGCCCGCGGCCGGCTGCATCGGGTGGTTCGGCAGGTACGGCGCCAGGTGCGAGCGCACCGCGACCGGGCCGACGCCGGGACCGCCGCCGCCGTGCGGGATGCAGAAGGTCTTGTGCAGGTTCAGGTGCGAGACGTCACCGCCGAAGTGGCCCGGCTTGGCGAGTCCGACCAGCGCGTTGAGGTTGGCGCCGTCGACGTACACCTGGCCGCCCGCCTCGTGCACCCGGGCGCAGATGTCGGCGACGTGCTCCTCGAAGACGCCGTGCGTCGACGGGTAGGTGATCATCAGCACGGCCAGCTCGTCGCGGTACTGCTCGATCTTGGCGCGCAGGTCCTCGACGTCGATCTCGCCGTCCTCGGCGGTCCTGACGACGACGACCTTCATGCCGGCCATCACGGCGCTGGCCGCGTTGGTGCCGTGCGCGGAGGACGGGATCAGGCACACGGTGCGCTGCTCGTCGCCGTTGGCCCGGTGGTAGCCGCGGACGGCCAGCAGACCGGCCAGCTCGCCCTGCGAGCCGGCGTTGGGCTGGAGGGAGACCTTGTCGTAGCCGGTGACCTCGGCGAGACGTTCCTCCAGCTCGCGGATGAGCGTGAGGTAGCCCTCGGCCTGCTCCGCGGGGGCGAACGGGTGCAGCCCGCCGAACTCCGGCCAGGTGACCGGCTCCATCTCGGTGGTCGCGTTGAGCTTCATGGTGCAGGAGCCCAGCGGGATCATGCCGCGGTCGAGCGCGTAGTCGCGGTCGGCGAGCTTGCGCAGGTAGCGCAGCATCGCGGTCTCGGAGCGGTGCTGCTGGAACACCGGGTGGGTCAGGTAGGCGTCGTTGCGCAGCAGCCCCTCGGGGAGGGCGTCGGCGGCGGTCGCGTCCAGCTCCTCGATGTCGCCCTTGACACCGAAGGCGGACCAGACGGCGTCCAGGGCGGCCCGCGTGGTGGTCTCGTCGCAGGCCGCGGAGACGTGGTCGGCGTCGACCGGGTACAGGTTGACGCCGTTCTCCCGGGCGGCGGCGACGACCTCGGCGGCCTTGCCGGGCACGCGCGCGGTGACGGTGTCGAAGAAGGCGCCGTGGACGAGCTCGACACCGCCGGCCTTCAGCCCCTCGGCGAGGATCGCGGCGTACCGGTGCGTGCGCCGGGCGATGGCCCGGAGCCCCTCCGGCCCGTGGTAGACGGCGTACATGCCGGCCATCACGGCGAGCAGCACCTGGGCGGTGCAGATGTTGCTGGTGGCCTTCTCGCGGCGGATGTGCTGCTCACGGGTCTGCAGCGCGAGCCGGTAGGCCTTGTTGCCGTCGGCGTCGACGGAGACGCCCACGAGCCGGCCGGGCAGGCTGCGCGCGAACTTCTCGTGTACGGCCATGTAGCCGGCGTGCGGACCGCCGAAGCCCATCGGCACGCCGAAGCGCTGGGTGGTGCCGACGGCGATGTCCGCGCCCAGCTCGCCCGGCGAGGTCAGCAGGGTGAGGGCCAGCAGGTCGGCGGCGATGGTGACCAGGGCACCCAGCTCGTGGGCCTGGTCGATGACCGGCTTGATGTCGCGTACGGCACCCGAGGCGCCCGGGTACTGGATCAGCACGCCGTTGATCTCGCGCGCGGCGATGTCGGCCGGGATGCCCTCGCTGAGGTCGGCGACGACGACCTCGACGCCGGTCGGCTCGGCACGCGTCTCGATGACGGCGATGGTCTGCGGCAGCGCGTCCGCGTCGACCAGGAACAGGCCCTTCTTGTTCTTGCCCATGCGCCGGGACAGCGCCATCGCCTCGGCGGCGGCGGTGCCCTCGTCGAGGAGGGAGGCACCGGAGGTGGGCAGCCCGGTCAGGTCGGCGACCATGGTCTGGAAGTTCAGCAGGGCCTCGAGCCGCCCCTGGGAGATCTCCGGCTGGTACGGCGTGTAGGCCGTGTACCAGGCGGGGTTCTCCATGACGTTGCGCAGGATGACGGGCGGGGTGAAGGTCCCGTAGTACCCGAGCCCGATCATGGAGCCGAGGACCTGGTTGCGGTCGGCGAGGGAGCGCAGCTCGGCGAGGACCGCCGCCTCGGTGCGGGCGCCCGGCAGATCGAGGGCGTCGGCGTTCTTGATCACGTCCGGGACCGCGGTGGCGGTGAGCTCGTCCAGCGAGCCGTAACCGACGTGCGCGAGCATCTTGGCCCGCGCCTCCTGGTCGGGCCCGATGTGGCGCTGCTCGAAGGGAATGCCTGCTTCGAGGTCGGAGAGCGGAATGCGATGGGCGGTCATTGCGGAGGCCTCCTGGTCTGACGCGACCTTCGAGGGGCACCACGGCGCGGGTACCCCGACGGCCTCCCCCTCTGTCATCTCAACCTGAGAGCTTCACCGGGCGCCCGAGGGTCCCGGCTTTCACCGTCGGTGAGGGCGGAAGCCGTCGACATCCGCCCTGCTTTCCAGAGTGACCTCGTCCGTGCGGTACGTGGGCCTGAGAGATTCCGGGGAGGATTTGCTCCTTCGGCGCCTCCGAAGAGCTCGGAGGACTCTCCCGCACGGGTTCAGCAGCCGACATCAGGTTACCAGCGAGGTCAACGGCCGAGCTCTCGAGTGGCCGCCTCCGTGAATGTGCTCTTTTGTAGTGCTTACGGATGAGTTGCGACCACGTGGAGGGAGAGGGACCGTGCTGACCGACATCGATCCGCGCAACCTGATCGGCCGCAAGGCGTTCGACCGCAACGGCGCCAAGATCGGCACTGTCGACGAGGTCTACCTGGACGACGCGACCGGCGTACCCGAGTGGGCGGCCATACGCACCGGCCTGTTCTCCCGCGACGCCTTCGTCCCCCTGGAGCCCAGTGAACTGGTCGAAGGCACCCTCCACGTCCCCTTCGACCGCGCCCTCATCAAGGACGCCCCGGACTTCGGCGTGGGCCGCCACCTCTCCCCCGAACAGGAACTCCAGCTCTACCACCACTACGGCCTCGACACGGCCCCACCCCCTTCGGTCCCGGACCGGGACTTCGGCAAACTGGCGGGTTCGGAGGAGTCCTGAACCCCCACCGGAAGCCAAGCTTCCTTCGAGTCTCGAGCTCCATCGGGAGCCTGCGCCTCGACCGGAACCCGAGCTTCGCCCGAAGCCTGGGGCTCATCGGGGACCTGAGGCTCGACCGGAGGCCGAGCTTCCCCCGAGGCCTGGGGCTCATCAGGGGGCTGGGCCACAACCAAAACCCGAGCCCCGCCCGAGACCCGACAACCATCAGAGGCTCGGCCCGCTACCGGAACCCGAGCTTCGCCCGAGACCTGGGCTCGCCAGAGGCCTGGGGCTCGACCGGAACCCGAGATTCATCCGAGACCTGAGCCTCATCGAGGGCCTGGGTCACGACCGGAGGCTGAGCTTCGCCCGAGGCCTGAGCCTCATCAGGGGTCTGAGTCTCGACCGGAACCCAAGCTTCCTCCGGGACCTGAGCCTCATCGGGGCCCTGAGTCTCGACCCGAGCCCGAGCCCCGCCCGAAGCCTGAACCTCGTCAGCGGCCCGGAGCTCAACTGGAACCCGAGATTCCTCCGAGGCTCGAGCTTCATCGGGGACCCGGGTCACGACCGGCGACTGAGCTTCGCTCAAGACCTGAGCGCCATCAGAGGCCCGGTCCGCTACCGGAACCCAAGCTTCCTCCGAGACCTGAGCCTCATCGGGGCCCTGAGTCTCCACCCGAGCCCGAGCCCCGCCCGAAGCCTGGACTCCATCGGGTCCCTGGGTCTCGGCCCGAACCTGAGCTTCGTCCGAGGCCACTTCATCCGAGGCACGGCCCTCGGCCCGAGCCCCGCCCGAGACCCAAGCCTCATCCGGGGCCTGAGCGTCGATCGGAATCCGAGTCCCGCCCGAGGCCTGTCCCCCGTTCCCGCCGCCCGCGTCCGGGGTCCGGGGCGGAGCCCCGTGTCGGTCACTGTGGGACCGACCGAGACGGGCGGGCGGGTGGGCAAAGACCGGAACCAACGGCAACGGCTCGGCAGACTCCAGCGCAGGATCCCCCACAAAAAACGTCCGCACTCGCCCCGGAGGGGACTGCGGCGTCTCGAACCGCACCGTCACCCGCCCCAGCCCACTCCCCTGCACCCACCCAGCCCCGTACTCGGCATGCCGCACATCCTGCCCGGCCCGCCACTGCCGCTCGACAGCCACCGTCCGCTCCGGAACGACCTCGGTCACACCGGCCTCCGGCTCCTCCGCCGGAGGCACGGGCATGGCCTGCGCGAACAGATCCTCCTGCGTGTAATCGGCCAGCCCGGAGACACCCACACCGAGCAGCCGTACCCCACCCGTGGTGTCCACGGAGTCCAGCAGCCGCCCCGCCGCCTCCCGGACGACCGCCGGATCGTCCGTGGGCCCGCGGAGCGTCTCGGAGCGGGTCAGGGTCGAGAAGTCGTACCGCCGCACCTTGAGCACGATGGTCCGCCCCGACAGCCCGGCCCCGCGCAGCCGTCCCACACACCGGTCGGCGAGCCGCTGCACCTCCAGCCCGATCCGCAGCCGGTCATGGATGTCCACGTCATACGTGTCCTCGACCGACACCGACTTCGCCTCACGCTCGGCGACCACGGGCCGGTCGTCACGGGCCAGCGCCATGGCGTACAGCGCGTGCCCGTGCGCCTTGCCTAGCAGCCGTACCAGCTCGTCCTCACCCGCCTCGGCCAGCTCCTCGACCGTGGTGATCCCGACCCGCCGCAGATGGTCCCCCGTGGCCGGCCCCACCCCCGGCAGGGTCCGCACCGGCATCGGCCCCAGCAGCGCCCGCTCGGTCCCCGGCTCGATGAGCACCAGGCCGTCCGGCTTGGCCTGCTCGGAGGCGATCTTCGCGACCATCTTGGACGCGGCGAGCCCCACCGACCCGGTGAGCCCAGTGACCGCCCGGATGTCCGCGCGCAGCTTGATCCCGGCCAGCCGCGCCGACTCCGCGTCCCAGGCCGTCCCCCCGGCCTCCAGATCCACGAACGCCTCGTCCAGGCTCAGCGGCTCCACCAGCGGCGACAGCTCCCGCAGCAGTGCCATCACCTGCTCGCTGATCGCCCGGTACAGCCCGAAGCGCGGCACCAGATACGCGGCGTTGGGCGCCAGCCGGCGGGCCTGGCCCATCGGCATCGCCGAGTGCACCCCGAAGACCCGTGCCTCGTACGACGCGGTGGCCACCACCCCGCGCGGCCCGAGCCCGCCCACGACGACCGCCTTTCCGCGCAGGCTCGGCTTGGATGCCTGCTCCACGGAGGCGTAGAAGGCATCCATGTCGAGATGGAGGATGGTCGGCGCACGTCTCACATCTCCGATGCTGCACCACGGCACTGACAATGCCCCGGCGCGGGAGGCCGATCGCGCGCGCTACGGCGGTCAGACCGCCCGGTTACGACGGCGTGCCAGCTCGTCCGCGGGGTTGTGCCCGACAAGCGTCTCGCCCGTGTCGACGCGCTCACCGTGCAACTGGGAGAGAGCGCTTTCCACGTCCCGCCACACCACACCGACGGCGATCCCGAAGATGCCCTGACCGCCCTGGAGCAGGGCGTGGACCTCGTCCGGGGAGGTGCACTCGTACACCGTGGCGCCGTCGCTCATCAGGGTCATCCGCTCCAGGTCACGGAAACCGCGTTCCCTGAGGTGCTGGACGGCCGTGCGGATGTTCTGCAGCGAGACCCCGGTGTCCAGGAACCGCTTCACGATCTTCAGGACGACCACGTCCCGGAAGCTGTACAGCCGCTGGGTGCCCGACCCGTAGGCGGGCCGCACGCTCGGCTCGACCAGGCCGGTGCGCGCCCAGTAGTCGAGCTGCCGGTAGGTGATACCCGCGGCCGCGCAGGCCGTGGGCCCGCGGTAGCCGATCTGTTCGGACGTCATCGACGCCGCCCCTCCGCCGTCCGGCACCACCGTCGGCCGCTGCGGAGCGTGATCGACCGGGCTGCTCGCTTGGGGGAACCCCCCGTTCGAACGCAGCTGAGAGCTCGAGGGAGGGTACGGACCGCTCTCCCCGAACCCGCGTCCGGGGGCACCCCCAGCCGTACCGTCGCCGCTGGTTCTCACGCCGACCTCCGTCCTTGACCTGCCGTCTCGACGGTAGGCAGTCACCAGGGGTGCGTCAACGATCGCCACACTCGGCACGCCGAGTGATAATCACCCAAGGAGTGGTTTCCCGTGTCCCACCGCGGGGAAAGGCTAGCCGAATGCGCTCGCGGGAAGCCCTGGGACGCTCTCAATGGCCGGTGGCAATTGCCCGCCCCACCGGCCGCGCGGGGTTCACGACAGCCGTCGTGCACCGCCCGTTCGTGGTCACCGATCGTCTGCCGTCGGTGGCCACGCGCGGTCACTGGCTGCTGGTGCCGAAGTCCTCGGGCGAGATCTGGTCGAGGAACTCGCGGAACTTCTCCACCTCGTCCTCCTGCTCGTCCGGGATGGCGATGCCCGCGTCGTCCAGCACCGTGTCACTGCCGTAGATCGGCGTCCCGGTGCGCAGGGCCAGCGCTATGGCATCGGAGGGACGGGCGCTGACCTCGACCCCGCTGGCGAAGACCAGCTCCGCGTAGAAGACGCCTTCCCGCAGGTCGGTGATGCGTACTTCGGTCAGCTCCTGGCCGACGGCCTCCAGCACGTCCTTGAACAGGTCGTGCGTCAGCGGTCGGGCGGGGGCCATGCCCTGCTGGGCGAAGGCGATCGCCGTCGCCTCCCCCGGCCCGATCCAGATGGGGAGGTAACGGTCGCCCCCCACTTCGCGCAGGAGCACGATCGGTTGGTTGGAGGGCATTTCGACCCGGACACCTACGACATCGAGCTCGTTCACACAGCAACCCTAGGCCGTGCCCGCTACGTTTGGGTAGTCGGGCCGGGAACAGGTGCCCGATCCGGCTTTCCGGCGGACCCCGGCCGTCAGGGCAGCCGCACGCCGAGAGCGGACTTCACCAGAGCCGTGTGCAGCTTCACCGCGAGCGCCGCCAGCTCCTTCGTACGGGCCTCGGCGAGTGCCCTGGTCTGGGGGTTGCGGTGGCGCTTGAGCGGGGCCACCACCTGGTCGACGAGCCCGGCCTCACGGTCGGCGGCGGCCTTCATCACCCGAAGATGGCGCGGCTCGATCCCGAACCGGCCCAGTTCGGCGACGAGCGCGGCCACGGTGACCGCCTCGGCGTCGTACGACCCGTCCGCCAGCGGAGCGATCAGCCCGTAGGACTCCCACTCCTTCAGTTCGCCCTCGTCGACGTCGGCCGCCGCCAGCAGTTCGGCCCTGCCGAGCCGGGCCACCGTGGGCCCAACCGGCAGCTCCTGAAGGTCCTCCGGGGTGCGCTGACGGCCGACGACGGGCAGCGCGACGGCCTCGCCCCGCTCCATGGCGTCCAGGTGCTCACGGATCACCTTGAGCGGCAGATAGTGGTCCCGCTGCATCCGCAGGACGTGCGCCAGCCGCTCGACGTCCCCGGCGCTGAACTTGCGGTATCCCGAAGGGGTCCGCTGCGGCTCGATGAGCCCCTCCGACTCCAGGAACCGGATCTTGGAGATGGTGACTTCGGGGAACTCGTCGCGCAGCACGTTCAGCACCGTGCCGATGCTCATCAGTCCACTGTCCCTGGCGGCGGTACCGCTTCCGGCACCGCCGCTCGGTGTTTGAAGCATGGACCTTCCCTGTGGTCCCCCCGGACACCGGTCCGGGGGTGGGTCAGATGCCCTGCCGGCTCGCGTAGAACACCAGCCGGTACTTGCCGATCTGCACCTCGTCGCCGTTCTGCAGGACGGCCTGGTCGATCGGCTCGCGGTTGACGTACGTGCCGTTCAGGCTGCCGACGTCGGCCACGGTGAACGAGCCGTCCGGCTGGCGGCGGAACTCCACGTGCCGACGCGACACCGTCACGTCGTCGAGGAAGATGTCGCTCTGCGGATGCCGGCCGGCCGTGGTCAGGTCGGCGTCCAGCAGGAAGCGGCTGCCCGAGTTGGGCCCCCGGCGCACCACCAGCAGCGCCGAGCCGAACGGCAGCGCGTCCACTGCGGCCTGCGCCTCGGGCGACAGCGTCGGGATCTGCGTCTGACCGGTGACCTCGGAGTCGTACGCCTCGAGACCGGAGATCGAGATCGTGGACGTCGTCTCGGAGGCGCGTTCCGGCGTCACTCCGGGACGCAGCGGCGCACCGCAGTTGGAACAGAAGCGGGCGTTCTCCGCGTTGCGGTTACCGCACCTCGTACACACCAGGACCGACATGGACGGATCCTCCTGCCGCGGCTGCCCCGCCGGGGCGTTGGACGCGTACGGGCCGGAGGCGAACCCTCCACCCGTACCTGAGGTCGACGGTTGCCCGAAACCTATGCCGCCGGACTGGGCAGGGTCAACCGACGCCCCGCCCTGGCCTCCGGAAATGTCACCGCCCGGACCAGCGACCTGGTCCCGGAACAGCGGGCGCTGGCCCTCCGCGTCAGGCTGGGCGCGATGACGAGCGGTCGCGTTCTCGCGCCCCTCTCGCGCGCTCTTGCCGAACAACTTCGCAAACAACTTCACGGGCGATTCCCCTTGACCGAAACAGACCCGCCCGTGGGGCAGGACGAACCCTGATTGCCTACACCGGCCGAGCCGGACATCTTCACAACGTCCGGATCCACCGGACAGTTTCCACCACGCACCACCTCTTCGATGCGCCGACCCCCCGCAACCTCATGCCCCTGCCGGACGTCCCCCATGCACCACCGGTTCACTAGGAGGACGACCGAGCGTAGTCAGGCCGCTTCGCCTGCCGCAAGGCGTCCACGACGATCTTGTCCGAGCCCTCGACCGTCACCGTGGCCTGCTCCTTCTCCAGGGTCTGCACCACTCCTCCCGGAATGTTCAGCGCCGGCTCCAGATCCTGCGGCCTGCCGATGACCTGGAAACGATAGGGAGCGTTGATCTTGTTCCCGTCGACGCTCACGCCGTTGCCGGAGTCCGCGAAGTACGTGTTCGCGACCACCCGCACCCCGTTGAGCTCGATCGCCTCGGCGCCGGCCGCGCGCAGCTCCTGGATCGCGTCGAGCAGCATGTCCGCCTTGACCATCCCCTTCGTGTCCTGGACCGTCATCGTGATGCCGGGACCCTGAGCCGCCACGGTGCCCGCCAGAATGCCGAGTTGCCGCTCCTTCTCGGCCGTCTGCCTGCGGGCCTCCGCCGCCTGGTCGGAGCTGCTCTGCAGCTCCTGGCGCTGCTTGTCGAGTCCCTGCTTCTCGTCCTCAAGACGCTGAGTACGCGAATCCAGTTCATCGAGGATGCGCACAAGATCTTCTTGCCGCGCGCCGCGCAGCGCGCTGTCGGTGTTGCTGTTGGACGCCACCTGCACGGCCAGGCCGAAGCCGAGGCCGAACAGCAGCAGGGCGACGATGAGTTGGGCCCGGGTGAAACGCGGCGGCCACAGCCCCTTGGCCAGCCGCTGCCTGCCGGTCACCGGGGCCTGGAGTCGCTCGGTTGCCTGTCCGGGCTCGGGCGCCGCGGGGGGCACCTCGGCCGGCAGCTCCTTGCGCAGCCTGTTCTCCGGCTGCTCTTTCGGCTCGCTCATGCCGGTCACGCCCGGAACACGTGGCGCCGGATCGCCGCGGCGTTGGAGAAGATCCGGATGCCGAGGACCACCACGACGCCCGTGGACAGCTGCGCGCCCACGCCCAACTTGTCGCCGAGGAACACGATCAGGGCGGCGACGACGACGTTCGACAGGAACGACACCACGAAGACCTTGTCGTCGAAGATCCCGTCGAGCATGGCCCGCAGGCCGCCGAAGACGGCGTCCAGCGCGGCGACGACGGCGATCGGAAGATAAGGCTCGACGACCGCCGGAACCTCGGGCCGGACCAACAGGCCGGCCACGACTCCCACGACGAGGCCCAGTACGGCGATCACGATGTGCCCTTCTCAGTCTTCTCGGTGCTCGGCTGTGCGGTACGGACGATCACACTCGGTGCGGCGGGCAACCGTACGTCGCCCTCGGTGGAGATGGTGGCGCGGATGCCGAAGTTCTCCTCCAGGGCATGCAGATACAGCCCGTCCGCGCCGTTCTGGAACCCCGTGCTCAACTTTTCGCCGTCCCCCACCGCCAGCACCGTGTACGGCGGCACCAGCGGCCTGTTGTCGACCAGTATCGCGTCTCCCGCGGCCCTGATCGCGGACAGGGCCGTCAGCCGCTGCCCGTTGATGGAGACGGCCTCGGCCCCGGACGCCCACAGGCCGTTGACCACGCGTTGCATGTCGCGGTCGCGCACCCGGCCGGTGTCGGAGAAACCGGAGGTCTCCCGCGGGCTGGTCGCGTCACCGCCGGTGCTGGCCTCCTTGGCATCGTTCACGACGAGCTTGACGCCCGGCCCGTGCACCTCGGTCGCGCCCGACAGGACGCCCACCAGATCCGCCTGTGCGCTGCCGCCGCTCGATTTCAGCGCGGCCCGCTGACGCGTGCTCACGTCGTCACGCAGCTTGTCGACGGTGCTCTGCAGCTTGTCCGCGCTCTTGGTCTCACTGTCGACGCGGTCGATCAGCTCCTGCCGCTCCTTGGCCACCACGGGCGCCGCCACGCGCGCCTGTGCCGCGCCGAGGGTCACGACCAGCGCGGCGAGGACGAGACCGCCCGCGAGGCCCAGCTTCGCCCTCAGTGTCCTGGGCAGCCCGCCCTCGCCCTGGGACGTCCTCCGGGCGGCGGCCTCGGCGTACCCGTCGTCGAGGCTGTGATCCATGACGTTGGTGATCAACGACATGGAGGCGTCCGGGCGCTGCGGTCGCGCAGGGTTGCTCCGAACGGGGGGTTGCTGCGGCATGCCGCACATCGTCGCATGTCGCGGGCAGTACCTCCGAATGGCCCCACCGACGTGCCGGACAGGCCCCCGTGGGGACACTTGTCCGGCACGCGCGCGTGCGCGGGTTCACACCTTCGGTTCGGTACGGCCCCGCTGTGCGGTCCTTACCGGCCGGCACTGTCCACGATGGCCGACCACTCGTCGAGCAGTCCCTGTGCGGAGGCGTCGTCGGGACCCTCGGCCCACAGATGGGTGACCGCCTCCGCCGGGTCGGGCAGCACCATCACCCAGCGCCCGTCCGTCTCCACGACCCGCACACCGTCGGTCGTGTCGACGAAGCGATCCCCGGCGGCCTCGACCACCCGCCGCATGACCAGCCCCTTCACGGCCCACGGCGTGGCCAGGTCCCGCTTGAGGACATGCGCCCGCGGGATCCGCGCGTCGATCTGGCTGAGCGTGAGCTGCGTCCGCGCGACCAGCCCGATCAGCCGTACGAAGGCCGCCGTACCGTCGTAGACGCCGCTGAACTCGGGGACGATGAACCCGCCCTTGCCGTCACCGCCGAAGATGGTCCCCTCCTCGCGCCCCACGCGCGTGAGGTCGTCCGGCGAGGTCGTGGTCCACTCCACCTGCGTACCGTGATAGGCGGCGACCTGCTCGGCGATCCGGGTCGTGGTGACCGGCAGTGCCACCCGCCCGCTGCGCCGCTCCGCGGCCACCAGGTCGAGCATCACCAGCAGCGCCCGGTCGTCCTCGATGATCCGGCCCTTCTCGTCCACGAGCGACAGCCGCTCGCCGACGGGGTCGAACCGCACACCGAAGGCGGCGCCCGAGGACGCCACTATCTCGCCCAGCCGCACCAGCCCGTTGCGCCGCACCTCGGCCGTCTCCGTGGGCCGCGACTCGTCGAGGCCGGGGTTGATGGTCAGCGAGTCCACCCCGAGCTTGCCGAGCAGGCTGGGCAGAACCAGCCCGGCGCTGCCGTTGGCCGCGTCCACGACGACCTTCAGGCCGGACTCGGCGATACCGGTCGTGTCGACGTTCCGCAGCACCGTGCCGGTGTACGAGTCGAAGACACTCGCCGGGAAGTACAGGTCGCCGATCTCACCGGGGAACGCCCGCCGGTACTCCTGCCGCGCGAACACCCGGTCCAGCTTGCGCTGCCCGCCCTGCGACAGATCGCCGCCCTGCCCGTCGAAGAACATGATGTCGACCGAGTCCGGCACACCTGGCGAGGTCCGGATCATGATGCCGCCGGCACTGCCCCGCGCGGTCTGCTGCCGGGCCACGGGCAGCGGCACGTTCTCCAGGTCCCGTACGTCGATGGCGCTGGCCTGCAGCGCGGAGATGACCGCCCGCTTGAGCGCACGGGCGCCCCGGGAGTGGTCGCGGGCGGTGGTGACGGTGGAGCCCTTCTTGAGTGTCGTCGCATAGGCCCCGGCGAGCCGCACCGCCAGCTCGGGCGTGATCTCGACGTTCAGGATGCCCGACACCCCACGGGCGCCGAAGAGATTGGCCTGGCCTCTGGACTCCCAGATGACCGAGGTGTTGACGAAGGCTCCGGCCTCGATGGTCTTGAACGGATAGACCCGGACGTTGCCCTGAACGATCGATTCCTCACCGATCAGGCACTCGTCACCGATGACCGCGCCGTCCTCGATACGGGCGGCACGCATGATGTCGGTGTTCTTCCCGACGACACAGCCCCGCAGATTGCTGTGCTGGCCGACATACACGTTGTCGTGCACGACGGCCTTGTGCAGGAAGGCCCCGCTCTTGACGACGACATTCGATCCGACGACGGTGTGCTCACGGATCTCCGCGCCGGCCTCGACCTTGGCGTAGTCGCCGATGTACAAGGGCCCGCGCAGTACGGCGTCCGGATGCACTTCGGCGCCTTCCGCCACCCACACACCCGGCGAGATCTCGAATCCGTCGATGTCGACGTCGACCTTGCCCTCGAGCACGTCGGCCTGGGCCTTCACATAGCTCTCGTGGGTGCCGACGTCCTCCCAGTAGCCCTCGGCGACATAGCCGTAAACCGGCTTGCCTTCCTTCATCAGCTGCGGGAAGACGTCACCGGACCAGTCGACCGGAACATCCGGTTCGACATAGCTGAAGACCTCGGGCTCCATGACATAGATGCCCGTGTTGACCGTGTCGGAGAAGACCTGGCCCCAGGTCGGCTTCTCCAAGAAGCGTTCGACCTTGCCTTCCTCGTCGACGATCGTGATGCCGAACTCCAGCGGATTGGGCACCCGGGTCAGGCAGACCGTGACCAGCGCGCCCTTCTCCTTGTGGAAATTGATCAGATCAGTGAGGTCGAAGTCGGTCAGGGCATCACCGGAGATGACGAGGAAAGCATCGTCCTTCAACGCCTCTTCGGCGTTCTTGACGCTTCCGGCAGTACCGAGTGGCTTCTCCTCATTGGCATACGTGAGCTCCATTCCGAGCTCTTCGCCGTCGCCGAAGTAGTTCTTGACGAGCGATGCCAGGAACTGGACGGTGACAACAGTCTCGTTGAGCCCGTGCCTTTTGAGCAGCCGTAGCACATGCTCCATGATCGGGCGATTGGCCACGGGCAGGAGCGGCTTGGGCATGCTAGAGGTCATGGGGCGCAGGCGTGTGCCTTCGCCTCCGGCCATCACGACGGCCTTCATGTCGGAAGCGTCCTCCTCGCAAGAGATGACGGTTAGCCGACTTCACCCGTCCTGATTGTCCCGCACTTTTCGACTGCGGGCCATCGATGCATAACGTCAGGACAATCGCCGAGCTCAATCGGCCGTGGCGTCCGTCCGGATCAAACGGCGGACCTGTACCACGTAGAGCACTCCTGCCCACCAGTAGAGCGTTGTACCCCATCCGGCGAACGCCCATCCGAAAACAGCAGCGAGTGACGCGATCCAACCGCTGCCGTCACTGAGGAGCAGCAACGGGAAGGCGTACATCAGGTTGAAGGTTGCGGCCTTCCCGAGGAAGTTCACCTGCGGCGGTGGATACCCGTGCCGGCGAAGGATGCCCACCATCACCAGGAGAACCAGTTCCCTCGCCAGCAGCAGCGCGGTCAGCCAGATCGGCAGGATGTCCCGCCAGGTGAGTCCGAGCAGCGTGGAAAGGACATAGAGCCGGTCGGCGGCGGGGTCGAGAAGCCGGCCGAGGCTGCTGATCTGATTCCAGCGGCGGGCGAGCTTGCCGTCGAGATAGTCGCTGATCCCGCTGAAGGCCAGCACGAGGAGAGCCCAGCCATCGCTCTTGGGACCCCCGAACTCGGGCCTGAGGATCAACCACAGGAAGAGGGGTACGCCGACGAGCCGCGCCATGCTGAGGATGTTGGGGATGGTGAGGACCCGGTCTGTCTGGACACGGGTCTCCTGGACCTCCACCCGGGAGCCTCCTGTGCGAAAACGAGCCAACGATGCCCCCTGACCCTACCTCAACGCAAAAAAGCTCCGGCCCTTGGGCATTGCCCAAGGGCCGGAGCTGTAAAAGGAGTTCGGCGGCGTCCTACTCTCCCACAGGGTCCCCCCTGCAGTACCATCGGCGCTGTGAGGCTTAGCTTCCGGGTTCGGAATGTAACCGGGCGTTT
>NZ_JBIRXG010000018.1:0-201284 GCF_044388685.1 Streptomyces sp. NPDC020192 | reverse complement strand
GTCGAACTCGCCACCGATCATCAGCAGGGCCACCGGAAGAGCCATGATGCCGATGGTCGAGGACTGGTAGAGGATCGTGGCCATCGAGCTGCCCTCGCGGACCGAGGGCGCGGCGATCAGGAAGAAGACCAGTACGGCGGCGGCGCCGAGGAGGACGCCCACTTCGGGGCGGGCCAACAGCCGCAGCGCCAGCGGGCGTTCGGAGGTGCGGCCGTCGGTCTGCTGCGGGCCGGGGGCCGGCGGTGCGGTCACCGCCGGCTCGGCATGCCGGGCCGTACTCATCAGCGGGTGCCCTTCGCGGCGAACTCGGCGACCTGGTCGACGTTGGACTTGTCGACGAAGGCCGGACCGGTCAGCACGGGCGCGGTGCTACCTCCGCTGACGTTGCCGTTGTACTTGTAGAGCCACAGGGCGTCCACGGCGAGGTAGCCCTGCAGATACGGCTGCTGGTCGACCGCGAACTCCACGGACCCGGTCTGCACGGCCTTGACCAGGTCCTTGTTGAGGTCGAAGGTCGCGATCTTGGCCTTGCTGCCCGCATCGCCCACCGACTGCACGGCGGTCAGGGCGATGGGCGCGCCGAGGGTGACGACCTGGTCGATGGAGGAGTCCTGCTTGAGCTTGGCGGTGATCGTGGACTTCACGGACGGCATGTCGGTGCCGTTGACGTAGATGGTGTCCGTCGTGCCGCTGAAGCCCTTCTTCAGGCCGGCGCAGCGGGCCTCCAGGGCAACCTGTCCCTGCTCCTGGATCACGCAGAGCGCGTGCTTGGCGCCCAGCTGGTTGAGGCGCTGACCGAAGGCCTGGCCGGCGATGTTCTCGTCCTGGCCGAAGTACTCGAGCATGCCGAGCTTCTTCCAGCCGCTGACACCGGAGTTGAAGCCGACGACCGGGATACCGGCCGCCTTGGCCTTGGCCACGACGTCCTTCATCGCCTCGGGCTTGGCGGCGGTGAGCGCGATGCCGTCCACCTTCTGGTCGATGGCGTTCTGCACCAGGTTCGCCTGGTTGCCCGCGTTCGGGTCGGACGAGTAGACGAGCTTGATGTTGTCCTTCGCGGAGCGGCCTGGGCGCCCTTGCGGATCAGGTCCCAGAAGGTGTCACCGGGAGAGGCGTGCGTGACCATGGCCACGGTCATCCGCGGGGTGGTGGCCTTGCCGGCGGAGACCGTCGCGCCGCCTTCCTCGGACTTCTTGCCGCCATGGCTGCTGGAACAGCCCGCGGCGAACAGGGCGCCGACGACAACCGTGGCGGTCAAAATGGCGGCTCGGCGGTTTCTGTGCATGTCCCTTGCACCTCACTGTGCTCATCAGAGTAGGAAAAAGTGGGATTTCTGTCGTGACAAGGAGGCCTCGTTCGTCCTGGCGAGGCATGCGTGTTGTCGGGGAGCGCCGTGTGCGGCGGAGGGGTTGTGTGGGCGACAGCCTGGGGTGTTGTGCCGCTTGTCGAGGCACTAGAGCGCTTCACTAGCGCGATCTAGTGACCCGCACTATGAAGCGCCCCTTGGGTGATGTCAATAGGTTTGTCAGGACGTCCCAACAAGCGGGGGCGCTTCCCGTGGACCGGCCGCCGCCGATCCGCCGTCAGAGCACCGCGTCGACGAACATGGAAACGGCCACGGCCAGCAGTGCCACGGCGAAGGCCCGTTGCAGTGTGCTTCCCTTCAGCTTCGCCGCCAGCCGCCTGCCGTCCCAGGCCCCCAGGACCGCGGCGCCGGCGAAGGGGGCGACGACCGTCCAGTCCAGGTGGTCCACGGTGCCACCGCGCAGCCCGAGCGCTGCCAGGGAGTTGACGGTGATGACCAGCAGGCTGGTGCCCACCGCTTCGCGCATGCGAAGTCCGAGGACGCTCACGAGGGCCGGTACGGCGAGGAAGCCTCCGCCCACTCCGAGGACTCCGGTCACCGCGCCGAGTCCGGCGCCGGCCGCTGCCGCGTGCCCGGGCCTGGTCTCCCGCACGGCGTCGTCCGCCCGGCCCGGCCGGAGCATGCGCACCGCCGCGACCGCGGCGACCGTCGCGAAGCCCGCCGACAGGGCGCCCGCCGGGAGGTTCGCGGCCAGGGCGGAGCCCAGCATCGCCGGGCCGGTCCCGGCCGCCGCGAAGAGCAGCCCCGTGCGCCAGCGGACATGGCCGTGACGGGCGTGCGCGGTCAGGGCGGTCGCCGAGGTGAGGGCCACGATGACGAGTCCGGCCGTCGTGGCCGCCACGGGGGTGAAGCCGAGCAGATAGATCAGGGCGGGTACGGCCAGGACACTGCCACCGCCGCCGAGCGCGCCGAGGGACAGTCCGATCACGGCGCCGGCCGCGAGGGCGAGGATCAGGGCGGTCACGCGACCGTACCGCGCAGGCCCCGCGAGTCGACCACCGGCAGCCCGGCCTCCGCCCAGTCCCGCATCCCGCCGATCACGTCGACGGCCTCGACACCGTGGGTGCTCAGCATGCCGGCGGCCGTCCGGGACCGGTTGCCCGAGCGGCAGATCACGACCAGGCGCCGCCCCTGGGCCTCGGGAGGCAGCGGCACCCCTTCGCAGAGCCGGGTGAGGGAGAGGTGTACGGCTCCGGGCGCATGGCCCGCGTCCCACTCGTCCCGTTCCCGCACGTCCAGCAGGACGGACGTACCTGCGGGGCGGCCGGCTCCGCCCGCGACGCCGTACCCGGTGCGTTCGGCCGCTTCCGTCACGGTGATCCGGCCGGTGCCGGACGGGGATGTCTGCATGGGCGGTCCTCGCCTCCGGTGGGGTGGTGGGTCGATCCGGTCTCCGGGCGGGCTCAGGCGGTACGCAGGGGTAGTCCCGCCGCCTCGGCCACGGTGAAGGAGTCGTCCACCGCGACGACGTCCCGGCCCGCCGCGTCCAGCAGCGAGGCGGCGATGGCGGCGCGCATGCCGCCCGCGCAGTGCACCCACACCTCACCGGGCGGTACCTCGCCCAGGCGCCGGTGCAGGGTGTGCAGCGGGATGTGGACGGAGCCCTCGACGCATCCGGCGGCCCGCTCGGCGGCACGCCGTACGTCCAGCACGACCAGACCCTGCGCCGGGTGCCGTGCGGCGAGGTCCGCGAAGCCGGCCCGGGGGAAGGCGGCCAGGGCTGCGCCCTCGCTCGTCCAGGCCGACGGGCCGCCGGCGGCCGCGGCGGCCGGGCGGTCGATGCCGACGCGCACCAACTCGCGCTGTGCGGCGGCCAGTTGCCTGGCCGACTCGGCCAGGAGTGTGACCGGCTTGCCCCAGGGGATCAACCAGGCCAGGTAGGTGGCGAGTTGGCCGTCGGCCTCGAAGTTGTAGGTGCCGGCGACATGTCCTTCGGCGAACGCGATCCGGCTGCGCAGGTCCACCACCCACTCCCCCGCGGCCAGGCGCGCCGCGATCTCCTCGGCGTCGGCCGGCGCGGGCGCGGTGAGGTCGACCGGGGCCGGTCCGGCGGAGTTGGCGGGGCCCATGTGGGCGTAGTACGCGGGGATGTCGTCGAGGCCCGCGAGCATGCGGGTGATGAAGGTGTCGGATTCCTGGGTGAGCGCGTCGTTCGACGCCTTCTCCTTGCCGATGGTGGTCTCGTCGCCCCCGGTACGGCCGGCGGAGCAGAAGCTGCCGAATCCGTGGGTGGGCAACACGCGGGCGGTGTCGGGAAGTTCGGCGGCGAGGCGGTGCGCGGAGGCGTGCTGGGCGCGGGCGAGGCTCCCGGTCAGGCGGGGCTCGACCAGGTCGGGACGGCCGACAGTGCCGATCAGCAGCGAGCCTCCGGTGAACACGGCGACCGCCGTGCCGTTCTCCTCGAGGGCGTACGCGGTGTGGTGCGGGGTGTGCCCGGGTGTCGCCAGCGCCCGCAGGGCGAGGCCGGCGTCGATGGCCGTGCGGTCGCCGTCGTGCACGGGTGTCCGGGCGAAGGACACGGTGGCCCCGGCCGGCACGAGATAGGCGGCGCCCGTGAGCCGGGCGAGTTCCAGGCCGCCGGTCACGTAGTCGTTGTGGATGTGGGTCTCGACGACCTGCGAGATGCGCACGCCCCTGCGGGCCGCGGCCGCCAGCACGCGGTCGACGTCGCGCGGCGGGTCGACGGCCACGGCCGTACGCGCACCGCCCGCCAGGTAACCGCGGTTGCCGAGCCCCGCCACCTCGATCGTGTCGACGAAGACCATCTCAGACATTCCCTCCACTCGGACCCACCCGTCACGAGGACGCGAGGACGACGGACCCACCCTCCCGGTACCGCCTGGTCACCGCACCGCGTCGAGCCGCCGTACGCTCCGGCCCGAGCGCGTGAACCGGTCTCCCGCCGGGTCGAGGCGGTAGCCGGCCCGTGCGTCGAACTGGGCCACGACGCTGAACCGGTCGCCGCGGACGAGGGTGGTGCGCCACTCGACCGGGCGGCCGTGCGTGCGGCCGAGCCGCTCGACGGAGAACGCGGCCACGCCCTCGGGCAGGTCGAGCAGCCTCTGTTCGGCGGCGGTCGGGACGACGGCCTTGATGCGTTCCTCGCCGCCGACCAGGCGCAGGCCGCACCGGTCGGCGAGTTCGTCATAGAGCGCCGTATGGCCGAAGTCGGCGTCGAGCAGCGCGCGGGCGTCCGAGGCCGGCAGCCACACCTTGTCGTGGGCCAGCGGTTCGCCGTCGGCCAGCCGGATGCGCTCCAGATACAGCAGCGGCGTCGACTCCTCCAGCCCCAGACGCACCGCCACATGCGCGTCCGCGCGGATGTCGAGGGTGCGGACGATGCTGCGCTGTTCGAGCCCCGCCGCCTCGACCGAGGCGAACAGGCTGTAGAGGGCGCCGACGGGCTGCTCTATGACGGCCTCGCCGACCGGGCGCGGCCGGCGTCCCTTCGCCGCAGTGACCAGGCCCGCCTCCCGCAGCTCGCGCAGGGCCTCGCGGACGGTGTGCCGGCTGACCCCGTACCGGGCGGTCAGCTCGTTCTCGCCGGGGAAGGAGTCGGTGAACTCGCCCTGCTCCAGCCGGGTCCTGAGGTCGTCACGCACATGACGCCACAGCGGAGTCCCGCCCCGGCCCGCCCGGGGGCGCGCGCCCCGGCCGGCCGGGGCCGCGGGTTCCTCACCCATGATCCCATCCCTTGTGTACGTACATTTGGAGAACTAATGTACGTACATTAGCTCGGACGGACGCGAAGGGGAAGGCGTACATGACCATCGACGCTCACCACAAGGTCCTGATCGTGGGCGGGGGAAGTGCCGGCGTCAGCGTGGCGGCCCGGCTGTTGCGCCTCGGCATCCGCGACATCGGGCTCCTCGAGCCCTCCGCCACGCACTACTACCAGCCGCTGTGGACCCTGGTCGGCGGCGGGCGGGCCGGCGTTCGGGCGAGCGCCCGCCCCCAGCGGTCGGTGTTACCGAGGGGCGTCTCCTGGATCCGCGCCCACGCCGAGAGCGTGGACCCCGACGGGCGGACGGTCGGCACCGCCGACGGACGGACCCTCGGCTACGACCGGCTCGTCGTCTGCCCGGGAATCCAGCTCGACTGGGACAAGGTGCCCGGCATGGCACAGGCCGTCGCCGCGCCGCACACCTCCAGCAACTACACCTACGAACTGGCGCCCAAGACCTGGGACTTGATCCGCTCCCTGCGCTCGGGCACGGCCGTGTTCACCATGCCGGCCGGGCCGATCAAGTGCGGTGGGGCGCCCCAGAAGATCGCCTATCTCGCCGCGGACCACTGGCGCGAGCGGGGCGTGCTGAAGGACATCCGGGTGGTGCTGGTGCTGCCCACGCCGGGGATGTTCGGCGTTCCCGTGTTCGCCGCAGAGCTGGAGCGGGTCGCGGCCCGCTACGGCATCGAGGTGCGCAGGAACAGCGAGCTGGTCGAGGTGGACCCGGACGGCCGCGACGCGCTCGTCGTCGACCACACCTCCGGCGCCGAGGAGTCGATCCGCTTCGACATGATGCACCTCGTGCCCCCTCAGTCGGCGCCCGACTGGCTCAAGGCGAGTCCACTGGCCGGTCCGGCGGACCCCGGCGGCTATGTCGAGATCGACCAGCACACCCTGCGGCATGTGCGCCACCCCGAGATCTTCGCCCTCGGCGACGCCGGTTCGTCGCCCAACTCCAAGACCGGGGCCGCGATCCGCAAACAGGCACCGGTCGTCGCCCGGAACGTCGCCGCCAGCCTGGCGGGCGCCGGACCGCTGCCCGCCTCGTACGACGGTTACTCCTCCTGCCCGATCACCACGTCACGGCACCGCATGCTGCTGGCCGAGTTCGACTACACCCTGCGACACCGCCCCACCTTCCCCCTCATCGACACGACCCACGAGCGCCGGGACATGTGGTACCTCAAGCGGTACGGCCTGCCGTTCCTCTACTGGAACCTGATGCTGCGCGGCCGCGCCTGAGACCGGCCGGCCCGAACGGCCGTACGCGGGCGGTTAGCATGCAGCGCGTGGATCTCGACGCTGTGCGCACCTTCGTGGCCGTCGCCGACGCGGGGCGGTTCCAGGACGCCGCCGCCGAGCTGTCGGTCACCCAGCAGGCCGTCTCCAAGCGCGTCGCCGCGCTGGAGAAGGCGCTCGGCGTACGGCTGTTCACGCGCACCGCGCGCGGCGCGGAGCTCACCATCGACGGCCAGGCGTTCCTGCCCCACGCCCACGAACTCCTGCGGGCCGAGGAGCGGGCGGTCGCCTCTGTCCGTCCCGGCCGTCGCGCGCTGCGCGTCGACGTCATCGGCCGCCGGCTCGGCCCGGCCGACGTGCTGCGCGACTTCCACCGCGCGCACCCCGAGACCGAGCTCGACGTCGTGACCCTCCCGGACGTCGACACGGCCGTCGAGGCCATCCGGTCCGGCGCCATCGACGCGTCCTTCCGCGCCGTCACCATGCCCGGCCGGCGCCTCCCGGACGACATCGGAGCCGTCCGCGCCTTCGACGAGGCCATCCAGCTGCTCACCGGACCGTCCCATCCGCTCGCCACCGCCCGCGCGGTCACCCCCGCCGACATCGCCGGGCACCGGATCTGGATGCCCGGCCTCGTCCCCGGCAGCGAGTCGACCGCCTACTACGACGCCCTCGCCGCCGCGTTCGGGCTCACCATCGAGATCACCGGCCCCGACTTCGGCGCGGAGCCGCTGCTGGACGCCATCGCCGACTCCCGGTCCCTGGCCACGTTCGTCGCCGACCGCGTCCGCCTTGTCTGGCCCGCCGACCACGGACTGCGCCGGATCGCCCTGCGCGACCCGGAGCCGGTCTACCGGCACTCGCTCCTGTGGCACCGCGACAACCCGCACCCGGCGCTTCCCGCGCTGCGCGCCCACCTCCGCTCCGGGCGGTTCGACCACTCCGACGCCGAGACCTGGACCCCCGCCTGGGCACACTGACCTCAGGGGCCGCTGCCCGTCGGGCCTCCCGGTTCTCGTGGCGCGGCCGCCGTAGGATCACCCGGCGAGCGGGCCTTTGCGCGCCGGAGCCACGCCCGGCCGGGCCCGAGGGTCGCCTGCGAAAGGCATCGGCAGCATGGACGAGCGAGGGCCGCTCACCGACGAAGCGCTGGACGAGGCGGCGGAGGCGTTCCAGCGGCTGCGCCCGCGGCTGTTCGGCATCGCCTACCGCGTCCTGGGCAGCGTGTCCGAGGCCGAGGACGTGGTGCAGGACGTGTGGGTGCGCTGGCAGGGCACCGACCGGAGCACGGTGCTGGATCCCGGTGCCTTCCTGGCGAAGACCACCACACGGCTGGCGATCAACGTGGCCCAGTCGGCCCGGGTGCGCCGGGAGGCCTACGTCGGGCCGTGGCTGCCGGAGCCCGTGGACACCAGCGTGGATCCGCAGGTCGGCGCGGAGCGCGGCGAGGCGCTGGAGCTGGCCGTGCTGCTGGTCCTGCAGAAGCTGAATCCCGTGGAGCGAGCCGCCTATGTGCTGCGGGAGGCGTTCGAGTACGCCTACGACGAGATCGCCGGGATCCTGCAGCTGACCCAGGCCAACACCCGGCAGATCGTCAGCCGGGCCCGCAAGCGGCTCGCCGCCGAACGCCGTGACCCCGTCGACACGGCCCACCACCGGCGCCTGCTCGACGCCTTCGTGGCCGCCGCGCGCCACGGGGACATCGCCGCGCTCGAGAACGTGCTCTCGGCCGACGTCGTCTCCTACGCCGACGGCAGCGGCATGCGCGGCGTGGCACGGCTGGAGGTCGCGGGGCCCGAGCGGGTGGCCCGGATCACCGCGTTCGCCCAGAGGTTCTTCCCCGGGGCCGAGTACGGCGTGGCCGAGGCGAACGGCCGGCCCGTCCTGCTGCTCACGCGGGACGGGGCCGCCGTCGCCCTGGTCACCGTCACCGTGGGACCGAACGGCATCGACCGCCTCTACTGGATACTGACGCCCGAGAAGCTGAGGGCGTACGAGCGGTCGGCACACCGGTTCACCGGGCGGCCGTAGCGCCGGTCAGTGGCGCGCCAGCCACTCCTCGTAGCGGGTGGCCGCGAGGTGCGCCGTGGCGTCGCCGATGAGCACCCCGTCGGGCATGCCCGCGAACGGACTCGCGGTCTCGTCGGTGACGACGTGCCGGCCGTCCGGCTTCACCTCCAGGGTGATCTCGCCGAGCCGGTCGAGGCGCTGGACTTCGGGGCCCGCGATGTTCCGTACGCCGTACGACGGTTCGCCCTGTGCCGCCCCGGCGACGGCGGCGGCGACATCGGCGGAGGCCATCGGACGCAGCCGCAGGGAGGGCAGGTGCACCTCCGTGCCCTGGGTGGTCATGTCCATCACCGGGGCGATGAACTCGAAGAACTGCGTCGCGCGCACGATGCTGTAGGGGACACCGGAGCCGCGTACGGCGTCCTCCTGGGCGACCTTGGCCCGGTAGTAGCCGTAGTCGGGCACCTGGTCGACGCCGACGATGGAGAGCGCGACGTGATGCCGCACGCCCGCCTCCTTCTCGGCCTCGGCCTGGTTGCGCATCGAGCGCGTGAAGAAGTCCAGCGCCGCCTCCGTCTCGAACGACGGCGAGTTCGACACGTCCACGACCACGTCCGCGCCCTTGACGGCCGACGCCAGCCCCTCCCCGCTCAGGATGTCGACACCCGTCGAGGGGGAGGCCGGCACGGCCTCATGACCACGGTCCCGCAACAGCGCCACCACCTGCGATCCGATGAGCCCCGTACCGCCGACGACCACGATCTTCATCACTGTCTCCGTTCGCTGATTCCGGTGCGCAGGGCGCGCACAGCAGAAGGACAGGACAGGTGCCGGATCTGTGACAGCCGGGGAGGCCGCAGGGCCACGGGAGTGGGGAAGAGGGGCGGGGCGGTCGGATTCGAACCGACGTCCTCCGAGATGTTGTCGCGGCGCACTACCTCTGTGCTACGACCCCGCCTTGCCGGTGATCATACACACGGCCGCGCAGCGGGCACCGACGACAAAAGCCCATGAACTCAGGCCGACTTGACGATGAGTTCGTCCGCAGCCCACCGTGCGACGCCGTCCGGATACGGCGCCGGCAGGCCGAGCACGATGTGCCGGAAGCCGGCGTCGAGGGCTTCGGCGATCGCGGCCCGGGTGGTGCCGGGGTCGTCGTAGGAGACGGGCAGGTGGATCGAGCGGGTGAGCGTGGCGGGGTCGCGACCGGTCTCGGTGCAGTAGCGGTCCAGCAGGGCGCTGCGGCGGACGGCGTCCTCGATGTCGCCGCCCGGGATGTTCCAGAGGTCGGCGTGCTCGGCCGCCACGCGCAGGGTCGCTGCGGAACGGCCGCCGACGAGGATCGGCGGATGGGGGCGCTGTACCGGTTTGGGGTTGGCGAACGCCCCCGTGAGCCGGTGGTGGGTGCCGTGGAAGTCGAAGGGGTCGGGCTCCGTCCACAGCCGGCGGATCAGCGTGCAGGCCTCGGCGAGGCTCTCGACGGCCTGTGCGGGGTCGGTGAAGGGCAGTCCGTGGGCTGGGTATTCGCGGTGGGCCTCGGGCGGGTGCGGTCGCGAGCCGACGCCGATGCCGAAGTCGAGCCGGCCGCCGGAGACGACGTCGACCGTCGTGGCGATCTTGGCCAGCATCGCGGGCGGCCGGAACCGGTTGCTGGTCACCAGCAGGCCGAGCCGCAGCCGGCGCGTCTGTGCGGCCAGCGCCGCGAGCAGTGTCCAGCCTTCGTGGATCGGGCCGTTCGGGTCGCCGGCGATCGGCATGAGGTGGTCGAACAGCCACGCGTGCTCGATCTCGGGGATCGCGTCCGCCTCGCGCCAGACCCGCAGGACGTCGTCGTACGACACCTGCATGGGGGCGGTCATGATCCCGAAGCGGGGTCGGGGTGTGGGTGCCAAGGGGTGCCTCGTGAATCGTGGGCGTCAGCGGCGCCGGCGCAGTGCCGGGTCCAGCAGCGCGGGCGGGGTGTCGAACTTCTCGTGCGGGGCCAGGTCGGTGCCCGGGGCCACGATCGCGTCGACGGCGTCGAGGACGTCGGCGGACAACACGGTGTCGGCGGCGGCGAGTTGCGCGTGCAGGTGGTCCAGTGTGCGGGGGCCGATGAGCGCGCTGGTCACGGCGGGATGGGCGGTGACGAAGCCGAGCGCGAGCTGGATCATCGTCAGGCCGGCCTCGTCCGCGACCTTCGCCAGCTTCTCGACGGCGTCGAGCCTGGCGCGGTTGGCGGGGAGGGTGGTGTCGAAGCGCTGTGGCATGAACGCCGAGCGGTGGGTGGTGATGTCCTGGCCCGCGCGGACGGCACCCGACAGCCAGCCCGAGGCCAGCGGGCTCCACACCAGCACCCCGAGCCCGTACTCCTCGGCCACCGGCAGTACATGGGCCTCGATGCCGCGCTGCAGGAGGGAGTAGCTGGGCTGTTCGGTGACGTAGCGGCTCAAGCGGTGCTCGCGGGCGGCCCATTGGGCCTGCACGATGCGGTACGCCGGGAAGGTCGAGGAGCCGAAGTGGCGGATCTTTCCGGCGCGTTGCAGATCGGTCAGGGCCGACAGCGTCTCCTCGTCGCTGGTGTTCGGGTCCCAGCGGTGGATCTGGTAGAGGTCGACGTGGTCGACGCCGAGCCGGCGCAGGCTGTCGTCCAGTGCGGTGACCAGCCAGCGGCGTGAACTGCCCCGGTGGTTGCGTTCGTCGCCCATCGGCATGGTCGCCTTCGTGGCCAGCACGATGTCGTCACGGCGGCCGGCGATGGCCTTGCCGACCATCTCCTCCGACTCGCCGGCGCCGTACATGTCGGCGGTGTCGATGACGTTGATCCCGGCTTCCAGGGCGGCGTCGACGAGGGCGGTGGCCTCGTCCTGGGTGGTGCGCCCGATCGCGCCGAAGTTCATGGCGCCGAGCGCGAGGGTGCTGACCTGTACGCCGGTGCGGCCCAGGGTGCGGTACTGCATCACCGTTCTCCTCAGTACGATGGACAAACGGAACTGTGTTCCGGAAATGACGATACGGAACACGGTTCCGTTTAGCAAGCATGCCGAGGGAAGGGAGTGGCGCGGTGAACGACGGCGACAAGGGCGCGTCCCGGCGCAGGGACGCCCGGCGCAACAAGGAGACGCTGCTCGACGCGGCGGCGGAGGTGTTCGTGGCGTCGGGCGTGGAGGCGCCGGTGCGTGACATCGCGGCCAGGGCGGGCGTCGGACTGGGGACGATCTACCGCCACTTCCCGACGCGCGCGGATCTCATCATCGCCGTCTACCGGCACCAGGTGGAGAGCCTCGCCGCGGCCGGCCCGGACCTGCTGGCGAGCACGGCGAGCCCGCACGCCGCGCTCGCCCGCTGGATCGACCTCTTCGTGGACTTCCTGGTCACCAAGCACGGCCTCGCCGCCGTACTCCAGTCGGACAACGCGGGCTTCGAGGCGCTGCACACGTACTTCCTCGACCGGCTCGTACCTGTCTGCGGCGAGTTGCTCGACACCGCGGCCACGGCCGGCGAGATCCGCCCCGGACCGAAGGCCTATGAACTCATGCGCGGCGTCGGCAACCTCTGCATCGGCGCGGAGAGTGACCCCCGCTACGACCCCCGCCGCCTGGTCGCGCTCCTTGTCGCGGGCCTGCGCGGCGACGCGACGCGTCAGGCGTAGTGCCGGTACACGGCCTGCGCCACGCACACCGGCTTGGCGTTCCCCTCGGCCTCGACGGTGAAGGTCAGCAGCATCTGGACGCCGTTGCCCTTGATCTCCTCCACCGTGTCGACGACCCCGTGCAGCCGGATCTTCGCGCCGACCGGCACGGGACTGGGGAAGCGGACCTTCTCCAGGCCGTAGTTGACGCTCATCGAGATGCCGGTGATGTGCAGCAGATCGCTGAACAGCGGGATGATCAGGGAGAGGGTGAGATAGCCGTGGGCGATGGGGCCGCCGAAGGGGCCCTCCTTGGCCCGTTGCGGATCGGTGTGGATCCACTGGTGGTCGTCGGTGGCGTCGGCGAAGGTGTTGACGCGCTCCTGGGTGATCTCCAGCCAGTCGGTGCGGCCGAGGTCGCGGCCGGCGAGGGCGAGGAGCTCTTCGAGGCCGTTGGCTTCGAGGGACATGGGGGTTTCCGCCTTTCAGGGGCTAGGGGTGGGCGTAGGACGCGCGTACGGCGGCTTTGACGATCTTTCCCGAGGCCGTACGGGGCAGGCTGTCGGCGATGGTCACGGTCTGCGGGACCTTGTACTTGGCGAGCAGGGTCCGGGCGTGCGCGAGGATCTCGTCGGCGTCGGCGTCGGCGCGGGCCCCGGGCTCCAGGACGAGGACCGCGTGGCCGACCTCGCCCCAGACCTCGTGCGGTACGCCGATGACAGCGCACTCACGTACGGCGGGATGAGTCAGCAGGGCGGCCTCGACCTCGGCCGGGTACACGTTCTCGCCGCCCGAGACGAACATGTCCTTGACCCGGTCGACGATGTAGGCGTAGCCGTCCTCGTCGGTGCGCGCGACGTCACCGGTGCGCAGCCAGCCGTCGTCGGTGACCGCGGCCCTGGTGTCCTCGGGGCGGTGCCAGTAACCGGTCATGACGTTGGGCCCGCTGACGAGGATCTCGCCCCGCTCTCCTGGGCCCGCGTCCCGCCCGTCGGGGAGGACCACGCGCGTGTCGGTGAAGAAGTGCGGCACGCCCGCGGAGCCCGCCTTCGCCGAGGTCTGCTCGCGGTCCAGGAAGAGGACGCCGGGGGACGCCTCGGTCATCCCGTAGCCCTGACTGAAGGCCAGCCCGCGCGCCAGGTAGGTGTCGATGGTACGGGCGGGCACCGGCGCGCCGCCGCAGGTGAGGGTGCGCAGACTGGAGAGGTCCGTCGTCGCCCACCGGGGGCGCGCGGCCAGGGCGTCGTACATGGTGGGCACCCCGAACATGTACGTCACGCGCCGGCGCTCGATGATCTCCAGCACGCGCTCGGCGTCGAAGGCGGCGAGCAGGATCACGCGGCCGCCCTTGAGGAGGGTGGGCAGGCAGGTCATGTTGAGCGCGGCGGTGTGGAACAGCGGGGCGACGACCAGGGTGACCTCGTCGCTGGCGAAGTCGCTGTCGATGAGGACGTTGACGCTGTTCCACGTGATGTTGGCGTGAGTCAGGACGGCACCCTTGGGGCGGCCCGTGGTCCCGGAGGTGTACATGATCACGCAGGGGTCGTCCGGGGCGACGGCCTCGTCCAGCGGGCCGGTCGCGGCGCCCGCGAGCAGGTCGTCGTAGCCGAGGGAGTCCGCCCCGGCCGGGCCGAGGGTGATGCGGTGGCGCACTGCGGTGTCCGACGCCGCCGCCGTGGCCGTCCCGGTGTGCTCGGGGCTGTGCACCAGCACGGTGCTTCCCGAGTCGGCGAGGTTGTACGCCAGCTCCGCCGCCGCGAGCCGGGTGTTGAGGGGGACGAAAACCGCGCCGAGCACGCCGGCCGCGAACAGCGTCTCCAGGTAGGCGGGGTGGTTGGGGCCCAGGTAGGCGATGCGGTCGCCGCGTGCGACGCCCAGGGCGCGCAGGGCGTGGGCCAGGCGCAGGACCCGCTGGTGCAGGGCCCGGTAGGTGATCGCGTCGTCCTCGTGGACCACCGCGATCCGGTCCGGGGTCTTGCGGGCCCGGCGGGCGGGCCAGGAGCCGATGCCTTGGTTCAACACGGCGTCTCCCTCAGTCCTTGAGCAGGCCGAGCAGCCGGGCTGCGTTGTCCTTGAGGATCCTGGGCCTGACCTCGGGCTTGATGTCAAGGGCCGCGAAGTCGGCGAGCCAGCGGTCGGGGGTGATGACCGGGTAGTCGGAGCCGAAGAGCACCTTGTCCTTCAGCAGCGTGTTGGCGTAGCGCACCAGCTGCGGCGGGAAGTACTTCGGTGACCAGCCCGACAGGTCGATGTACACGTGCGGCTTGTGCGTGGCGACGGCCAGCGCCTCGTCCTGCCAGGGGAACGACGGGTGCGCGAGGATGATCCGCAGTTCGGGGAAGTCCACGGCCACGTCGTCGATGAGCATCGGGTCGGAGTACTTCAGCCGGATGCCGCCGCCACCGGGGAGGCCGGCGCCGATGCCGGTCTGGCCGGTGTGGAACAGGGCGGGTACGCCGAGTTCCTGGATGGCCTCGTACAGCGGATAGGCCATCCGGTCGTCGGGCGAGAAGCCCTGGAGGCTGGGGTGGAACTTGAAGCCGCGCACCCCGTACTCGGTCACCAGGCGGCAGGCCTCCCGTATGCCCGCCCGGCCCTTGTGCGGGTCGACACTGGCGAACGGGATGAGGACGTCGGCGTGGGCCGCGCAGCTGTCGGCGACCTCCTCGTTGGCGATGCGCGGATGGCCGGTGGCGTGCTCGGCGTCGACCGTGAACACCACGGCGGCCATCCGGCGTTCGCGGTAGTGGGCGGCCATCTCCTCGATGGTGGGCTGCCGGTGGCCGTGCGCCTTGAAGTACTCCGCGGAGGCGCCGAGGAGTTCGGGACTCAGCGAGGCGTGTCCGTCCTTCGACAGCTCGGCGTGGGTGTGGACGTCGATCGCGGTCAGTGCGCTGACGTCGATCACCTGGTCACCCATGTCACGCCTCCGGTGCCTGGGGAGCGGGGATGCCGTAGGTCTCGGGCTCGGCGCCCACGCCGCCGTGCCACTGCTCGGCGATGGCGTCGGCGCTCCAGCCGCCGTCGGCGAACGCGACGGCCTTCTCCTGCGGGTGCGCCCACAGGGCCAGCCGGTCGCCGCCGATGCCGATGGCCTGGCCGGTGATGTCCTTGGCGGCGTCCGAGGCGAGGAAGGTGATCAGGCCAGCGACGTCCTCCACGGTGCCGAGCCCCTCGTCCTTGCGCAGCCAGTCCGGCAGGGGTTCGCCGGTGCGCTCGGACTCCTCGATGAGCGGCGCGAAGACCGGGATGGTCTTGGTCATCTCGGTGGCCGCCACCGGCACGACGGCGTTGACGGTGATGCCGGCCCTGGCCAGCTCCAGGGCCCAGGTGCGCGCCATCGCGACGATGCCGGCCTTGGCCGCCGCGTAGTTGGTCTGGCCGAAGTTGCCGCGCTGGCCGGCCGGGGAGGAGATCAGCACGATACGGCCGCCGGTGCCCTGCTCGCGCATCCGCACGGCAGCGGCGCGGGCGCAGGTGAAGGTGCCGCGCAGATGCACCTTGACGACGGCGTCGAAGTCGTCGTCCGTCATCTTCCACAGCACCCGGTCGCGGAGGATGCCCGCGTTGGTGACCAGGATGTCGAGCCGCCCGAACTCCCGCACGGCGGTCTCCACGAGCCGCTCGGCCGCCTCGCTGTCCCCCACCGCGGCGACCGTGCCGACCGCGCTGCCGCCCGCGGCGGTGATGCCGTCGACGGCGGCGTCGACCGCGCCGGGGTCGACGTCGTTGACGACGACGGCGGCTCCGGCCGCGGCGAGCGCCCGGGCGTAGGCCAGACCGAGTCCACGACCGCTGCCGGTGACGACGGCGACCTTTCCGTGCAGATCCATGAGTGCGCCTCTTCCTGGGTTCTCACTGGGGCTGATCGACAGGAATCCTGTTGGTCGCGCCAGTGTTCTCTTCCGACAGGATTCCTGTCAATGGCTTAGGCTGACCGTGGCGGATCGGATCGACATCGGGGAAGGCACGACATGACGCGACCGGCGAAGTCCACAGCGATACGGGGTACGGAGGCGGGCACCTCGCTGCTCTATCTGCTCAAGCGCACCGAACTCGTCGTACGCGCACGCCTGGAGGAACTGCTGAAGCCGGCCGGTATCACGGCCCTGCAGTACACCGCCCTGACGGTGCTGGAACGGCACGACGGCATCTCCGCCGCCCAGCTGGCCAGGGACTCCTTCGTCACGGCCCAGTCCATGGCCGACATGGTCCGCGGCCTGGAGGCCCGCGACCTGATCCGCCGCGAGCCGAACCCCGCCAACCGCCGGGAGAAGGTCATCCTCCTCACCGCCACCGGCCGCCAACTCCTCACCGACTACACCGAACCGGCCCGCCACCTCGAGCAGCGCATGGTCCAGGACCTGGCCCCGGAGGAGATCACCCACTTCCGCAACGCCCTCAAGAGCGCACACCGATCGCTGTCCTGAGGGCGACACCCCCGCGTTTCGTACACCCGGGCGCCCGACGGAAGTTGACACCCCGTCGGCTGCCCGACACACACGCGGTCCGGATTCGGCCGGGGAGGCTGGGACTCCCGCTGCGGCGGGCTTATGGTGAGCCGTCACTTGCGGCCGCCCTGAGGGGAACTGATGTTGCTCGGGACCAGACTCGTCCGATACACCGCCGGCTGCGCGGCAGCCCTTCTGCTCGGTGCCGGACTCACCACGACGGCATCCGCCGACAGCACCACGGCCGACCCGAACCCGGTCGCCGAACAGCTCAACGCCTACTGGACGCCGGCCCGGATGGCCGCCGCCCTGCCGGCCGACGTACTCAAGGGCACCGAGAACGGTACGGCGGCGCCCGCCGTGTCCCCCGCGGTGGACGGGCCGCAGCCGGGCGAGTACATCCCGCCCAGCCGGAGCTTCGACGGCCTCCCGCAGACCGGCACCTTCTTCTGGACCGATGCCACCGGCACCGGCCGCACCTGCAGCGGCTCCGTCGTCCGCAGCCCCGGGCACGACCTGGTGCTGAGCGCCGGGCACTGCCTGAAGGGATACGCCGGCACCTCCCCCAAGCGGCACCTGGCCTTCGTCCCGCAGTACCACGACGCGCTCAAGCCGTTCGGGATCTTCCCGGTGCGGACCAACGGCGTCTACGTCTCCCAGGAGTACTACGACCTGGGCGAGCACGCCGGTGCCGAGTACGACTTCGCCTTCGCGGTGACCGAACCCAACGAGGACGGCACCCTGATCCAGGACGCGGTCGGCGGCGTACGTCTGCTCACCGGGACCGGTTACTACCACGCCCCAGTGCGGATGATCGGCTACCCGGCGGGCAAGGAAAGGCCGATCGAGTGCTGGAGCTGGACCACCAAGTGGGACAGCGACGACCCGGCCGAGCCGGGCGCGTTCCCGCGCATCGCCTGCGACGCCTTCGTGGGCGGCACCAGCGGCGGCCCCATGCTGCTGCCCTGGCCGGGCGGCTGGGCCGTCATCGGAGTCATCGGCGGCTACCACACGGGCGGCAACACCCCCCAGGTCTCCTACAGCGCCTACTTCGGGGCCGCCACCCAGGCCCTGTACCGCGCGGCGGTCAGCGGCGCCCCACCGGCCGGCCCACATCTCAGCGCCGGTTGACAGACGGGCCCGGACCGCCGGGAACCGGTGCCGTACCGCGACCGCCATGGACCCGTCAGCGTGGCACGATGGTGGTGAACATCACCCTAATGGGGAGGGTGTGCGCCATGGCCGTGTCAGAGGCGACGCCAGGTCCGACGACCCACAAGCCCGGACTGAGGCGCGAGATCGGGTTCATCGGGCTGATCTGGGCCTCGGAGGGCTCGATCATCGGATCCGGCTGGCTGTTCGGCGCACAGGGGGCGCTCGCGGCGGCCGGACCGGCGGCGATCATCTCCTGGGCCATCGGTGGCGTCGCCATTCTCATCCTGGCGCTGGTCCACGCCGAGCTCGGCGGCATGTACCCGGTGGCGGGCGGCACCGCCCGCTTCCCGCACTACGCCTTCGGCGGCGCCGCCGGGGCCTCCTTCGGCTGGTTCTCCTGGCTGCAGGCGGCCACGGTGGCGCCCATCGAGGTGCTGGCGATGATCACGTACGGCCAGCACTACTCCTGGGCGAACGGCTGGGAGAAGGTCAGGAGCGGCGAACATGTCCTGACCCCGCCCGGCATCGCCGTCGCGATCGGGCTGATGGCCGTCATCACCGCCGTCAACTTCCTCAGCATCCGGCTGCTGGCCCGCACCAACAGCGCCGCGACCTGGTGGAAGGTCGGCATCCCGCTGCTGACCATCTTCGTGTTCGCCATCGCCCAGTTCCACACCGCCAACTTTACCGCGGCCGACGGCTTCAACCCCTACGGCGCGAAGGGCATCCTGTCCGCCGTCTCCACCAGCGGCATCATCTTCGCGCTGCTGGGCTTCGAGCAGGCCGACCAGCTCGCCGGCGAGAGCGCCAACCCCAAGCGGGACATTCCGCGGGCGGTGATCGGGTCGATCGTGATCGGCATCCTGATCTACATCCTGCTGCAGGTCGTGTTCCTCGCCGCGCTGCCCGCCTCGCAGATCGGCAGCCACTGGGCCACCTCCGCGTTCACCGCCCTGAGCGGCCCCTTCGCCCAGGTCGCCACGCTCATCAGCCTCGCCTGGCTGGCCACGATCCTGTATCTGGACGCCGTGGTCTCCCCCGGGGGCACCGGCCTGATCTACATCACCGCCTCCTCCCGGGTCTCGTTCGGCCTGAGCCGCAACGGCTATGTGCCCACCGCGTTCGAGCGCACCAACTCGCGCGGTGTCCCCTGGGTCGGCCTGATCACCGCGTTCGTGATCGGCTGCGTCTGCTTCCTGCCGTTCCCCAGCTGGCGCTCCCTCGTCGGGCTGATCACCAGCGCGAGCGTGCTGATGTACGCCGCCGCGCCGCTGTCCTTCGGGGTGTTCCGCAACCGGCTGCCCGACGCCCACCGGCCCTACCGGCTGCCCGGCGGCAGCTGGATGTCGCCGCTCGCCTTCATCGTCGCCAACCTGCTGATCCTGTGGTCGGGGTGGACCACCGACTGGAAGCTGGGCGTCGCCATCCTCCTCGGCTACGTCATCCTGGTCGCCAACCGCGTCTTCAAGATGAACCCGATCACGCCCCAGCTCGACCTGCGGGCCGCCCAGTGGCTGCCCGTCTATCTGGTCGGCATGGGCCTCATCGTCTACCTCAGCGACTTCGGGCCGCTCAAGCACCCCTGGTTCCCGCTGTGGTGGGACATCGGCGTCACCGCCGTCTTCAGCCTCGCCATCTACTACTGGGCGATGGCGGTGGCCCTGCCGACCGAGCAGATCCAGTCGATGATCGACAAGGTCGTGGTCCCGGAGGAAGAGGAGATCCTCTGACCGGCCTCCCCAGCAAGGACCGGCGCGTCGACGCGCCGGTCCTTTGTGCTGATGTGACATGACCTCAGGCCGGTTCTGACCCCTTTCGACGGCCGTCCGGCTGGTTCTTCACCGCGCGTCCTTGACAGCAGGGGCGGAAGGGACCAGCTTTCGGGACAACGTTGTCGAAGGGACACGGTCACGATGACACGATCCACACGACTCAGAAGTCACGGCAGAACTCGCTTGTTCCTGGCCCGAGTTCTGCCCCCCTTCCGACTCCCGTCCGTCCTGGCCGCCGGCGCCCTGGTGGTGGGCGTCGCCGCCGCCCCGGCCCACGCCGCGGCGGGCGCGGCCAGGCTGGTCACCGACCCCGCCTCCCTCGTGAACCCCTTCATCGGGACCTCGCACGCCGCGGACGACTTCCCCGGCGCCGACACCCCGTTCGGGATGGTCCAGTGGAGCCCCGACACCCCGCACAAGCCGGACGGTGGCGGCTACGAGTACAGCGACTCCTCCATCACCGGATTCAGCCTCACCCATATCGCCGGACCGGGCTGCCGGGCCGCCGGTGACATCCCCGTACTGCCGACCGTCGGCGCGGTGGACACACGCGCCACGGACAGCTTCTCGCACACGAACGAGTCCGCCGCACCGGGCTCGTACACGGTGTCGCTGGACAACGGCGTCAAGACCGAGCTGACCGCGACGCCCCGCAGCGGCATGGCCCGCTTCACCTTCCCGGCCACCAGCCGGGCGAACCTCCTGCTCAAGCTGACGAACAGCCAGAACGGCGACACCGACGCCGAGTTCCACGTGGTCAACAGCAAGGAAGTGAGCGGCCACGTCACCAGCGGCAACTTCTGCGGCGAGGGCAACGCCTACACCGTCTACTTCGACATGGTGTTCGACCAGCCGTTCCGGCAGAGCGGTACCGCGCCGGCCGCCGCCACGCACACCACACCCCGGATCAACGCCTCGCCCAGCACCCCCGAGGCGCCGAACAAGCCCGTGCTGCACGGCGTCGTACCCGGAGCGGCCCACCCCTTCGCCACCAGGGCGTCCGGCACCGACGGCTACGTCACCTTCGACACCACCACCCACCGCACCGTTCAGGCCAAGGTCGGCATCTCCTACGTGTCGGCCGCCGGGGCGGTGGGCAACCGTGCGGCGGAGAACCGCGGCTGGGACTTCGCCACGGTGCGCGCGGCGGCGTACGACTCCTGGAAGTCGCTCCTCGGCCGGGTGCGGATCGCGGGCGGGACGGCGCAGCAGCAGACCGTCTTCTACACGGCGCTCTACCACGCGCTGCTGCATCCGAACGTCATCAGTGACACGAACGGCCGCTATCCCGGTTTCGACGGCAAGCCACACACCGTCGACAAGGGACACCACGCCGTCTACGCCAACTACTCCGGCTGGGACGTCTACCGCTCCCAGGCCCAGCTCGAAGCCCTGCTCGCCCCGGCCGTCGCCTCCGACACCGCGCAGTCGATGGTGGACGACTACCGACAGACCGGGCTGTTCCCCAAGTGGTCGGAGAACAACGGCGAGAGCTACGTCATGGTCGGCGACCCCGCGGACGAGATCATCGCCGACTACTACGCCTTCGGGGCCCGGAACTTCGACACCGCCGCCGCCCTCAAGGGTCTGGTCACCGAGGCCACCACCACCAACAACAACCGGCCCGGCCTCAACTACCTCGAGCAGATCGGCCGGTTGCCCAGCAATGGCAAGTACGCCTGCTGCAACTTCTACGGCGCGGCCTCCACCACACTCGAGTACAACTCGGCGGACTTCGCCCTGTCCGCGCTCGCCGGTGCCCTCGGCCACACCGCCGACCAGCGCCGGTTCGCGGACCGGGCCCAGGACTGGCAGAACCTGTTCGACTACGGCAGCGGTTTCGTCCAGCCGCGTGACGCCTCGGGCAGCTGGACCTCGGGCTTCTCGCCGACCTCGGGCAAGAACTTCGTCGAGGGCGACTCCTGGCAGTATACGCCGATGGTGCCGTTCAACGTGCACGGGCTGGCCACCGCCATGGGCGGCGACGCGGCCCTGGCGAAGTTCCTGGACACGGACCTGTCGTCGCTGACCGGCGCGGGCGGCTACACCAACCTGGGCAACGAGCCGAGCCTCAACATCCCCTGGGAGTACGACTACATCGGCCGGCCGTACCGGACGCAAGCGGTCGTGCGGCAGGTCCAGGACCAGATCTGGACCGACAGCCCCGCGGGCCTGGCCGGCAACGACGACCTGGGCGAGATGAGCTCGTGGTACGTGTGGTCCGCCCTCGGCATGTACCCGGAGACCCCGGGCACCGCCGATCTGGCGCTGGGCAGCCCGCTGTTCACCCAGGCCGTGATCACCCTGCCGTCCGGCCACACCCTCACGGTCAACGGCGACGGCGCCGCCGACGACGCTCCGTACGTGCAGTCGGCCACCTGGAACGGCACGGCGTGGAACAAGGCGCACGCACCCGACGGCGCCCTCACCGGCGGCGGCACCCTCACCTACGTCCTCGGCGCCTCCGCCGACACCTCCTGGGCGTCGGACGCATCCGCGGCCCCGCGCTCCTACCCGGGCTCGCCCGGCTACACCGACGTCGGCACGTCCGGTGACACCGCCGCCGCCTCGGCGAACTTCGACGGCGCGGGCTACAGCTACTCCGCGCGCGCCCTGGCCGCCCAGGGAGTCACTCCGGGAGGCAAGGTCACCGTGGGCGGCGTCTCGTTCACCTGGCCGAAGGTGGCGTCCGGCGCGGCGGACAACTACGTGGCGAACGGGCAGACGGTTCAGGTGTCCGGGTCCGGCGGCATCTCGTTCCTGGGGGCCGCCAACAACGGCCCGTCCTCCGGCACCGCGACCGTCACCTACACCGACGGCACGACCCAGTCGGTCCCGCTCGCCTTCTCCGACTGGACGCTCGGCGGGGGCAGCGCCTCGCCGCTCGCGGACAACACCGTCGCGGTGACCATGTCGTACCGCAACCAGACCGGTACCTCGTCCGACGGCACCACGACGTACGTGTTCGCCACCAAGCCGGTGGCGCTGGCCCCGGGCAAGACGGTCAGCGGCGTGCGTCTGCCGTCGGACGTGGGCAGCGGAGGTCTGCACGTCTTCGCGATCGGCTTCGGCACCGGCTGACCCGTCGTTCGGAACATGCCGCCCGGTGGAGCAATGACCGGGATTCCTGGGCACGACCCGTCAGGCTGGACGGCTGTCGAGGTCGTGTGACAGGAGTCCCGGGTGCGAAGACCACGTAGGCCGAACCGCGAGCTGGACGCCGACTCGCGAACCCGGCTGCCGGCGCCCCCGTTGTGGCTGCGCCTGCTGCCCGTCCTGTACGTCGCGGTTTTACTGGCTGTGGAGCCCCTCACCCCGGTGCAGTGGCCGGTGAGCTTCGCGCTGGTCGCGGTGCCCCTGGTGGCGGCCTTCGCCTACGGTCCCCTCGGCGTCGCCGCGGCCGCGGTGTTCGCCGTGATCTTCGAGGGCGTCCTGGCCGGCACCCCGTGCTGCGCGGGCCGGTCCGTCGGCTATCTGCTGGACCGGCACTACGTCGCCTCCTACGTCTGTACGGCCATGGTGGGCGCCCTCGGCACGATCCTGGCCGCCCACCGGATCCGGCGTGAGCGCACGCTGGCCGACGTGCGGTTCGTGGCCGAGATCGCGCAGCGCGTCCTGCTGCGGCCGGTGCCGCACCGGATCGGCCATCTGCTGCTGGAGAGCCTGTATCTCTCGGCTGCCGCGGAGGCACGGATCGGCGGTGACCTCTTCGAGGCCGTCCCCACCACCTACGGGGTCCGGCTGCTCATCGGCGATGTGCGCGGCAAGGGACTGCTCGCGGTGGAGACGGCCGCCGCCCTGCTCGGCGCGTTCCGCGAGGCGGCGTACGAGGAGCCCGATCTGGCCACACTCACCGTCCGGATGGAGACGAGCATGGCCCGCAGGGCGGTGCGGCTGGGCGGAGACGAGACGGCCGAGCGGTTCATCACCGCGGTGTTCGCCGAGATCCCGGCCGACGGCGGGGTCGTCCGGGTCGTCAACTGCGGCCATCCGCCGCCGCTGTGTCTGCGTGCCGGTGAGGTCAGCGAACTCGACAGCGGGCGGTCGGCGCCGCCGCTGAACCTCGGCATGCTGGTCCAGGACCCGTACCACGTCGACGTCTACCCGTTCGGGCCCGGCGATCAGCTGCTGCTGTACACGGACGGCGTCACGGAGACCCGGGACGCGTCCGGTACCTTCTACCCCCTCCCCGAGCGGATCCGTTCCTGGGGCCCGCTCCCGCCCAGGGAGTTGCTCGCCCGCCTCCACGACGACCTGCTGGCCTACAGCCACTCCGGTCTGCAGGACGACACCGCGGCGCTCGCGGTGTGCCAGCTGCCCGGCGGGCCGTCCACGCCGACGCCGCCGGAGTGAGGGTCAGAAGCGGGTGTGGGCGAACCAGTTGTCGAGGACCGCGGTCGGTCCCGAGACCTCGTAGGCCGACTCCTGGTACGACCGCCGCCCGTACAGGAGCAGCAGCAGATCCTCGGCCCGCCCGCGCACGGCCGCCGTGGCCTCGTCGGCTGCGTGCGGCACCAGGCGGAAGCCGTCCGGGTCGAGGCGCACCCGCCACTCCTCGCCGGTGTCCGCGCTCGCGAACGCGAGGGTCTCCCCGTCGCCGCGCAGCTCGGTGACACCGGGGGCGAAGAGACCCGCGTAGGGCAGGTTGACGAGGAACTCGTCGACGCCGTCCGCCGCGAGGACGGGGTCGATGTCCGCCGCCGCCAGGCCGACGGCGTGCTCCGCGTCGATCCGGTGCACGAGCGTCTCGAAGAGCATCCGGCGGGCCCAGAACCTGGCGTGCTGGTCCTCGCCCCAGGCCCACATCGGCGCCTCGGGGTCCGTCTCCCGCAGCACGGCCGCGACGGCGGGCTCGCCGGCCGCCACCCAGTCGGGCTGGTCGCGCTCGTCCTCCGGCAGCCCCAGCTCCACCTCACGGCTGCGCGGCGGCTCCTGCACCAGCCGGGTCAGCAGCGCGCCGAACCAGCGCTGCAGCGCGCCCACGTGCCGGGTGAGGTCGGCGAGCGTCCAGCCGGGGCAGGCGGGCACGGCGCCTGCGGGGTCGGCGCCCTTGACCGCCTCGGCGTAGCGCAGGGTCTCGCGGGCGATGGCCTCACGATAGGTGTCGTACGGCAGGGGGTGTCCCTGCCCGCTGGTCGCTGCCATGGGCTGCCGTCGTCCTGTTCTGTCCTCGGTACGGATGTCGCGTCGGCGTCAGTCTGGCCGCTGGAGTCCACTCGAAGCCAACTCAGGACTCACCTCCCGGCTCAGGGAATGTCCTGCTCGGACCAGATGACCTTTCCCTGGTCCGTGTACCGGGCGCCCCAGCGCAGGGCGAGCTGGGCGACCAGGAAGAGCCCGCGGCCGCCCTCGTCGGTGCTGCGGGCGTGCCGCAGCCTCGGCGCGGTGCTGGTGGCGTCGGAGACCTCGCAGGTCAGGTGGGCGTCGCGGAGGAGTCGTAGCCGGATGGGCGGTGCGGCGTAGCGGATGGCGTTGGTGACGAGTTCGCTCACGACGAGTTCCGTCGTCAGGGCCAGCTCCTCCAGGCCCCAGTCCCGTACCTGGCGGGTGGCCAGGGCGCGCAGTTCGCCGACGGCGGCCGGGTCGGGGGGTACGTCCCAGGAGACGACCTGGTCGGCGCCGAGGGCGTGGGTGCGGGTGAGCAGGAGGGCGATGTCGTCGGGCTGGGGCGCGGGCACGAGCTGCCGTACGGCGGACGTGCACAGCGCGGCCAGGTCGTCGTCGGTGCGGGCGAGGACCTCGCCGAGCCGGGCCATGCCGCGCTCCATGTCGTGGTCGGGGCCCTCGACGAGGCCGTCGGTGTAGAGGCCGAGGAGGCTGTTCTCGGCCAGTTCGATCTCGGTGGCCTCGAACGACATGCCGCCCAGTCCGAGCGGGGGTCCGGCGGGGATCTCCGGGAAGTAGGCGTGTCCGTCCGGTGCGACGACGACGGGCGGGGGGTGTCCGGCCCGGGCCATGGCGCACCGCCGGGTGACCGGGTCGTAGACGGCGTAGAGGCAGGTGGCGCCGATGAAGCCGGCCGTGGCGCGGGCGGCCGTACCGGCGGCGGTCTCCGCGTCGCTCAGCCGGAGCACGAGGTCGTCGAGGTGGGCGAGCAGCTCGTCGGGGGGCATCTCCATCTCGGCGAGGGTCTGGACCGCCGTACGCAGCCGGCCCATGCTGGCCGCCGCGGGGATGCCGTGGCCCACGACGTCGCCGACGACGAGGCCGACGCGCGCGCCGGACAGCGGGATCACGTCGAACCAGTCGCCGCCGACGCCGCCGCTCGGGTCCGCCGGGAGGTAGGAGGAGGCCACCTCCAGCGCGGTGCCACCGATCAGGGCCGGGGGCAGCAGGCTGCGCTGCAGGGTGACGGCCGCCGCGTGCTCCCGGGCGTAGCGGCGGGCGTTGTCGACGCAGACGGCCGCCCGTGCCACCAGTTCGCGGGCGACCAGGACGTCGTCGGGTCCGAAGGAGACCGGGTTGAGGGAGCGGACGAAGGTGGTGAGGCCGAGGACGGTGTTGCGGGCCCGCATCGGCGCGGCGATCAGCGTATGTGCGCCGTACTCCCGGATCTTCTCGGCCCGCAGGGGCTCCCGGACGGTCCACAGCTCGTCGGAGGGGTCGAGGACCGGGATGAGCAGGGGCTCGCCGTCGATCAGCAGGTTCGCGTCGTGGGGCGGCGGGACGAAGTCGACCGTGTCGCCGATCTGGGCGACGGCCTCGGGAGCCCCTTCGCGCACGGAGCGCATCGCGGCCCGGCACATCACCGGCCGGGCGGGCACGGGCCCGGCGTCGGGCAGCCAGGCTCCGTGGCCCTCGGTGCTGAGCACGGGTTCCAGCAGGTCGACGACGACGAAGTCGGCGAAGCGGGGGACGGCGAAGTCGGCGAGTTCCTGCGCGGTCGCCACCACGTCGAGCGTCCGGCCGATGGCGGTGCCGGCCTCGTTGACCAGGGTCAGCAGCTGCCGGGCGTGCCAGCGCTCGGTGACGTCCTGGACCATGTAGCAGACGCCGGTGATGGTGCCGTCGGCGTCGACGAGCGGGAAGAACGAGGTCGACCAGGCGTGCCGGCGGTGCGGGTCGGCCCAGCTCCACCCCTCGTACTCGTACTCGGTCACCGGCAGCCCCGTCGCGAACACCTTGCGCATCAGCCCCTCCAGGGCCTCTGCCTGCAGGCCCGGCAGCAGCTCGCTCAGGCGCCGTCCCAGCCTGTCCTCACGAGGCACCCCGCCGAAGTGCTCCAGGGTGTCGTTGAGCCATACGTATCGCAGCTCCCGGTCCATGACCGCCATGCCCACCGGCGAGCGGGTCAGGAACCCGTCGAGGACGGACTGGCCCATGGTCCACTGCCGGTTCCGCCGGCGCGCCGACACCAGAAAGCACTCGTCGTCGCCGAAGTGGAAGGAGGCGGAGACCCGCAGTTCGACGTCGAGGGCGGAGCCGTCCCGGTGGCGCAGGGTGACGCGCCCGCTCCAGCCGTTTCCGCCGCGGCACCGCTCCACGATGCCGGCCAGCCGGGCGGGGTCCTCGGGCATGACGAGGAGGCGCCCGGCGAAGCCGCCGACGACCTCCTGTTCCGGGTAGCCGAGTAGTGCCGTGGCGCCACGGGTCCAGCCGGTCACGACCCCGTGTGCCGAGATCACCGCGGCCGCGTCGGTGGACGCGTCGAGGGGATCACCCGGCCCCACGGACGCGGAGGCGGCGCTGCCCTTACGCGCTGATTCCATCAGTTTCACCCATACACCACTATGGTCCCCTTTGTCCGACAGTGTGCAGGCAAACAGTGGGTGAAGGCGGGAGGGGCCCTTCCCTGTGCGTCCCCCGTGCTGGACACTCGCCCACCGGACCGCCGTCCTCACCCCGGTCGCACAGCCCTCCGCCACCCCCTACGACCCAAGGGCTCCCCGATGCCGATCACACCCGCCGCCCTCAGGACGGCCGTCGCCGCCGCAGGCCTCCTGCTCGCCGCCGCCCCGGCCGTCGCGGCCGCGCCCTCCACAACAGCCGGTGTCAGCAGGCCGGTTGAGACCGCCGACACGCCCTCCTGGTCCGCTCCCCTGTCGACGCGGGGCCGTTGGATCGTCGACAGCCGGGGCAACCGCTTCCGGATCAAGGCCGCCAACTGGGACGGCGCGCAGGGATCCTGGCTGGGCAGCGGCAGCGTCACCGACCCCGCGAACCACCACGCCGGCCAGGACTCGCACGGCATCCCGCTCGGCCTGGACCGCGTCCCACTGGACCAACTGCTCACGGATTTCCACCAGTTGGATATCAACACCATTCGGCTGCCGTTCTCGAACGAGATGATCCACAGCACCACCCCCGTCCCCGACGCCGCGGTCGCCGCCAATCCCCGGCTGCGCGGCAGGACTCCGCTGCAGGTCTACGACGCAGTCGTCGACGCGCTCAGCGACAGCGGGTTCGCGGTGATCCTCAACAACCACACCAACACCTCCCGCTGGTGCTGCGGCCTCGACGGCAACGAGCGCTGGAACAGCTCGCAGTCGACACGCGCGTGGGCCGACGACTGGGTCTTCATGGCCCGCCGCTACGCCGGTGTCCCGCGTGTCGTGGGCGCCGACCTCTACAACGAGGTCCGCCGCGACCTGCTGGACAACCCCAACTGGGGCACGGGCGACGACCACGACTGGTACGCCGCCGCACGGCTCGCCGCCGACCGCATCCTCACCGAGGCCGATCCGCGGCTCCTCATCGTCATCGAGGGCATCAACTGGACCGGCGTCCCGGCGGACGGCCTCCCCCACGGCCGGCCCGTGCTCACCCCCGCCCGCACCCTGTCCCACACCCTCGTCGACACCCACAAGCTGGTCTATTCCGCGCACTTCTACGGCTACACCGGCCCGCACCACAGCGGCGCGACCGGCATCGGCGAGACCCATGACCCCCGCTACCAGGACCTCGGCCGGGACGATCTGTACGCGGCCCTGACGGACGAGGCGTTCTTCGCCGAGGAGAACGGCCGGCACTACACCGCACCGGTCTGGGTCAGCGAGTTCGGCATCGGCGCCGACGAGACGAACCCGGCCGCCCGCACCTGGTTCACGAACATCACCGACTACTTCGCCGACCACGACACCGACTTCGCCTTCTGGCCCCTGGTCGGCCACGCGGGCCACGACGACTGGGCGCTGCTGCGCTACGACGCGGCAGGCCACCGCTCCGGCATCCTCGACCCGGGCGACTGGCGCGCGGCGGCATGGCGGCACCTGATGACCGCGCCGAGCGACACGGGTGCGGTGGCGCCCGTCCCCGTGTGGCGGATGCTCGCCGTCGACCACGGGGACGCGGTGGAGTCCCTGCGCGTACGGGCCACGGGCGACTGGGACTCCGGGGCGTACAAGGCCGCGTGCCCCGACGGGCTGCGGCTCATCGGGCTCGGCCACACCAGCGGGCGCGGGCTGTGCACCGACTCCACCGGTGGCGGCCCGGCCGACCTGCGCACGTCCGACGCCGGCCAGACGGTGGTCACCGACGAGCGGTACGTTCCCGCAGGCGGCGACTGGGCGTCCGGATACACCAAGGTGCAGTGCCCGGCCGGGAGTTTCCTCATCGGATACAGCGTGCGCGGGGAGCGGGTGTCGGCGGCCCTGTGCGTACCCGCGCGCGGCCCGCTGGCGGGGGCCGGCCGCACGGTGTGGTTCGACCGGTCCGACAACCGGTCGGCGGACGCCTCCGGAGGCGACTTCGCGTACGGCGACTACAAGGGCCAGTGCGCCGACGACGAGTACGCCGCCGGGATCGCCTTCACCACCCGGTTCGGCAGCCGCCCCGGGCCCGACGCCCTCCTGTGCCGCCGGCTCTCCTGAGGACGGCCGGGACCGTCCGGCCGCCGGGCACGTCGTCCTTCGCTCAGCGCTGGCTCGCGGGAGCGTCCGGCAGCGGCGGGCGGCTGCCCTCGCAGGCGTAGACGATCTCCACCGCGCCGCCGGGCAGGGCGCGCCGGCGCTCGCAGGTGAGCCCGATCGTCGGGCTCAGCGTGGCCGTCAGCCGCATCCCGTCACCGAACAGCAGCGGTACGACGACCACCTCCAGCGTGTCGAGCGCGCCGAGGGCGTGGAAGGCCTGGATCGTGCGCGGCCCCCCGACGAGGTGGACATCGCCGCCCCGGTTGGCGGCGCGGAGCTTCTCCAGCAGCCGGGCCGGGTCGCTGTCGGTGACGACGTGGTCCGGGGTGCCGGCCGGTGGGAGCCGAGCACGAACACCTGGAGGGCCGGCCAGGGCCAGCGGTCGTTGTGCAGGGCGGACTCGAAGGTCGTACGGCCCATCTTCATGTCGTCCCTCTCCTGGGGCGGTGGGGCCGAGGCGGTGGCGCGCCTCCATCCCAGCGTCGAACGGCCCGCACGCCCTTCGACACGCCGCCGGAGGAAATGTCGGGAATCCCACCGGGTGATGTGGTGTCCGTCATGCGTGACGCCCCTTCTGCGGGCGGCAGTTGACGCATACGATGAGCGAGATCCACAGCACACGCCCCTCCTCATCATGTAAGGACTGAGGTCCATGGTTCCGGCGTCCCGCAGCGGCCGCCGTCGGTACTGAACCGCCCATCCAGCGGCGGCGTTCTCAGTACTCTTCGCGTTTCCTCACGGCGGCCCGACGACCCCTCGTATGCCCGGCCACGGCCGGCTCTCACCTGCCCGTGGCCGCCTTCACCGTGAGGTTTTCATCGTGCGCACCGATGTCCAGAGCTTTTCCGTCGCCCACCTCCTGCGCCGCCCGGCGGCCCGCGAAGTCGGCGGCTTCGTCGCGGGGTTCGACCCCGCCACGACCAGTCCGTACGTCAACTACGCCACCCCCTTCCCCGGCGCCGCACCCACGGACCGGGACGTCGCCGACCTGATCGCCGCGTTCCGCGAGCGCGGGCTCACGCCCCGGCTGGAGTTCGCCCCGGACGCCGCACCCGCCGTGGAACCCGTGCTGCGCCGGGCCGGATTCCGCACGGAGGAGGTGCACGAGTACCTGGTCTGTACGCCCGCCACGCTGGCCGAACCCGGCCTCGGTGCCGGATCGTTCGAGGTCGAGAGCCCGGCCACGGACGCGGACTACACCGCGCTCGACGCCGCGCTGTCCGCGGCCTTCGGCGGTGAGTTCCCGCCGTCGCCGGAGGGCGCGGCGCGGTTGCGGCGCACCGAGGAGGGCGGCGGCGCCGTCCGGTTCGTCCGTGCTCCGGGCGGCGGTGCCGCCGGCGGGGCCCTGTGCTCGGCGCCCGCCGAGGGCACCGCGGAGCTGGCGGGTGTCGGCACCGTGCCCGCGTACCGGGGCCGCGGCATCGCCGCCGCGGTCACCCACACCCTGGCCGCGACCCTGCTCGGCCGCGGCGCGCGGTCCGTGTGGCTGGAGTACTCGGGCGAGGGCTCGCGCCGCGTGTACGAGCGGGTCGGCTTCCGGCCGGGCGGCACCCGGCTGTACGTCTCGCTGGACGCCTGACCCCGACGCCGGAGGTCAGGTCGGTCGGCCGGCCCGGTAGAGGTCGCGGAGGAGGGCGATCTCGGCTCCGTGGTGCAGGACTTCCTGGTTGACCCATCACACGACGTCGAGGAACGGCTCCTCCGCGTCGCTGCCGTACGGGTAGCCGCAGTACCCCACCCGGTCCAGCGCCGCGTCGTCCGCGCTCAGCAGTGCCTGCCGCCAGGCGGCGGCGCCGGTCTCGAAGGCCGCGATCGCACCGGCGGCGTCCCCGCTGACGGGGTGCTCCTCCCGGGTCGCCGAGCGGCTGCCGGCGGTGTGGTCGGCGCGCAGGGCCAGCATCTCGCTGAGATGGCTCAGGCGCCAGGCGAGGCTCGTGACGGGCGGCGGCCAGGGGTGCGGATACGCCGCCGCGTCCCGCCCCCACGCGCCGCCGCCCGCGAGGAGGGTCGCCCGCGGCCCCGGCCCGTCCGTGCGCCGTCGGACGGACCAGCAGCCGGGCACGGGTTCCCAGAAGTACTCGTCGTCGGCGAGGGGTTCGACCTTCGTCTCGGTACCGTCGCCGCTGTCCATGACGGGGCCGGTCAGCCGGCGGACGAGCCGCTCGCGCGCGAAGTCGAACTGGTCGAGCAGAGGGCGCAGTCGGGGCGGTGGTGTCGTCATCGGACGCTCCTCGGAGAACAGGCCGGTGTGCTGCCGGCCGGCCACCCTGGCACACCCAACTCCCCGTCCGCGCCCGGTTTTCCGGGCACTAGCGGCGGCGGGCGTACCGGTCCGTGGCCGCCACCATCGCCTCCGCCGTCCCCGTCGCTCCCGCGTTGTGCCCGGTGTCGCCCACGATCACCAACTCGCTGTCGGGCCAGGCCTGATGGAGCCGCCAGACGATGCCGAGGAGGTTGCCGAAGTCGAGGCCGCCCTGGACGAGGGTGCCGGGGATGCCCTTGAGCAGGTGGGCGTCGCGCAGGATCACGCCCTCGTCGTCGCCCTCGCCGAGGAAGTGGCCGTTGCCCCAGTAGTGCGTGACGGTGCGGGCGAAGCCCATACGGAACACCGGGTCCTCGTAGCGGGCGACCGAGCGCGGCGGTGCGGGAACCATGGCCGTCTCCCAGTCGGTCCAGGCCCGCGCGGCCCGCTCCCGCACCTCGGGGTCGGGCGATTCCAGCAGCCGGTTGTAGGCGGCGGCGAGATTGCCGTCGCGCTCGTCGGCGGGCACCAGGGACCTGAACTGCTCGAAGGCGTCCGGGAAGATCCGGCCGAGCCCCCGGGTCAGCAGCTCGACCTCGGCGTCCGACCCGGTGGCGACCCCGGTCAGCACGGTCTCGGAGACGACGCCCGGGTGGGTCTGTGCGTACCGCAGCGCCAGCACCGAGCCCCAGGACACCCCCCACACCAGCCACCGGTCGATGCCCAGGTGACGGCGCAACTGCTCCAGATCGGTGATGAGATGAGCCGTGGTGTTGACGCTCATGTCGGTGTCGTAGCGGCTCGCGTGCGGGGTGGAACGGCCGCAGCCGCGCTGGTCGAGCAGGACGATCCGGTAGGCGGCGGGGTCGAACAGCCGCCGGAAGTACGGGGTGCAGCCGGAGCCCGGCCCACCATGCAGAACGACGGCGGGCTTGCCGTCGGGGTTGCCGCATGTCTCCCAGTGGACGTGGTTGCCGTCGCCCACGCCGAGCATGCCGCTCTCGTACGGTTCGATCTCGGGATAGAGGGACATCCGGGCACCGTAACGCAGCTGGGAGCAGGGCGCTTCGGGATATACGCTCAGTGCGCTCTGTCGCGGAAGCGCCCCGGAATTGTCCGTGATCGGTAACAGACGGATCCCGTGCTCAACCCGGCCCGTCCTGACAGGTGCACAAGAAGTCGGCGACACGGCACGGAACAGAACAGGGGCGGACATGGCGCGGCACAACGGGCGGGGTTGGTACGGCCGGATGATCGCGGCGGCGGTCGGGGTCACCGCGGTCGCCGCCGCGACCTCCGTGTGGACCGCGCAGGCGGGGCCGTCGAGCGACGATGCGCCCGCACGGCATGCCCCGGGTGCGGCGGCGCGGCCCGCCGAGCCGAAGAAGGTGGCGGCCGTGTCCCCCGTCATCGCCCACGCCTCGGACGGCGGCGAGCACGCGGTCAACATCACCATCGACGACGGTCCGGACCCGAAGTGGACCCCGCAGGTGCTCCAAGTGCTGGGCGACAACGGGGTGAAGGCCACGTTCTGCATGATCGGTCCGCAGGCGCAGGCGCACCCGGACCTGGTCCGGCAGGTGGTGGCCGCCGGGCACCGGCTGTGCGACCACACCGTGTCGCACGACACCACGATGGACAAGAAGTCCGAGGCCTACCAGTCGCAGCAGATCCTGGAGGCCGAGCAGCAGATCACCAAGGCGTCCGGTGGCGTACGGCCGCTGTACTACCGCGCTCCGGGCGGCGCCTTCACGCCGTACAGCCGGAATCTCGCCGCCTCGCACGGGATGCGGCCGCTGGGCTGGAACGTGGACTCCAAGGACTTCGAGCGGCCGGGCACGGACGCCATCGTGGCCACCGTGAGGCGTGAGCTGGCCAACGGCCCGACGATCCTCTTCCACGACGCGGGCGGCGACCGCTCCCAGACCGTGGCCGCCCTGCGCACCCTCCTGCCGTGGCTGAAGCAGCAGGGCTACACCTTCGGTTTCCCGGTGCGCTGAAGACACCTCGATTCGAGGGCGTGAGTCTACGGCAGTGCGTCGGTAAAAGCGCCGGTGAACCCCGGGGGAATTCTTGGTCATCGAACTCTTGGGACGGGTGTTCGGATCCGGAGGGGTGCCTACCATGAGGCCGTCGCGTACGTCGTCCCGGAAAGGCTCGCCATGCCGTTGCCCCGCCTCGGCACGCGGTCCGTTCGTCTCCGGACGGCGCCTGGCGTGTTCGTCGTTCTCGCCGTGGCCCTCGGGGGCACGGCGCTGGCGTTCTCCCCGGGCGGCTCGCACCACGGCCGGACCGCCGACGGCTCGTCGGGGCACACCCTCATCGACGTCTCGGAGAGCCGCTGCGGCCGTGGCTGGACCCGGCCCGGGCCCGGGGTGCAGACCTTCGACCTGCACAACTCCTCCGACGGAGCCGCCGAGGTCTACCTCGAGGACCCGGCCGGCCAGGCGGTGTACGGCGAGGTGGAGGGCATCGCGCCCGGTACGACACGGCAGTTGACGGTCCGGCTCGGCAAGGGGTCGTACGCCTTCACGTGCGTGCCCGACGACGCCGACGCCGTCACCGGACCCATCGTGCGCATCACCTCGGGGCAGCCCGGTCCGGGCGCGGCCCCGGTCAGCGAGCACGATCTGATCCCGCCCGCGCTCGCCTACCAGAAGTGGGTCGGCGGCGGCCTCGACGAGGTCGTACGGCTGACCACGCGGCTCCGCCAGGACATCGACGGCGGTGATCTCACCGCCGCCCGGTCGGACTGGCTGCCCGCGCATCTGGAGTACGAGCGGCTGGGGGCGGCGTACGACGCCTTCGGGGACGCGGACGCGGCGGTCAACGGCACCGACGCCGGGCTGCCGGACGGCGTGCACGACAAGGACTTCGCCGGGTTCCACCGGATCGAGTACGGGCTGTGGCACGCTGAGTCGGCCGACGGGCTGCGCGCCCCGGCGGCGGCGCTGGTCAAGGCGGTGACCGGACTGCGCGACAGCTGGGCGCAGACCCGGATGGACCCGGCCCAGCTGGGTCTGCGCGCGCACGAGATCCTGGAGAACACCGTGCAGTTCGAGCTGACCGGCCGCACCGACTACGGCAGCGGCAGCAACCTCGCCACCGCTCGCGCCAACCTCGACGGCACCCGCCAGGTGCTGTCCCGGCTGCGCCCGCTGCTCGCCACCCGGTACGCCGGTCTGCCGGGCCTGGACAAGGAGCTGGACCGCGCCCAGCGGACCCTCGACGGCTTCCGGCACGGCGACGGCTGGACCGCGCTGAACGACCTGAGCCGCGCCCAGCGGGAGCAGGCCGACTCCGTGCTCGGCGACCTGGTGGAGCGGCTGGCCTCGGTGGCCACCCTGTGCGACCCGCGGAGGACCGTGTGAGCGCGACGGACCGTGTGAGCGGCGACGGACGATCCGACGGCCTGCGCCGGCGCGGCTTCCTGCGCGGCGCCGCCCTGGCGGGGGCCGGCATCGCGACCGGGGCGGCCGCACCTGCCGTATCGGCCGACGGCACCCCCGCGATCGCTCCCTTCCACGGCGCCCACCAGGCCTCGGCGATCGCCGCCCCGCGCCGTACCAGCGTCTTCGCCTCCCTCGACGTGACCGCCGGGACCCGGGCCGAACTCGCCGACGCACTGCGCACGTTGACGGACCGGGCCCGTTTGCTCACCTCCGGCGGGACGCCGGACCCGGTCGGCATCACCGGCCCGCCCGCCGACTCGGGCGTCCTCGGTGACCGGCTGCCGGCGGGACAGCTGGCCGTCACCGTGGGCGTCGGCGCCTCGCTCTTCGACCACCGGTACGGGCTGGCCGCCCGGAAGCCCAAGCGGCTGACCACCATGCCCGCCTTCCCCGACGACGACCTCCGGTCCGACTGGTGCCACGGCGACCTCAGCCTCCAGCTCCACGCCGACGATCCGGACACCACGCTGCACGCGCTGCGCGACATCGCCCGGCACACCCGGGGTGCCCTGCAGGTCCGCTGGCGGCTGGACGGCTTCAGCAGCCCGCCCCGCCCCTCGGGCACCCCGCGCAATCTGCTCGGCTTCAAGGACGGCATCGCCAATCCGGATCCGACCAGCGCCCGGGAGATGGACCGGCTGATCTGGGTCGGCAAGGGCGCGGGCGAGCCGGACTGGGCGGTCGGCGGCAGCTATCAGGTGGTACGGCTGATCCGCATGCTGGTGGAGTTCTGGGACCGGGTCTCGCTCAGCGAGCAGGAGCGGATGTTCGGCCGCGCCCGGGCCTCCGGCGCGCCGCTGGACGGGGACCACGAGTTCGACACGCCGAAGTACGCCGACGACCCCAAGGGCGACGTCATCCCGCTGAACGCGCACATGCGCCTCGCCAACCCGCGCACGTCCGCCACGGCCGACCAGAGGCTGCTGCGCCGCGCGTACAACTACGACCGGGGCATGGACGCCAACGGCAACCTCGACATGGGGCTGCTGTTCTGCTGCTACCAGCAGGACCTGAAGCGGCAGTTCGAGACGGTGCAGCACCGGCTGGCGGGCGAGCCGCTGACGGACTACATCAAGCCGTTCGGCGGCGGCTACTTCTTCGCGCTGCCCGGCGTACGGGACACGTCCGACTGGTACGGGCGCGCCCTGCTCGGCTGAACCTGTCCGGACAACTCCGTGGCCGGTTGGGTCAATACACCGTCAAGATTTGCCCTGGGATCCCTGACTCGGTGTTCACTCCCGCGCCATCATGGCTCCGCCGTCGCGCCGTGCGGCGGGCACAGCATCCGTGCTCGTACGACGCACAGACGTTCTGTCCGGAGGGGTTGACCACCATGGCCAGCAGAGGAAGACGAGCCGCTATGCGGAGCCTGGGCGCGCTCGCGGGCGCCGCCGCGCTCACCGTGCTCGGCAGTAACGCGCCCGGCTGGGCGGCCGCGCCCGCGAGCGCACAGGGCGGGCACTCCTCGACCGCCACGCCGATCCAGCACGTGGTCGTGCTGTTCGACGAGAACATCTCGTTCGACCACTACTTCGCGACCTACCCGAAGGCCGCCAACACCGACGGCACGAAGTTCACGGCGGCGAAGAACACCCCCAAGGACATCGACACCCTCGCGCACGCGGGTCTGCTCACGAAGAACCCGAACCAGTACGCGCCGAAGCGGCTCTCCCCGGCGCAGGCGATGACCTGCGACCAGAACCACAACTACGGCGCCGAGCAGCTCGCCGCCGACGGCGGCAAGGCCGACCAGTACGTGCAGAACACCGAGGTCGACAAGTGCAGCGGCGGCCTCTTCGGCGAGCCCGGCCTGGTGATGGACTACTACGACGGCAACACCGTCACCGCGCTGTGGAACTACGCCCAGCACTACTCCCTGGGCGACCGCTCCTACAGCTCGGTCTACGGCCCCTCCACGCCCGGCGCGCTGAACCTGGTCTCCGGCCAGACCCACGGCGTGATCTCCATGGACCCGAAGACCGGCACCGAGAACCCCCAGCAGACCTCGACGCCCGACCCGTACGCGGTGAAGTCCCCCGACGCCAAGGGCGTGGGCACGGTCATCAACGACCCCGACCCGGCCTACGACGACTGCTCCGGCAAGGGCCACACCAGCACCAACGCGCTGGCGTCCATGCAGGGCAAGAACATCGGTGACCTGCTCAACACCAAGAAGGTGACCTGGGGCTGGTTCCAGGGCGGCTTCCGCCCGTCGACCGCGTGGAACGGCACGTCCGGCTCCTACGCCAAGTGCGACACCACGCACACCAACCTGGGCGGCGCGGCCGTGTCGGACTACAGCCCGCACCACAACCCGTTCTCGTACTACAAGTCGACGGCCAACCCGCACCACCTGGCCCCGAAGAGCGTCTCCGAGATCGGCCACAACGGTCAGGCGAACCACAACTACGACCTGACCGACTTCTCCGCCGCGCTCAAGGCGGGCAAGCTTCCGGCGGTCAGCTTCCTCAAGGCGGGCGAGTACCAGGACGGCCACGCCGGCTACTCCGACCCGCTCGACGAGCAGCACTTCCTGGTCCAGCAGATCAACGCGATCCAGAGCTCACCGCAGTGGAAGTCCACCGCGATCGTGGTCGCCTACGACGACTCCGACGGCTGGTACGACCACGCCTACGTCACCCCGAAGAACGGCTCGACGGACACCTCCGTCGGCTCCAACGGCAAGGCGACGGACAGCCCGGCCTGCCAGAAGGCCCCGAAGGCGTCCGGCGGTTACGCCGACCGCTGCGGCCCCGGCACCCGCCAGCCGCTGCTCGTCATCTCGCCGTTCAGCAAGGTGAACAAGGTCGACCACACGCTGACCAACCAGGCGTCCATCACGCGCTTCATCGAGGACAACTGGAAGACGGGCCGCGTCGGTGACCACTCGTTCGACGCCACGGCGGGCTCCCTGTCCGGCCTGTTCGACTTCCGGCACCCGAACAACAAGCAGGTGCTGCTGAACGCCGACGGCTCGGTGAAGTCGGTCGGCCCGATCAAGCACGTCGCCCCGGTGACCACGAACATCACCCCGGGCCCGGCCATGCAGAACGCGGCCGACGCGACCAGCACCTCCGCCTTCCCGACCCTCCCGGTCGGCCTCGGCGTGGGCGCCCTGCTGGCCGCGGGCGCGACCGGCACGTACCTGACGATGCGCCGCAAGCAGCGCGCCTGACCCTCCCCGCACGACAGCGCGCCCCCGGTCGGTGACCGGGGGCGCGCTCGTGTCCGGTCGGGCCAGGGCCTCCCTCCTCGAAAAACGCTGGCCACAGCCCGGTCGTGCTGGTGAGATGGCGCGATGGGAGATCAGCGTGCGATCACGGTGGACCGGGGCGCCTACCCGGACGCCGTCACCCCGTGGGCGCAAGAGTCCTGGCGGGCCTCTGCGCTCGGGTGGGTGGAGGAGCAGCTCGGCATGCGGGGCCTGCGGGTGAGCGGTGAGCTGGGGGTGCGGCTGCGGCCCTGGTCGGTGCTGGTGCGGGTGCCCGTGGCAGAGCGCGGCGCCGTCTGGTTCAAGGCGAATCCGCCGGCCAGCGCGTTCGAGGGCCCGCTGACCGTCGCGCTGGCCCGCTGGGTGCCGGGGGATGTGCTGGAGCCGCTGGCCGTGGACGCCGGGCGCGCGTGGGTGCTGCTCCCCGACGGGGGCGACCTGTTCCGGGACGTGCTCTCGCGGGAACCGGTCGAACCCCGCACCTGGGCCCGGCTGTTGGGACAGTACGCGAGCATGCAGCGGGCGCTGGTCCCGCACACGCCCGAGATCGAGCGGCTGGGGGTGCCGTCCACCCGGACCGCCACTCTGCCCCACGTGTTCGACACACTGCTCGCCAAGAGCCATGGCCTGCCCCCGGAGGCACGGACCCGGCTGGAGCACCTGCGCCCCCGCCTCACCGACTGGTGTGCCGAACTCGCCTCCCTCGGCATCGAGGACACCCTCGACCACGCGGACCTGCACGACGGCCAGCTGTTCCGTCCCGCGCCGGACCGCTTCACCTTCTTCGACTGGGGCGACGCCGCCGTCTCGCACCCCTTCTGCAGCCTGCGCGTCCCCGCCGAGAAGGCTCGCGCGCGCTACGGGCCGCAGGTCCTGCCCCGGCTCCTCGACGCCTACCTGGAGCCCTGGACCGACACCGGCCGCACCCCGGCGGACCTGCGGGGCGCCGTCCGCCTCGCGTGGCGGCTGAGCGCCCTGAGCCGCGCCGCGGCCTGGGGCCGCACGTTCCCCGACCCGTCCGGTACGACACCGGTCGCCGCCCAGGGTTCCGAGTCCCTGCTGGAACTGCTCGCCGAGCCGCCGCTGTAGGCGCCTGGGCGCAGGCCCGGGGCACCTCGGGCCGGGGCGGGCACACCGCTCGCCCGTCCGGTGCCCCACGGCGGAGACTGGGCCGTATGACCCGCGCTCCCGAACCCGTGGCTCCCCCGCCGGGCCGTCGGGCCGTGCTCGCGTCCCTGGCCGGCCTCGCGCTCGGCGCGGCGGGCTGCTCCGGCGGTACGGCCTCCTCGGCCTCGCACCCACCCCGGCGCTCCGGCACACCGGCCCCGTCACCGTCCCGGCCCACGCCCTCGTCCTCCCCCTCGTCCGGCCTGCCGCACACCACCGCCTGGCGTCCGACCTCCGCCGAGGTGCAGCCGGCCGCCAAGCTGCGGGCCGTGCACCTGGTCGAGGCGATCGGTGCCTGGGCCGACGGGCAGGGCGGAGCGGCGGCGGCCCGGTCCCGGGTCGCGGCGCTCGGTCTGCCGACCGGCCTCGTCGGTCAGGCCGGGCCACTGCTGCCGACCGCCGACCAGGCGGCGTTGCAGGTCGTGGACGCGCAGTACGGCGGGATCCTGTCCCGGTCCGCCAGTGTGCTGGTGGTCTGCCGGCAGTGGACCCGGCACGGCGGCACGGTGCGTGCGGGCGGTACGACGGTCGACGTGCGGCTCTCCAAGGAGGGAAACGGGTGGACCGTCGACGCGCTGTACCCGGCGCGGCCGGGACCGGTCGCCGGGTCACTGGCCCCGGACGTCCGCGCGGTGCTGGCCGACGACCGGATCGTGCTGCCGCCCGCCGCCACGGCGGACCTGCGCAGCGGTCAGGTGCACACCAGCGTGGCGCGGGCGATGCTCGCGCTGGCGGGGACGTACAGGCTGGAGGTGAGCGTCGTCCGCTCCGGACATCCGCTGGACGTGTTCGGCACCAGCCGGCCCAGCGACCATCCGCGCGGCCGGGCCTTCGACGTGTGGCGGATCGACGGCCACGCGGTCGTCGACCCCGCGACCCCGCGTTCCCTGATCGAGCGGTTCATGCGGGACGCGGCGGCCGCCGGGGCGTACAACGTGGGCGGCCCGGTGCTGCTGTCGGGCGGCAGCGCCGGCCAGTTCTTCAGCGACGCCACCCACCACGACCATGTGCACATCGGCTTCCGGACCTGATCGCATCGGACACCGTCACCCGTACGGCCGTAGCTCCGGCGGCCGCGCACCGGTGCCGGGGCGCCCTGCGGTTGCGCCGGCCGAAAGGGCACCCGGACGCTGGAGCGGAAACGGCACCCGGGAGGTGAAGTGGCTCCGGTACCCGACCCCGCGCCTTCGCACGGCGGCCCCCGTCTCGGCCGCCGGCGCTTCCTCACCGTGTGCGCCGGTGTGAGCCTCGGTACGGCCGCCGCGTGCACGGCCCCACCGCCCCACACCCGCTCCGTCACCGCGCCCGCCGGACGGCTGCGGCCGGAGTCGGAGCGGGAGGCGCCGGGCACCGCCGACTGGCGGCTGGGCTCGACCGGCCCGGTGGACGCGGTGGCCGGGTATGCGGACCGGGTGAGCGTGACCCCGGGCGAGCGGTTCGCGCTGCACGTGTCGACCACCGCCGCCTCGTTGCGGGTGTCCGCGTTCCGGGTCGGCTGGTACGGCGGCCGGCAGGCCCGCCGGATCTGGGCGTCGGAGCGCATACCCGGCCGCGCCCAGCCGGCCCCTCGCACCCTGTCCGCCACCCGCACCGTGCGGGCCGACTGGCCGGCGACACTGACCGTGGACAGCACCGGGTGGCCGGAAGGCGCCTATCTGCTGCGGCTGGAGGCGGACACCGGTCATCAGCGGTACGTCCCGCTGATCGTCCGCTCCGCCGAGGGCGCGGGCCGTACGGTGCTGCTGCACGCTCCGGCGACCTGGCAGGCGTACAACCGCTGGGGCGGCAGCAGTCTGTACAACGGGACGTCCGGGGCGTACGCCACCCGCTCCCTCGCGGTGACCTTCGACCGGCCCTACGACGGCGTGGGCGCCGAGAAGTTCCTGGTCTACGAGTGGGCGCTGGTGGTGCTGGCCGAGCGCCTCGGCATCCCCCTCGCCTACAGCACGGGCGTCGACGTCCACCGGGATCCGGGGGTGCTGCGGGGCGCGCACGCGATCGTCTGTCTGGGGCACGACGAGTACTGGACGCCGGAGCAGCGGGCCCATGTGACCGCGGCCCGGGACGCGGGGTCGAACATCGCCTTCCTGGGCGCGAACACGTGCTTCCGGCGGGTCCGGCTGGAGGCCGGGGAGGGGGCGGACGACCGTACGGTGGTCTGCTACAAGTCCGACTTCCGCGCCGACCCCTGTTACGGCTCACGGCCGGCGCTGGTCACCACCGACTACCGACTGCCGCCCGCGCCCGACCCCGAGTCCTCCCTGACCGGCGTGCTCTACGAGGGCTACCCGGTGGACGCGCCCTATGTGGTCCGGGCCGCCGACCACTGGCTGTACGAGGGCACGGGCGTGCGCTCCGGCGACGGCTTCGCGCATCTCGTCGGTGTCGAGTACGACCGCGTGACCCCCGGTGCCCCCGCCCCCGGCCCGCTGGAGATCATCGCGCACTCCCCGCTGGTGTGCGAGGGGCGGCCCAGCCACAGCGACTCGGCGTACTACACGACGCCCGCCGGGGCGGGGGTGTTCGCGACCGGGACCATGCGCTGGGTGGAGGGCCTGGTGGCCGGGACGGGCATGCTCGGCCGCGACCACGGGATGGACGCCCGCACCCGGGCCTTCGTCACCCGCACCACGGAGAACCTGCTGCGGACCTTCGCGAAGGGCCCGGCGGCCCGCCGGAGCTGACTACGCGTCAGGCTGTCCGGCCCTACTGCCCTCCCGACCGCATGTGGTCCCTGCGGGCGTTGTTGTAGATCCGCAGGAGATGCTTGGCCACGGCACAGGCCGCGCCGTCGGCATGGCACTGACGGCATGTGCGGACGTGCTGTTCATAGGTGAGGCGCGCGTTTTCCAGCGCGTCGTGGGAAGAAGACATGGGAATCTCCGGGCAGGGCGCGTCACGGGGACCACGCCTAGTTGACTGACGAGTAACACCCGGAGCCAAGGTGATCATGTTACTGGCGGTACTGGGAAACCCGTCCCGCTCGTCACCGCCGCGCGGTGGTGTTCGCCCCGTCCAGCGCCTCCCGGATGATGTCCGCGTGCCCGGCGTGCTGGGCCGTCTCGCGGATCAGGTGCAGCAGGACGCGCCGGGCGGACCAGTGCACGGTCTCGGGCGGCGACCAGGGCGTCCGGGGCAACGGCACGGTCCGGTCCAGGCCGGTCCGCGCGGCCACGGCCTCCTCCAGCGCCCGCGTTCCCGCCGCGTACTCCGCCAGCAGCCCGGCGAGCGTGTCGCCCTCCGCCATGCGGTACTGGCCGAGGTCGAGCATGCCGTCCGGAAGCCCCCCGTCGCCCTTCGCGAGGATCTGCGCCCACACCCGCTCGCCGCGGGCCAGGTGTTTGACGATCCCGCCGAGCGTCAGCTCGCTGACCGTGGTCCGGCAGGCGGCATCGGCGTCGGTCAGGCCGCGGACGGTGATGAGCAGCAACTCCCGCTGTTCGGTGAGGGCTTGGAGCAGCTCGGTCCGCTCGTCGGACAGCAGGGGCGCGTGGTTCCCGGGTGAAGCGACCATGGCCTGACGGTAAGGGGCCAATAGGTCAGTTGCTGTCCGCTGGAAGCGGCTCGTCCCGCAGTGCCCGCGCATGGTCCAGGAACGCCGTCAGCCCCACCTCGAAGGCGCGGTCGGCGCGGCCCTCGCCCACGGCGGCGAGGGCCTCGGCGAGATGCGGGGTGCGGGTGCGGTCGGTCAGCTCCCACATGGTCTCGGGCGCGGTCAGATCGAGGGCGGAGCCCAGTACCAGGTTCTCCAGGGCGATGATCAGCGGCATGATCCCGGCGCGGTCGAAGCCGGCGGCGAGCAGCAGGCTCACGGCACGCTCGTACTGCTCCAGGACCCGGGGCGCACGGACCGGCGAGGTCATGAGCAGCGGAATCGTACGGGGGTGCGCGGCGAACGCGGCACGGTAGGAGCGGGCCCAGGCCTCCAGGGCCTTGTCCCACGGGGTCAGCTCGAGCGTGCCGGGGTCGATCGCCGAGGCGACGCGTTCGCGCAGCAGTTCCACTATGCCGTCGCGGCCGTCCACATGGTGGTACACCGAGCCGGTCTGCGCGCCGAGCCGCCGGGCGATCTGCGGGACGCTGAAGTCGCCCGTCTCGTCGATCAGTTGAAGCGCGGTCGTGGTGATGCGCTCGCGGTCGAGGAGCGGTGTGCGCGGCCGTCCCATGGTCGTCGTCTCTCCCTGAGGTCTGCATGAGGTCTTCCCGGATGCCCAACGGAAGGTTACATTGCGGAAACCGAAAGCCTTTAGGTTTACGGCTCCGGGCACCTGTCATCCCTTTCGGGCGCCCGGAGACGCCGGTATGCCCAGCCCACCCCTGCCCGGCCCGCCGACGCCCGCGAACCCGGCTGCCCCACCACCGGGACCCCCTCCCCTCCGCCGCCAGAAGGGCTCCCCGTATGTCCGTGTCCACCTCCGAACTCCCGGGGGATCTCCCCGGGGAGCAAGCGCCGCCCGGCGCGCCCGGCCTCCGTTCCGGTTCCCTCGGCACGGCCGACATCGCCTTCTTCGTCGTCTCCGCCGCCGCTCCCCTGACCGTCATGGCCGGGGTCGCCCCGCTCGCGATCCTGCTGGGCGGCATCGGCGCCCCCGTCGGCTACCTGCTCGCCGGTCTGACCCTCGCCGTCTTCGCCGTCGGCTTCACCACGATGAGCCGCCATGTGACCAGCGGCGGCGCCTTCTACGCCTACATCACCCGGGGCCTCGGCCGGCCGGCCGGCATCGGCGCCGCCCTGCTGGCCCTCGTCGGCTACAACGGCATGGAGATCGGCGTCTACGGCCTCCTCGCCACCACCGCCCGCGACACCCTGCACACCCTCACCGGCAGCGACGTGCCCTGGCTGCCGATCTCGCTGGCCGGACTGCTGCTGATCGGCTACGGCGGCTACCGCTCGATCGACTTCGGGGCGAAAGTGCTCGGCGTCCTGCTCGTGGCCGAGACCGGGATACTCGTGCTGCTCGCCGGCGGGGTGCTGGTGAAGGGCGGCGCACACGGGCTGTCCCTGGCCTCGCTGGCGCCCTCGCACGTGCTGGTGCCCGGAATGGCGGCCGTCCTCGCCTTCGCGTTCGCGGCGTTCACCGGCTTCGAGTCGACCGTGATCTACCGCCGCGAGGCCCGCGATCCCGAGCGCACGGTCCCGCGCGCGACCTACCTCGCCGTCGGATTCCTGGGCCTGTTCTACGCGTTCATCGTCTGGATCGCCGTCCAGGCGTTCGGTGACGACCATGTCGTACAGGCCGCCGGAAAGGATCCGGCCGGGCTGTTCTTCACCGCGATCACCACCTATGTGGGCGGCTGGGCCGCCGACCTGATGCACCTCTTCATCGTCACCAGCGTCATCGCCTCCCTCCTCGCCTTCCACAACGCCATCAACCGCTACGCCCTCGCCCTGGCCGAGGAGGGAGTCCTGCCGCGCGGACTCGGCCGGATCCATCCGCGGCACCGATCGCCGTACGTCGCCGGCATCGCCCAGACCGTCCTCGGCGCGGTGGTCGTCCTCGCGTTCTGGGCGGCGCACGCCGACCCGTACCAGCAGCTGCTGCTGTGGGTGAACACCCCCGGGATGATCGGCCTGTTGCTGCTCCAGTTGCTCGCCGCGATCGCGGTGCCCTGTTACTTCCGGCGGGTGCGGCACGCGGAGGGCCGGGTGCGCACGGTGGTGGCGCCGGTGCTCGCCGCCGTCCTGCTGACCACCGCGATCGTGCTGGTGGTGACCCACATCGACCTGTTCACCGGCGCGTCCCCGGCGGTGAACACCCTCCTCGTCGTCGTGGCACCCACCGTCTTCGTGCTCGGTCTGCCGCTGGCGTGGTGGCTGCGCCGGTCCCGCCCGGACGCCTACGCCCGGTTCGCCACCGAACCCGCCGATTGACCCCAACACCCATAATCCGCATAGGAGTTGCCCTTATGCCCGCCGCCGACCTCGTCATCACCGGCGCCCAGGTCCGCACCCTCGACCCCGCCCGCCCCACCGCCTCGGCCGTCGCCGTGCGGGACGGGGTGATCACCGCGGTCGGCGAGACGGCCGACGTACGGGACTGGCGCGGCCCCGGCACCGAGGTGATCGACCTGCGCGGGGCGCACCTCGTGCCCGGCCTGGTCGACTCCCACAGCCATCCCGTGTGGGGGCTGGACATGGCGACGGGCACGGATCTGTCGGGCGTGACGGACCTGGCGGGGCTGCGCGCGGCGCTCGCCGGGACCGGGCGGACCGAGGGCTGGGTCCTGGGCCACGGCCTGGACCACAACGCGTTCGAGGGCCGGCCGGTCCATCACGACCTGATCGCGGACGTGCTCGACGGCGCCCCGGCCTTCCTGCGCCTCTACGACGGCCACTCCGCCCTCGCCAGTGCCGCCGCGCTGGCCGCCGCCGGGGTGAGTGGCCCGCGCGCCTTCGCCCAGCACGCGAAGGTGGTGTGCGACGCGGCGGGCCGCCCCACCGGTCATCTGGTCGAGCATGCCGCGATGGACCTGGTGGCGGACGTCACGCCCCGGCCGTCGTACGCCCAACGGCGGGCCCGGCTGCTGGAGTTGCTGTCCGCCATGGCCTCGACGGGGCTGACCGGCGCCCATGTGATGGACGGCGGCGACCTCGACCTCGTGGAGGCGGTCGCGCGGGAGACGGTGCTGCCGGTACGGCTGCGGTTCGCACCCTGGTGCATGCCGGGCGCCTGCGACGACGCGCTGCGGGAACTGGTGCGGCTCCAGGGCAGCGGCGGGCGGCACTGGCTGGTCGGCGGGGTGAAGTTCTTCATGGACGGCACCGTGGAGGGCGGTACGGCGTGGCTGGAGCACCCCGACTGCCACGGCCAGGGCACCGCCGCGTTCTGGCCGGACCCGCGCGCCTACGCCGAGGCCGTCCGCGCCCTGCACGCGGCCGGGGTGCGTACGGCCACGCACGCCATCGGGGACGCGGCCGTACGGCATGTCCTGGACACCGTCGCCTCGCTCGGGCCGGGCGGGCGCGGGGCACACCGGATCGAGCACATCGAGACCGTCCCCGACGAACTCCTGCCCCGTTTCGTGGAGTTGGGGGTCGCGGCCTCGCTCCAGCCGCCGCACACCGGGTACACGCGCGACGACGGCACCGACGAGTGGTCCCGCCGGCTGGGCGGCGACCGGGCCGCGCGCGCCTGGCGGCTGCGGGATCTGCGGGAGGCGGGCGCCACGGTCGCCCTCGGCTCGGACTGGCCCATCGCGCACTACGACGTCCGGGCCGTACTGGCCACCGCCCGCCACCCGAAGGGCGCCGCGGCCCACCGGCCGGGCCTGACGCCGTTGCAGGCGCTGGAGGGCTGCACCAGCCACGCGGCGGCCGCGGCCGGTGAGTCCGCCGTCGCCGGCCGCATCGCCCCCGGCCACCGCGCCGACCTGACCGCACTGACCGTGGACCCCGTGCACGCCCCGGCCGACGAACTGACCGACGCCACGGCCGCGTTGACGGTGACCGGCGGACACGTGGTGCACCGGGTGTCGCCTGGGTGAGCGGCACACCCGGCACACTGGGCGGATGAACGTCTTCCGAACGGTGCGCCGCATGCCTGCCCCGGAGTGGTACGGACGCCTGCGCGTGCGTACCGGCGATCTCTCCCCCGCCGACTGGCTGACGCCGGGTACGCCGGGACACGGAACCTTCGGTACGGTGGCCGGCGTCGCCGCCGGGGGCTTCGCCGCGTACGCCCGGATCCTGCATCCGGCCTCGCTGGACGAGCGGCCGGTGCGCTGGTCGGCGGTGGCCGCCGCGCACGGGACCCGGGTCGCGCCGGACTCGCGCTGGCACGAGGTCGTCGGTATGAACAGCGCCTCCTACAACGCCGGCGAGTACGGCCTCGCCGGCGTCTGGGACGAGCATCCGGCGGAAGGCCCGACCCCGCCGGGCGTCGCCCGGGCCCTCGTTCCCGTGCTGGCCCGGCACACCACGACCCCGGAGCGGTGCTGGTTCGGGCTGTGGGACGGGTACGGCCGCTGGGACTTCGGCCATGTGCCCGTCTTCGAGACCCCCGGACGGGAGGAGGTGCTGCTCGGCGGCGCCCTGGCCGATGCCGTCTCGCCGACCTCCCTGGACGAGTTCGCCGAGCTGCCCGACCTGTGGTGGCCCGCGGACCGCGCCTGGATCCTGGGCGGGGACGTGGACCTGACCAGCACCTATGTCGGAGGATCCGCCGAGCTGATCGCCGACCTGCTCGCCACCGCGGACCTGGAGGCGCACCCGGTGTCGGCGGCCGACCCGGCGGCCTGATCACCTCGGCGTCGCCTCGACGGCCCGCCGCGCCCTGGCTAAGATCGACAGTGGCATCGCGTGCCGGTCACCGACTGGGTGAGGCATGGAGACGCCAGGACATGCCCTGGAGGCATTCCTTGTCGGTTGAGTTGAACCACACCATCGTCCACGGCCGGGACAACCGGGAGTCCGCCGAGTTCTTCGCGGAACTGCTCGGTCTCGAGATCGCCGGGGAGTGGGGCCCGTTCGTCGCGGTCGCCCTGAGCAACGGAGTCACCCTGGACTTCGCCACCGCCCCCGCGGACAAGATCACTCCGCAGCACTACGCCTTCCTGGTCTCCGACGAGGAGTTCGAGGCCGCGTACGCGAAGATCGAGGAGCGCGGCATCGAGCACTGGGCCGACCCCCACCAGCAGCGGCCCGGCACCATCAACCACAACGACGGTGGCAGCGGCGTGTACTTCCTGGATCCCGCGGGCCACGCCCTGGAACTGATCACCGTCCCCTACGGCGGCTGGCCGGCGTGACCGGCGGGCTCACCCGCCGAACGCCTCCCTTCTGATGAGGTCGATCAGGCGCGGGGTGCCCTCGGTGGTGCGTACGTCGAGAAACGTGCGCGCGTGCCCATCGGCGACGGCCTCGCGCACCAGCGCGTGCGCGAGGTCGGCCCGGGAGGTGAACCGTCCGGGCAGCCGGTCCGGCGCCAGCCGGTAGTCGCTCACCCCGCCGGTGTCGAAGAGACCGGCGGGCCGGAGCACCGTCCAGTCGTGGCCGCTCGCGCGGACGATGTCCTCCATGCGGCGCATGTCGTCGTAGACCGTGCGCCCCACGACCCGCGCGAAGAAGGGCTCGAGCACCTTCCGGAAGAAGACGCCCTCGCCGGGTGCCGGCACGTCGAACAGGATGGTCGAGGAGACGCACACCAGGCGCCGGACGCCGTGGCGGGTCATGGCCCGGGTGATGTGGGTGAGGCCCGTCGAGTACACCGTGACGGGCTCGCGGCCGTACGGGACGCCGAGGGTGGAGATCACCGCGTCGTGACCGGCGACGACGCGCTCCACCGCCGTGCCGTCCAGGACGTCGGCCTCCTCGATCCGCAGCCGGGGCCGGCCGGGCGGGAAGGCGTCGGGGTGCCGGGTCACGGCGGTGACGGTGTGACCGTCGGCGGTCGCCTGCTCGGTGACCTGCCGCCCGGTCGGCCCGTTGGCGCCGAAGACGACGAGTCGCATGGGTTTCTCCTTACGCTGTGCGGTGCTGCTGCCGTGGACCGAGAGGGTCCGGGCGGCGGCGGGTGTGACAGCGCCGGCGCGGGACGAGACATACGGCACACGCCCGCCCCCCGATGTCACACTCCGGGGGCCTCGGCCCCTCTGGGTGGCGAGACGTCGTAAGTCGTAAGGGTCGTGAGGAGGGGGCCATGGCCGACAGCCGGACGCCCGTGGCGACGGACGCCGCCACACAGGCGTTCCTCGACCATCGCGAGCTGCTGTTCGCGGTGGCGTACAACATGCTGGGCACCGTCGCCGACGCCGAGGACGTGCTGCAGGAGACCTGGCTGTCCTGGGCGGGCCGGACGCGCGCCGAGGAGGCGGGGAAGGCGCCGGAGATCAGCCATCCGCGGGCCTACCTGGTACGGATCACCGTGCGGCAGGCGCTCGCACGGCGGGCGCGGATCGCCCGGCGGCGCGAGACGTACGTCGGTCCGTGGCTGCCCGAACCCCTGCTGACGGACGGCCCCGACCCGGCGGTCGGCGAGGACGCCTCGGAACAGGCGGTGCGCGCCGAGTCCGTGTCACTGGCGATGCTGGTCGTCCTCGAGACCCTGACCCCGCTGGAGCGGGCGGTCTTCGTCCTGCACGAGGTGTTCGGCTACGCGCACACCGAGACCGCGGACATCCTCGGCCGCAGCCCCGCGGCCGTACGCCAGCTCGCCCACCGCGCCCGTGCCCGGGTGCGCGCCCGGCGCCCCCGCTACCAGGCCCATCCCCGGGTCCGGCGGCAGGCGACACAGCGGTTCGTGGCCGCGGCGCTCGGCGGAGATCTCGGAGCGCTGCTGGAGATCCTGGCGCCCGAGGCCACGCTCTGGATGGACGGCGGCGGCAAGGCGCACGCGGCGCCCCGGCCGATCCACGGCCGGGACAGGGTGGCGCGGGCGCTGACCGGCTACGCCACACGCTCGGCGCAGGAGTTCCGGTTCGAGCACCGGGACGTCAACGGCGACGCGGCCGTGGTGGTGTTCGAGGACGGCTCCCCGCACGCGGTGATGGTCATAGACCTCGACGCGGACGGTGAGCAGGTCCGCGAGGTCTACCTCGTCATGAACCCGGACAAGCTCTCGGCCATGGAGGCCGCGGAGGCCATGGAGCCGGACGGGACGCCTCCGGAGGTGGAGCGGCGCGCGTGAGCGGGACGCCGCCGTGGAGCGGCGTCCCGAGGGACGAGCGTCGTACCCCGGACCGCGGAGCGGCTACGGCGTGACGACCTTGCCGCCGAAGGTCACCACGAGGTGGCCGTCCGAGGCGAAGGACCAGCCGAGGGCCCCGGAGTACGAGGAGCAGCGGGAGCCGTTCGTACCGGAGTAGAACTGGTCGGTGCTGTCGGAGTTGCCGGAGATCTTGTCGTTCTGGCCGCTGACGGCGAAGCGGCACGAGGTGTCGCTGCGGAATACCGAAGTGCCCTTGTCGAAGGCGAAGTTGCGCTCGGTGTTGTCGATGCTGACGTTGTTGGAGATGGTCATCGTGCCGGGGTTGCTGTTGTAGGTGAACCCGTGGTGGCCGTTCTGGTAGGCGATGTCGTGCCGCACGATGTGGTTGACCGCGATGTCGTCGCCGCCCAGCTTGTAGCCGTTGCGGTCGCCGTTGGGGTTCTGGGTGCCGTCGGTGAGCGTGCCGTTGCCGTACGACAGGGAGTACTCGATGGTCACCGGGCCGATGGCGCCGGTGTCGGTCTTGGTGTAGAGGTCCCAGCCGTCGTCGATGTTGTTGTGGGAGACGTCGTAGCGGAAGGCGTTCCCGGTGCCGGTGGTGAGCTTCGAGGCGAAACCGTCGGCGTTCTCGCCGGTGGAGTCCTTGTTGTCGTGCGACTCCGAGCTGACGATCAGGTTGTTCGACGGCCACTGGCTGCTCGGCGTGCTGGAGGAGATCCGGCCGAGCTGGAGTCCCGTGTCCCGGTTGTAAGCGGTTACCACGCGTTCGACGACGTTGTTGCTGCCGCCGACGAAGATCCCGTTGTCCCCGGCGTGTTCGACGGTGAGGCCGTACAGGTGCCAGTAGTTGGCGTTGGGCTGGATCCCACGGTTGGACGAACCCTCGCTCTGGCCCGAGAAGTTGAGCACCGGGGTCTCGCCCGGGTAGGCGGACAGGGTGGTGCGGGCACTGGACGTGCCGTTGCTGCCGGCCGGGATCGTGACCGTGGAGGAGTAGCTGTACGTCCCGCCGCGCAGGTAGATCGTGCCGCCGGCGGCGATGCGGCTGATGGCCGAGGTGAGCGTGGTCGGCGCGGACTGGGTGCCGGCCGCGCTGTCGGTGCCGCCGGGCGACACGTACAGCACACTGGCCGCCGCGGCGGCGTCGGTGTGCGCGGTCGCCGCCTGTGCCGTGATGCCGGAGAACACGGCGAGCGTGCCGGCGAGCAGAGCCGCGCACGCGATGGCTGGCCTTGGTTGCATCGGCTTGTCTCCTGAAGTCTGGCTCGGCTGTGCGGGATTCGAGCGGTCCAAGGGGGTGAACTCCACTGCCGGGCGTGGCATCGTGAAGGCGGGGGGAAAGCGCTTTCCCTCCGCCTTCACGACGTTAGAGATTCGCCATGTACGCGTTAATGGTCATGTACATGATTCATATTCAGCAGACGGAACCGGCATGGGTGGGCCGGGCGGTCACTCGCCGGGTGCGAGCGCGCGGGCCAGGATGCGGGCCGCCTCCGCCACCAGAGCGTCGTCCGCCGGCGCGTCCTGGGCGTTCTTGGCCGACAGGACGGTCAGCAGGAGTGGGGTCCCGCGGGTCGTCCAGGCCACGCCGATGTCGTTGGCGGTGCCGTAGTCGCCGGTGCCGGTCTTGTCCGCGAGGACCCAGTCGCGCGGCAGCCCCGCGCCGAATCGCTTGGCACTGGTGGTGTTGCCCTTCAGCCAGCCGACGAGCCGCTCGCGGTCGGCACGGGCGAGCGCCCGGCCCAGGGTCAGCCGCTCGAAGCTGTGGCCGAGGGCCTCGGGAGTCGTGGTGTCACGCAGGTCGCCGGGGATCGCACTGCCCAGGTCCGTCTCCCACCGGTCGAGCCGGCTCACCTCGTCGCCGAGTGAGCGGAAGAAGCGGGTGAGGCCGGCCGGACCGCCGATCTGACGCAGCAGCAGATTGCCCGCCGTGTTGTCGCTGTACTGGATCGCCGCCGCGGCAAGGTGCGCGACCGTCATACCGGTGTCCACGTGCTCGGCGGTGCGCGGCGAGTTGGACAGGATGTCGCGCGGCGGATAGTGGATCACCTTCTCCAGCGGGGCGCAGTCGCCGTGATCGCGCAGCACCGCGGCGGCGGCGAACGCCTTGAACGTCGAACACATCGCGAACCGCTCCCCCGCCCGGTGTGACAGGGTCCGCCCGGTCCGGGCATTGTGCGCGTACACGCCGAGCCGGGCACCGCGCCGCCGCTCCAGTTCGGCCAACTCAGCTTCTACTCCAGTCAGTTCAGTGTCCTGCGCCGCCGACGCGGCGGGCCCGGAGACGGCCGTGGCGGCGACGGCCGCGGTGGTCAAGGCGAGGCCCGCCTTGACCAGGCCGCGCCGGGCGAGGGAGTCGGAGTGGTCGGGGCTGGTCATGAGCAGGGCCCTCCTGATCGTCCGTCCGTGATCGGCTTCCTGCGATCTTCGACGGGGACAGCGAAGCAGCCGGACACCACTCATGTCCTGGAGTCACCCTCTCGGCCGTGAACGGCCGAGCTTGTGCGCTCGGTCGTTCACACCTCGTCGCGCTCCCGACTGTCCCCTACGACAGGACGGTCACGGGTCGCATCCACCCAGCCCCAGCAAATGTCAGGGGGAAGGTGCGGGTGCGGTGACAAGCACCCACGCCGAGCGTGCGCGATCGCGCACGTTGACCCCGGCGACGACATCGGCCGGACCAGCGAGCCCGCACCGACGACAACAGAAATGGTCCCGGTCGGGCCGGTTGGCCCGACCGGTGTGCCCGCAGCGCGGACAACGCTGCGAGGTATGGCGCGCGTCCACCACCAAGAACGGCACCCCGGCCCGCCTGGCTTTGTAGGCGAGGTGCTGTCCAAGCTGATGGAAGGCCAGGAGGAGAGGGTGCCCCGCTGGTCGCGGCGAAGCCGTACCCGCTCGCGGATCCCGCCGAGTTCCTCGACGGCGATTCCACGCGCGGTGCTCCCCCAGCCTTCGGCCGGGGGTACCCCCACGCGCGAAAGCCGCACACGATCTCCTTGCTGATGCAGTGGTTCACGTGAGCGGCATGGCGTTTCTCCTTCTGTGCTCGGCGGGCGAGGCGGCGGGTGGCCGAGCGGGTCTGCCTGGCCTGGAGTTCGGCGCGCTTACGGGCCTGCCAGTGCCGGTAGCGGGACAGGCCGCGGCCCTGGCGGTTGGTGCCGTCGGAGGTGGTGGCGAGGTTCACGATGCCCCGGTCGGCTCCGATCCAGTCGACCGGCTCGTACACGTCTGGGTCGGGCAGGTCGCAGGTGGCGATCAGGAACCACTTTCCGCCGTGCTGGACGAGGTCGCTCTCGCCCTTGCGGTAGGTCACCAGCGCCTTCAGCTGGTTCGGCGAGCCGAGAGTCCGAAGGTCGCCTTCAGGTCCGCGTAGACCTCCTTCTGCAGACCGTTGCGATCCTTGAGCTCCTTGGCGAACGCGACGGCGGAGGCGTAGGTGGCGGCCCGATTGCAGGCACGCAGGGTCGACTCCGGCACCGACGCCTGTCCGGGCGTCGGCAGTAGTCTCACCTGCACGACCAGCTTCATGACATCGGACCGTAGTACGGCTTCCGCACGCACGATCGCTACGTGCCCGCCAGCCACCACAACCGGCGATCCATAGAGCAACTGTTCGCATTCTCTGACTCCGCCTGGCAGTTGTGGGGCGCTCCGCGCCGGGCGCAGAAGAGGCGGCTGCACCGGTGAGGGAACGGCCGTTTCGCGTCAGCGCCATCGGGCTTGTGGCCGGTGGGCGTCTGCGCATGTGATGTGGCTGATCGCGCCCACGCGGCGGAGCCGCACATCACATACACCCCCCACGCCCCTTCGGGGCGCTCATGGCACCAGCCGTTGTTCCTTCGCCACCGCCACCGCTCCCGCTCTCGTGTCCACGCCCAGCTTGTCGTAGATGCGGCGCAGGTGGGTCTTGACCGTGGCCTCGCTGATGTAGAGGGCGCGGGCGATGGCGTGGTTGGGGAGGCCCTGGGAGAGGTGGGCGAGGATGTCGCGTTCGCGTGGGGTGAGGGTGGGGCGGGGGTTGCGGAGGCGGGACATCACGCGGTCGGCGACGGGGGGTGAGAGTGCCGGGCGGCCCTGGGCGGCCGCGTGGATCGCGGTGAAGAGGTCCTCTGCGCGTTCCGCCTTCAGGAGATAGCCGGTGGCGCCCGCCTCCACGGCTCGGGTGACGTCGGCGTCGGTGTCGTAGGTGGTCAGGACCAGTACGTGCGGGGCGGGGTCGAGGGTGCGCAGGCGGCGGGTGGTCTCCACACCGTCGATGCCCGGGCCCAGTTGCAGGTCCATCAGGACCACGTCGGGGGTGGTCTTGCGGGCCAGGGCGAGGGCCTCCTCGCCGCTGCCGGCCTCGCCGACGACCTCGATGTCGGGGGCACTGTGCAACAGGGCCAGCAGTCCGGCGCGTACGACGGCGTGGTCGTCGCAGACGAGGATGCGGACCGGTGCCGGGGCGGCCGGTGGCGGGGTTGACGTCATCGGGGCTCCAGGGGGATCGCCGCCGACAGGGCGGTGCCCTCGCCCGGTGCCGACTCGATGGTGAGGGTGCCGCCCAGTTGGCGCAGGCGGGCACGGATGGCGGGCAGGCCGTGGCCGCGCTGTGCGTCCAGGGTGGCTTCGGGGTCGGCGGGTGAGCGGGGGTCGAAGCCCTGGCCGTCGTCGGTGACGTCCAGCACGATCTGGTCGTCCAGGCAGGTCAGGGTGAGGGTGGCGGTCGTCGCGTGGGCGTGTTCGCGAACGTTGGCGAGGGCGCCCTGGGCGATGCGCAAGAGGGCCGATTCCACGGGGGCGGGCAGCGGGTCGGGCGGGGTGCCCTCGGTGTGGACGCGGACGGTGAGCGTGGGGGTCGTCTCGCGCTCGGCGACGGCGTGCAGGGCCTGGAGCAGTCCACCGCCCTCGGCGAGGTCGGCCGGGGTCAGGTCGTGGACGAAGCGGCGGGCCTCGGCGAGGCTGCGCTCGGCGATCGCGGCCGCGGTGCGGACGTGCTCCCGGGCCGTTCCGGGCTCGGTGTCCCAGAGCCGGTCGGCGGCCTGGAGCAGCATGCGCTGGCTGGACAGGCCCTGGGCGAGGGTGTCGTGGATCTCCCGGGCGAGCCGTTCGCGTTCGGCGAGGGTGCCCTCCCGTCGCTCGGTGGCGGCGAGGTCGCGCCGGGTGCGGACCAGGTCGTCGATCAGGGCGTCCCGGCGGGCGGCCTGGCGGTGCATGACGACGTACACGGTGGCGGCGACGGCGGCGACCGCCGGTGGTGCGAGCAGCACGTTGGGGTCCGGCCAGCCGGCCAGGCTGAGCTGGGCGGTCACCGCGAGCGCAGTCAGCAGCGCCACCAGCGGGAGCGCGGCGCGCGGCGGGAGGGTGCGCAGGCCGGTGTAGAACAGCGGGACCGCGCACCAGGCGAAGCTCGGGGCCAGGACGACGAGCAGGGCCCACGTCGCGACGACGAGAGCGAGCCAGGTCAGGCGGCGTGGGGTGGGCCGGGTGCCGAGGGCGGGGCCGAGGACGTAGAGCACGGCCAGCAGCGCGGACAGGGCGATGATCCAGGGGGTGTGAGGTCCGCCGGCGTGCCGGGCCAGGTACCGGGCGAGGGAGGCGGCCAGCAGCACGAAGAACGCCGTGTGCATGACGACGGTGAGGGCGCGGGTGTCGTCGCGCTCGGGTTCCGGCACGCGTCCCACCTCCCTGGTCACCGCGCTGAGCTGGGCAAACACCTTCCATTGTTCCCCGGCCCTGAGCATGCCGGGTCATCCGATCGGATGACCCCCGGGGCGACCGGTCCGATGACGGGGTGCAGGCGGATCCGGGCCCAGGATCGATGGCGGAAGCGATTCCGGAAGCGGTTCCGGAGGAGATTCCCCCGACTCGCCCGCACAGGAAGGTTCCTCGTCATGTCCAGCCGCATGTCCAGCCGTAAGAAGTCCTCTCGCCGTACCCGTGTCCTCGTCGGCGGTGCCGCCCTGGCCGTCGTCGGCGCCGGTGTCGTCGGTACGGTCGCCGCCAACGCCGCGGACGCCACCGGCACCGCGTCCGCCGCTCCCGTGGCGGCCCGCGACGGTGACCTCACCCAGAGCACGCATCTCACCCTGGCCGCCGCCGAGAAGGCGGCGCGGGCCGCGCTGGACGCCGCCGCGAAGGACGGCCGGCAGGTCTCGGTGGCCGTCGTCGACCGCAACGGGAACACTCTGGTCACCCTGCGCGGGGACGGGGCGGGCCCGCAGTCGTACGAGTCCGCCGAGCGCAAGGCGTTCACCGCCGTGTCGTGGAACGCGCCCACCTCTCAGCTGGCCAAGCGGCTGGAGCAGGCGCCGACGCTGAAGGACATCCCGGGCACGCTGTTCCTGGCGGGCGGCACCCCGGTGACCGCCCAGGGCGCCCCGGTCGCGGGCATCGGTGTCGCGGGTGCCCCGTCGGGCGACCTGGACGAGCGGTACGCACAGGCGGGCGCGGCGGCCCTCGGCCGCTGACCTGTCCGGGACCCCACCGTGCCGCCTGCCGGATCGCACGGGTGGAGCGGGCGGCCCCGGCCGCCGTCTTCGCCGGGGCCGCCCGCTGGTCGAGTGCCGGTCAGGAAGGCTTCGCCGCCGAGACCGCGGTCGCGGTGACGGTGTTGTCGCACTCGGCGAACTCGCCGTCCGAGAGGGCGACTTGGTGTGCTCCCGAGCCGGGCAGTCCGATCACGAGCGTCGGGTAGACGGCGGGCTTCGCACCGGACACGCAGTATCCGTCGGCCTCGCCCTGGACCTGGTGGAAGGTCAGCTTCACCCATGCCTTGCCGCCCGGCGCGAGGGGCACGGCCGACGCGGTGCCCGTGGGGGTCACCTTCAGCGGGCTGTTGTGTTCGGGGGAACCGTTGCCCGCTCCGGCCACCGACGGGTGGCCCCGTAGGACGCACGTGTGTCCGGAGACGTTGGTGAACTCGACGATCGCCGCGCCCGTGCCGGTGCCGTCGGGACGGTTGGCCGCCTGGTAGGCCGTCGCGTTCACGGCCGACAGCGAGCACGTCGGCTTCGTACCGGCCGTGGCGCCTGAAGTGGGAGAGGCGGGGGCGCCCGGAGCGGTCGACGTGCCGCCGCCGGAGGATCTCGAGGCCGACGGGGCCGTGGGGGTGGGGCTCGTGGCGGCGGGGGCGGTGCGCGAGGGGGTTGCGGAGGCCGGGGCCGGGGAGGACGTCTTGGCCGCCCCGTCGTCGCCCGGGTTGCATGCCGTCAGCGACAGTGCGGCGGCGATCACGGCTGTCGCGGACGCGGCGAGGCGGATGGTGGTGCGGTGCTGCATGGGGTCCCCCGATTGCGGTGTGCGCGGTTCGACCGGCTCCGTGCCGGTACTCACGGACGGAGACAGGGCCGGGGGACTCAGGGTTTCCGCTGTGGCCCGTCCGTGACGGTTGTGGATCACCTGTGACGTTTCTGTGAGGGGGAGACCCTGCGTCCGTCCGCAACGACGAGGGCGTCCGGGCCGACCTGTGCGGGTCGGCCCGGACGCCCTCGAAGCGGTGATCAGACGAGGTCGTACCGGTCCGCGTTCATGACCTTGACCCACGCGGCGACGAAGTCCCTGACGAACTTCTCCTTGGCGTCGTCGCTGGCGTACACCTCGGCAACGGCACGCAGCTCGGAGTTGGAGCCGAAGACCAGGTCGGCACGGGTGCCGGTCCACTTGACGGCGCCGGAGGCGTCGCGGGCCTCGAACTCGTCCTGCGCGGAGGACGTGGCCTTCCACTCGGTGTCCAGGTCGAGCAGGTTGACGAAGAAGTCGTTCGTCAGCGTGCCCGGCCTGTCGGTGAGGACACCGTGCTTGGAGCCGCCCGTGTTGGCGCCGAGGACACGCAGACCACCGACGAGGACGGTCAGCTCGGGCGCGCTCAGCCGGAGCAGGTTCGCCTTGTCGACCAGCAGGAACTCGGCCGGCAGGCGGTTGCCCTTGCCGACGTAGTTCCGGAATCCGTCGGCGGCCGGCTCCAGCGCGGCGAACGACTCGACGTCCGTCTGCTCCTGCGAGGCGTCGACACGGCCCGGCGCGAAGGGCACCTCGACCTCGACGCCGCCGTCCTTGGCCGCCTTCTCGACGGCCGCGGAGCCCGCGAGCACCACGAGGTCGGCCAGCGAGACCTGCTTGCCGCCCTTGGCGTTGAAGGACTCCTGGATGCCCTCCAGGGCACGCAGTACCTGGGCCAGTTCGTCCGGGTTGTTGACCTCCCAGTTGCGCTGCGGCTCCAGACGGATACGGCCGCCGTTGGCGCCGCCGCGCTTGTCGCTGCCGCGGAAGGAGGAGGCGGCCGCCCACGCGGCGGAGACCAGCTGCGAGACGGTGTGGCCCGAGCCGAGGATGTCCTCCTTTAGGGAGGCGATGTCCGCGGCGTCGATCGGCTCACCGGTGCGCTGCGGCAGCGGGTCCTGCCACAGCAGCTCCTCGCTGGGCACCTCGGGGCCGAGGTAGCGGACGACCGGGCCCATGTCGCGGTGCGTCAGCTTGTACCAGGCGCGGGCGAAGGCGTCCGCGAACTCCTCGGGGTGCTCGTAGAAGCGGCGCGAGATCGGCTCGTAGATCGGGTCGAAGCGCAGCGAGAGGTCCGTGGTGAGCATCGTCGGACGGTGCTTCTTCTCCGGGTCGAACGCGTCCGGGACGTCCTCCGGAGCATCCTTGGCGACCCACTGGTTGGCGCCGGCCGGGCTCTGGGTCAGCTCGTACTCGTACTCGAAAAGGTTCTTGAAGAACTCGTTGCTCCACTGCGTCGGCGTCTGGGTCCAGATGACCTCGAGGCCACTGGTGATGGCGTCCTTGCCCACACCCGTGCCGTAGGTGGACTTCCAGCCGAGGCCCATCTGCTCCAGCGGGGCGGCCTCGGGGTCGGCGCCCACGTTGTCCGCCGGGCCGGCGCCGTGGGTCTTGCCGAAGGTGTGGCCACCGGCGATGAGGGCGACGGTCTCCTCGTCGTTCATCGCCATACGGCGGAAGGTCTCACGGATGTCGCGGGCCGCGGCGATCGGGTCCGGGTTGCCGTTCGGGCCCTCGGGGTTGACGTAGATGAGGCCCATCTGGACCGCGGCGAGCGGGTTCTCCAGCTCACGGTCACCGGTGTAGCGCTTGTCGTCCAGCCAGACGGTCTCGGGACCCCAGTAGACGTCCTCGTCGGGCTCCCACTCGTCGACGCGGCCACCGGCGAAGCCGAAGGTCTTGAAGCCCATCGTCTCCAGCGCCACGTTGCCCGTGAGGATCATCAGGTCGGCCCAGGAAATGGACTTGCCGTACTTTTTCTTGACCGGCCACAGCAGGCGGCGGGCCTTGTCCAGGCTCGCGTTGTCCGGCCAGCTGTTGATCGGCGCGAAGCGCTGCTGGCCACCGCCGGCACCGCCGCGGCCGTCGCTGATGCGGTACGTACCGGCGCTGTGCCAGGCCATACGGATCATGAGCGGGCCGTAGTTGCCGAAGTCGGCGGGCCACCAGTCCTGCGAGGTGGTGAGCACCTCGGCGATGTCACGCTTCACCGCGGCGAGGTCCAGGGCGTTGAAGGCCTCGCGGTAGTCGAAGTCCTCGCCGAGCGGGTTGGCCACGGCCGGGTTCTTGGCAAGGATCTTCAGGTTGAGCCGCTCCGGCCACCACTGGCGGTTGCCACCGCCCTGGGTCGGGTGCGCGGCGCGGCCATGGGCGACCGGGCAGCCGCCCTCCGCCTTCGCGTCTGCGACGTTGGCGTCGATGTTCTCAGTCATGGCATTCCTTCCGAACTGTGCGGAACTCGGTGCTCAGGAACTGCGGCCGGTGGAACAGTCGGGGCACATGCCCCAGTAAACGACCTCGGCTTCGTCGATGGAAAAGCCGCGGTCGTCGGAGGCGGCCAGGCAGGGCGCGTCGCCGACGGCGCAGTCGACGTCGACGACGGCACCGCACGACCGGCACACGATGTGGTGGTGGTTGTCGCCCACGCGCCCCTCGAACCGCGCCGGGTGTCCGGCCGGCTCGATCCGGCGGACCAGGCCCGCCGCGGTGAGGGCGTGAAGGGCCTCGTAGACGGCTTGCAAGGAGATGTGGCCCACGCGGGCACGGACCCCGGAGGCGATCGCCTCGACGCCGAGGTGGTCGCCGTCCCGGACGGTCTCCAGCAGCGCGACGCGGGCTGCCGTCACGCGCAGGCCGGCACCGCGAAGCTCCTCGGCGGTGGTCGGGGTCGGGGAGGCGGTCATGACGCCGAACCTACCCTCAAAAACACGAGAGGTTCAAGAAAACGAGCAGTGCAATTTGGGTCGCGCACCGCATCCCGCCGTCCACCCGCCCGTAAGCCACCGCGTCCACCCCGGCACGCGCCCAGCCGTTTGCCTTCACCTTTGCCTTCGCGTCGATCTCCAGGCTGATCTCGACGCCGACCTGCGCGTTGACCTCCGCGCCGGCCCTCGCACAGCCCGCCCGGGGCGGCGGGCGCGGGCGGTCCGACGGCCGGTCGGAACCCTGCCCGCATCATCCGACCCCGGCCCGCCCTCGGCCGCACGGCAAGCCGGGATATCGCCCGAACGGGTGAGCTGGGCGCTGCGCGCGAGAGGCCGCGCGGGGGCCGACGCTCGGTGTGTTGTGCGCAAGGGCCGGCATCACCGAGGACACTCCCGTACCGCCGGGCGGTGTCATCGGACGGGACCCGGACGGCAGGCTGAACGGCCGGCTCATCGACAACGCCCTGCCCCTGGTGGAGCGCCTGGTCCCGGCCCCGGACCTGGCCGAGCGCATCGACGGACTGCGTCTGGCCGGCGGCTACGCCGCGACCGGCATCGGTACCGTGCGCGACGCGGCCGTCACCCCCGACGACTACGCGGCACTCCTCGCCGCCCGTGCGGCGGGCGCGCCGAGCACCCGGGTGCGGGTCCTGATCTCGGCGCTCGGGCTGACCAGCGCGGCCCAGGTGGAGGACCTGCTCGACGTCATGGAGGACTGGCGTTCCCGCAACGACGCGGGGCTGTGGGTGTGGGGGTGAAGTTCGGCCTCGACGGCGGCCTGGAGGCCGGGGCCACGGAGGAGCCGTACGCCTGCGACCACGCCTTCTCCGGCACGCTGATCTGGGAGCCCGACGCGCTCGTGGAGGCCGTGGAGGCCGTGGTCCGCCGCGGCCGGCGGGTCGGCACGCACGCCTACGGTGACCGCGCGGTCCGTGTCCTCCTGGACGTCTACGAGCGTGTCCTCGCCCGCAACCCCGGCCTGCCCGCCGGCACGCTGGTGATGGAGCACGGCGGCCTGGCCGGCCCCGAACAGCGCGCCCGTGCCGTGGCCCTGGGCATCCCGGTCACCATCCAGCAGCCGCTGCTGCACGACACCGCCGAGGTGGAGGAGGGCTTCTGGGGTCCGGAACGCGTCGCGCGCCTCTTCCCCGCCCGCGGCTGGCTCGACCTGGGCGCCGAGGTCAGCGCCGGATCCGACTTCCCCGTCGGCCAGTTCGGTGCCATGCGCCCGGTGTGGGGCATGACCACCCGGCAGACCGTCATCGGCGTCAAGGGCCCCGAACACGCCATCTCCTACGACGAGGCCCTCGCCCTGCACACCACCCACGCCGCCCGTCTGCTCGGCGAGGAGCACCTGCGCGGCACCCTCACCCCGGGCCGCTACGCCGACCTCACCCTCTGGGACCAGGACCCCGCCCACTGTCCCGGCGACACCCTGCGTGACCTCAACCCCACACACACCTTCGTCGGCGGCCGCCTGGTCACGCCCACCGACGTGCGGTAACCGGACACAGCGCAAACAGAGTGACGGTCACCCATTCCGGGTGACCGTCACTTCGTACGCTCAACTCCTCTGCGGGCTCAGGCAGGTGGCGGCCCGCTGGTCCCCCGCACCACCAACTTCGGATCCAACTCCGCCTCTCTGGGCTCCAGTTCAGGGTTCTCCAGGCGCTGTACGGCGAAGCGGACCGCGTGTTCGGCCATCAGCCCGGCGTCCTGGCGCACGGTCGTCAGGCCGATCGGCATCAGATGCGAGAGGTGGTTGTCGTCGTAACCGACGACGGACAGGTCCCGGGGCACCTCGACACCGGCCCGGGTCAGGGCCATCAACAACCCCATGGCGCTACGGTCGTTGCCCGCGAGTACGGCCGTGGGCAGCGGCAGGCCGGCGTCCCGTTCGGCGAGCAGGAGCCGGCCCGCCTCGATGCCGGACCGCTCGGTGTGATCGCCGGGGATCACACGCTCCTCGGCCTGGAGACCGTGCCGGCGCATGGCGGCCCGGTAGGCCCGGCGCCGCTCGGCCGAGCCGGGACCCCGTCCGCCGTCGATGTGGGCGATCCGACGGTGCCCCAGCTCCAGCAGGTGCTCCATGGCCTGCCGTACACCCTTGCCCTCGGCCGTGTGCACGGAGTCGACCCGTGAGCGGGGCACCCGGCGGCCGACGGAGACGACGGCCGCGCGCCGGGCCAGCTCGTCCAGGTAGTCGGGCCCGGAGGCGGGGCCCAGCAGGATCAGTGCCTCGCTGCGATGACTGAGCAGGGCCTCGACCGCCTTGGCCTCGCTGCGGCCCTGGGCGACGGCCGACAACAGCACGTCGTAGCCGAGGCGTTCGGCCTCGGGATAGATGCCCTCGATCAGGTCCGACTGGAAGATCTGGTGGGCGGTGAACAGCACGCCGATGGTACGGCTGCGCCCGCGCGCGAGGAGCCGGGCGGCGCTGTCGGGCCGGTAGCCGATCTCGTCGGCGACCCGCAGCACGCGCTCCCGGGTCTCCTCACTGGCCCCGGGCTGATTGCGGAACACGATCGACACCAGGGCGCGGGAGACCCCCGCCTTCTCGGCGACGTCCGCCATCGTCGGCCGCTGCTTGCCGTTTACATCCACTTGCGCACCCACCCTCCGACGCGCCCACCCTAGCCGGACTCCGGGAAATCTCCCGGCGACAAGCTATTGACATAACATTTGGACAGGGGTCATCGTACGCACTAGAGCGCGCTAGTAGAGCGCAACAGGCCTCCTGATCGGGCCTCTCTAGGACGTTCTGTTGCCACCCGGACTCAAGCCGCGACCGTCGAGGCCCTGGAATCGGGGCGCGTCGTCGCCACGGACCTCAAGCCCCGCCCCGCCTTCTACGGAGGTGCCGGGTGAAGATCGCCCTCGACCCGTACATGTTCCGCGCCCTGCCGATCGACGACATGGTGCGCACGGTGACCGAACTCGGCTACGAGTACATCGAGTTGTCGCCCCGCGACGACTTCATGCCGTTCTTCCTGCACCCGCGGGCGGACGACGAGCGGATCGCGGAGCTGAAGAACTCCCTGCGCACGCACGGGGTGAAGCTGTCGTCCGTCCGTGCTGCCGCTGTACAAGTGGTCGTCCCCGGACGAGACCGAGCTGCAGGCGGCCGTCCGCTACTGGAAGCGGATGATCGAGATCACGGCGGCCCTCGAATGCCCGCTCATGAACTCGGAGTTCAACGGCCGTCCCGAGCGTGCCGCGGAGAGCGAGGCCGCGTTCTGGCGTTCGCTGGAGGAGTTGCTGCCCCTGTTCGAACGGGAGGGGATCGCGCTGAACCTGGAGGCACACCCGGACGACTTCTGCGAGGAGAACACCCCCGCGATCGACCTGGTCCGCGCGATCAACAAGCCGTGGGTGAACTACCTGTACTGCGCCCCGCACTCCTTCCACCTGTCCGGGGCCGACCCGACCGCGGACATCGCGGGGATGATGCGCTACGCCGGCGACAAGCTGAAGCACGTACACATCGCGGACTCCTTCAACCACAAGGGATCCAGCGGGCTCCGCTACATCCTGAACCCGCCCGGCACCACGGCCCGGATCCACCAGCACCTGGACATCGGACAGGGCGAGGTCGACTGGGACGCCTTCTTCGGTACGCTACGGGAGCTGAAGTTCGACGGCGTGGCCACGGCCTGCGTCTTCGCCTGGGAGGAGCGGGCCCGCGAGTCCTCGGCGTTCATGCTGGAACGGATCACGAAGGAACTGGCCGCGTAGTCCGTCCCGTGCCCGGCCGTGCCCGGCGACCCGCGCGCTGACGCGGGCCGCCGGGCGTTTCCGTGTCCACGACTCACGCCGGTCACCGTCCGCGACCGGGCCGCCACCCTGCGCGTGGACGGCCCGGACATCGGATGGGGCGCCGCCACCCGTACGGGTGTACCCGGTCCGGCTGTCCGTGGCGTCCGGAGGGGCGCGTCGTTCGGCAGCAGTGTGATGTTTGCCATGTGACGCAATGAATGGAGGTGAACGGGCAACGTTCCCCTTCATGCCCCACGCCAATCCTCTGCGGCAGGTGATTCGATGACCACGGCGACGACCCGGGCGCTCCGGACGACGCCGCCCTCCCCTGACGGCGAAGCGACCGCCAGGGACTCCCCGCGCGCCGCCAACCCCTCACTGCCGTCCCTCACGGGACTGCGGTGGATGGCGGCGCTGCTCGTGTTCGGACTGCACGTGAACAACTTCGGCTACTTCGGCGGCACCGGCGGCCGCCTGGTGTACTGGGGTTTCAGTTCCGGTGCGGTCGGAGTGTCCTTCTTCTTCGTGCTGTCCGGTTTTGTACTGACCTGGTCGGCGAGACCCCACGACCGCACGCTCGGCTTCTGGCGGCGCCGCATCGCCAGAATCTATCCGGTGCACCTCGTCACCGTCGGCCTCGCGTTCCTCCTGGCGCTCACGCTGGAGCGCAACGCACAGCCGACGCCGAAGCAGGCGGTGGCCAACGTGCTCCTGCTGCACTCCTGGTGGCGGCCCTGGTGGCAGACGCTCAACCCGGTCAGCTGGTCGCTGGCCTGCGAGGCCTTCTTCTACGCCTCCTTCCCGCTGCTGATCGTGCTGCTGCGCCGGCTCGGCGTGCGCGGTTCGGTCGCACTGGGCGGGCTGTCGCTGGTGGCGATCGTGGTGCTGTCCCGCGCGGACGCCCACCACTGGTGGACCTACGCGCTGTACTCGTTCCCGGCCGCGCGGCTGCCCGAGTTCGTCCTCGGCGCGGTCACCGCGCGGCTGGTCCTGCTCGGCCGCTGGCGCGGACCCGGCCTCGAGGCGTCGCTCGCCCTGGCGGTCATCGGCTACTTCATGGTCCCGCAGGCCCCGCTCGGCTACTCCGCGACCATGTGCACGATCGTCGGTTTCACCCTGCTGATCCCGGCGGCGGCGAACGCGGACCTGAAGGGGCTGCCCTCGATGTGGCGCGGCCGCTGGGTGGTACGGCTAGGGGAGCTGTCCTTCGCCTTCTACATGGTCCATCTGCTGGTGCTGCGCGCGGGGACGCACCTGCTGGGCGTCAAGCCGCACTTCGGTGCCCTGGCGGGCGCGGCCGTCACCGCGACCGTGTTCGCCCTCTCGCTGGCCCTGTCCTGGCTGCTCTACGAGATGGTCGAGCTCCCGGCGAGACGCCTGCTGCTCCGCCGGCGCCGCCGGGCCCGGGCGGCGGCTCACCGCGAGGCGGCCCAGCCGGCGACGAAGGACTGAGCCACCGCTCGGCTCCTGAACAGCCGTGCGCCGGCTCCCGCGCCTGTGCGGGAGCCGGCGCAAGGGGGGCGTCACCCGTTGACGCAGACGTTCCCGGTGGCCGGGTTCAGCAGACCGACGAGGTCGATGCTGTTGCCGCAGAGGTTGGCGTCGACATCGACCGGGATCTGGATGATGTTGCCCGAGAGGACACCCGGGTTGTTGTTGGCGACACCGACCGGGTTCGGGTCGGCCGCGAAGGCGGTCGCCGAGCCTCCCATGGCCAGGACACCTGCGAACACGGCCGTTGCGGCGAGGGTGCGAAGACGCATGATCTGCCTCACTGGTTGACGTTGGGGCGGTTCCATCACACCCGCGCCCCGCGCCGTCCGCCTCTTCGGGTACGCCGTCCGGGTCAGGGGAACGACGTGACCTTCGACGGGACGGTGCTGGTTCCCGAGGTCGGTGCGCCGGTGTTGTTCACGACGTGGGCGTACTGGCCGTTGCCGCCGAGCGAGATCACCAGCAGGTCGTGCATCGTGACACCGCCGGCCGCCGGGACCTCGAAGCCGTCGGCCTGGACGATCGTCGGATCGGCCGTGTAGTTGCAGTAGCTGCCCAGACCCCAGGCCGCGTGGCGGGTGACGGAGTCGGCGACCTTGTAAGCGGCGTAGCCGACGGTGCCGTCATGGGTGAGGGCGGCGGCGTTCGGGGCGTCGTACGCCTTCTCGTTCTGGAAGAAGATCGTCCGGCCGCGTTCGCCGTTCCAGTACACGTCGTACTTGTTGAAGTGTTCGACGAACAGGCCCGTGGCGAGTACGTCGTCGCCGTTGACGCGCAGCCCGTAGTCGGCGCGGTTGGTGTCCCAGCCGACGCCGCTGCCGTGGTCGGCGCGCCAGATCCAGGTGTGGTCGATGATGACGTTGTCGCTGTCGACGACCACGGAGTTGGTGGCGAGGGCGGGTCCGGCGCCGCCGACGCGGATGAAGACGTCCTGCATGGTGGTGGGGTCGGCGGAGTGGTCGCCGGTGGAGCCGGGGGTGCCGATCCGCAGCAGGGTGTCGGATTTGACGGGGCCCGCGTCGATGAGGAAGCCGGCGAGCCGTACGCCGTCGACGTCGGCCACGTGCATCGCGTCGATGCCGTTGTCCGGGACCAGGGTGGCGAGACCGAGTCCGAGGACGACCGTGTCGGGGCGGGTGACGTCGATCGTCTGGTCCAGGTGGTAAATGCCGGGCGTGAAGAGGAGGTTGAGGCCCTGAGCGAGGGCCGCGTCGATGGTGGCGGCCGTCGCTCCAGGCTTCACGACGTAGAACCGGTCGAGGGGGAGGGACGTGCCGGAGGTGTTCGGCCAGGAGACGCCCCGGGCGTCGGTGCGCTTGCCCGGGACGAACACCTTGTAGGCGTTGCCGTCCAGGTAGAGGAACGGTTTCTCGCGCGAGACGGGGGTGGTGTCGAGCGTGGTGTACGGGCCGCTGTCGAAGTTGGTCGCGGGGGCGCCCTGGACGCCGGAGAACGTCATGTTCCAGACGCCGTTGGTCCAGCCGCCGACCGAGCTGTCCCGGGTGTACCACTGCTGCTGGGAGTACGGGCCCACCGTGCCGTCGATCTTCGAGTCGGCGATGTAGCCGCCGGAGGCCCAGCCGTAACCGGTCGGGGCGAGGTTGAGACCGCCCTTGACGTGGATGCGGCGGAAGGGCGCCGCCTGGGCGACGGCCCAGCGGTCGGTGCCGTTGGAGGGCGTGATGGCGAGGTTCTCCGCCGAACGCCAGAAGTTCTGGGTGGCGTTGCCGCCCGACCAGCCGGCGTCGACCGTGACGTCACCGTTGATCTGGGTGTCGTCGGGGTTGAGACCGAGCCCGGAGAGGGAGGTGTAGAAGCCGATCTGGGCGTTGATGTTGTCGTAGGTGCCCGGCTTGAGGAGGAACTGGTAGCGGCCGGTGCCGAACTGGGCGGACTCCTGCTGCTTGAAGACGTCGTCGAACCTCTGCTGCAGGTTGGGCGTCGAGGGGTCGACGACGATGACGTTCGGGCCGAGGTCGCCGCCGCCCTGGACGGGTCCTGTCGACCCGGTGGCCGTGGTGTGCACGGCCATCTCCCACAGGGAGTAGCCGTAGCCGGTGCCGCGTGCGGTGCCGTACATACGGACGTACCGGCCGGAGCCGCTGACGCCGTACGTCGTCGTGCCGCCGGTCCCGCCGGTGACGGTCCTGAGGGTGGTCCAGTTCTGCCCGTCGGTGGAGGCCTGGAGCTGGAAGTCCTTGCCGTAGGCGGTCTCCCAGTCCAGGTCGATGGAGCACAGGTCCTGGACCGAGCCGAGGTCGACCTGGAGCCACTGCGGGTCGGAGAACCGGCTGGACCAGCGGGTCGAGGTGCTGCCGTCGAAGGCGGCGGAGGCGGGGGTGCCGGCGTTCTCGGTGGAGGAGGCCGTGGCGGGCCTGCCCTGGGCGGCGTCGGCGGTGTCGCAGGTCGCCTGGCTCACGGCGGCGGCCGGGGTGTGGGCGAGGGGCAGGGTGATCAGCGCGGCCATCGCGGCGAGCGCGACACCCAGTGATCTCGGTCTTCTGCGGCTTCTCATCTGGCGGCTCCGAAGGGGAAGTGGGTCAAGCGACTGACCCCAAGGCTTAGTTCATACTTTGATTTAAGTAGTGAGCCAAGCAGGCGGCAAGCCTTCGGAAGCCACAACCTTCGGAATCCGTTCGGTCCCGGGAACCTTCAGAACCGCAGACCGTGTCCCCGTGCCAGCACGAGATGCGGGTCGAAGCGCCGCTTGGCGTCGGCGAAGGCCGGCCAGCGACTGCCGTAGTGCTCCCGCCAGTCGGTGTCCGACAGGGGCAGGGCGTTGACCGGATAGGCTACGGCGCCCTGGGACCGGGCCAGTTCGTACGCGGCACGGTTGGCGGCCACCATCGCCGCGGCCGTCTCGACGTTGCCGGGCGGAGCCGTGCGCAACAGGGCGAACAGATACAGGACTTCGCCGGCCGGACGCCGGAAGAGGGGTGCGCGCAGCGGGCGGGAGAGCAGTGGGTAGAGCAGGACGAGGCCGGTGTCGCGCAGGTCGTGGAAGGCCGGGTCGGCGAGTACGGCGCGCACGACCGACTCGGCTCGGTCGGACGGGAGCAGCAGGTTGAGCCACGGGTGCGGGTGCAGCCACTCCCCCGTCTCCGTGAGGACCTCCTCGTCCGTGTCCACGCGGTGCGCGAACTCGGCGTAGGTGAGGTCGGCGGTCTCCACGGTGGTGGGGTCGTGGGCGAGTCCGTGCAGCAAGTCGGCGTCACTGGGCGGGAGTTGGTCCGGGTGCGGGGCCACGGCCTCGATCATGTACTGCCAGCCGTCGTCGGCGGGACGGGCCTGACCCTCCAGATAGCCGAAGCGTCCCTCCTCAGCGAGCATCCGCTGGTCGGCCAGGTAGCGGGTGAGGTCGGTGTAGTACAGGCAGTAGCGGCGAACCCGCGTGGGTGCCGGGGCCAGGCGCAGGGTGGCGGAGACGAGGACGGCGCACTGGCCGAGGCCGGCGAGTACGGCATGGAAGAGCTCCGGGTCCCGGTCGGGTGAGCAGACGCGGTGCTCGCCGGCGCCGGTCACCACCTCCAGCTCCAGGACCTGGTCCGCGACCAGGCCGTGCCGGTGCGTGGCACCGCCGAGCCCGCCCGCCGACAGCACCCCGCCGACGCTCGCGCCCAGGTAGTCGGTGAGGACGGGCGGGGTGAGCCCGTGGGGCAGGGTGGCGGCGAGCACGTCCCGCCACAACGCGCCTGCCGGTACGGTCACCTGGCCGTCCGTCACGGGGCCGGTCCGCCGCATCCCGTGCAGGTCGACGACGATCCCGCCGCCCGCCTGCCCCTGGCCGTACATCGAGTGCCCGCCGCCGCGCACGCTCACCGGGATGTCCCGGGGCCCGGCGAACTCCAGCAGTTCCTTGATCTCTTCGACGGACCCTGGACGCAGGACACCGAGTGGTGTCCCCCGCACGATGTGGCCGAAGTCCTCCGCGACGTCGTGGAGGACTTCCGGACGGGTGTCCAGGGCCGGGCCGAAGTGTGCGGCGAGGTGTGCGGGGAGGTCGCGGGCCGTCGTCATGCCGGAATCACATCAGACGCGGCGGCGTGCGTCGAGAAGGCGGTGAAGTCCGTGAAGAACGTGAACTGCCCTACGGTGTCTGGTGCTTGACCAGTTCCAGCAGCGCGGCGTGCGTCTCGGCGTCGGCGGCCGCGATCAGCCCGCCCGCGCCGCTGAGCACGGGCTCGCCGTACAGGCCGGTCACGGTGCAGCCCGCCGCCCGGCACAGCGCGATGCCGGCCGCGAAGTGCACGCTGTCGCGCAGGTCGCCGTCGGTGACGTAGGCGGCCCGGCGTCCGGCGGCGACCCAGGCCACGGCGAGGGTGCTGGAGATCACCCGAGGCCGGAACCGCTCGGCGAAGCCCGGGTCGGCCAGCAGGCGGACGGCCCGGAAGCCGGGCGCGTTGGGGAACGACGGGTCGAGGTTGACGTCCACCAGCGCGGAACCGGCCGCCGGCGTCAGCCGCTCGTCGGCGCCGTCGGCCGGGCGCACCCAGGCGGCCTCCCCGTCGGTCCAGAACACTTCGCCGCTGAACGGGTCGGCCGTGGCGGCGGCCGTGACCCGATCCCCTTCCCGCAGGGCGACGTTGACGGCGACGAGCATGGTCCGCACGGCGTAGTTGAGGGTGCCGCACAGCGGGTCGACGAGCCAGCGGCGGTGGGCGTCGGCGGCACCGGAGCGTCCGCTCTCCTCGCCGGTCACGGCGTCGTCGGGACGTGCGGCGCGCAGCACGTCCAGGACGGCCCGCTCGGCGGCGAGGTCCGCCTCGGTCGCGAAGTCGCCGGCGGACTTGTCGTAGCGCGCGAGCCGGCCGCCGTAGAGGTCACGGACCACGGCGGCGCCCGCCTGGACCGCTCGCACGGCCAGGTGGTCGTCGGATTCCCCGTTGATGATCGACATGGACTCAGGTTAGTCCCCGCGGAGCGCTTGGGTCGTGGTGAGGGACAGGGTCTGCTCCGCGGCGGTGCGGCCCGCGCCCACCAGGGAGCCGGTGCCGTCGGTCCAGGTGCGTGCCGGGGTGGTCTCGGCGAGGCGGCCAACCGTGCCGGAGAGGCCGAGCACGAGGCCGCTGTAGCGGTTGACCAGGCGGTAGGTGCCACCCTTGGCGTTCGGGATCACGTACCACTGCTGTCCGACGGCCGGACCGCCGGCCGGTGGCCTGGTGGCGCTGGGCCGGGCGCCCCAGGCGCGGCCCGCCGTGGAGCCGGAGTCGACGCCGAGCAGCCGGCCGCTCGCCGCGTTGGCGATGGTGAAGGCGCCGTCGCCGGTCGGCGTGAAGACCCAGCTGTCCCGGCCGGAACCGGTGGGCCGGGCCAGCGAGGTGGTCGCGGAGCCGCCGGCCGCCTGGGCGAGGATGCGGCCCGCGCCGCTGGCGATGCGATAGCCACGGCTCGTGTCCATGGGCGCGGCCGCGGGCTTGGCGGAGTCGACGGTGATGTCCACGTACTCCCCGGAGGCGTCGTGCGAGCAGCCGAAGGCGCAGTAGGAACGGAAGGTCCTGCCGACGATCGCGGAGCTGGTGCGGTTGGCGCTGTCGAGGAACCAGCGGTACCAGGATGCGTTGGTGTAGCTGCCGGTGTCCCCGATGAGGCGCCACTTCTGGGTGGCCAGGTCGTCGGTGGCGTAGAGGTACTGCGGTGAGTTCCCGCTCTGGTCGACGGCCTGCGGTTCGCCGATGTAGAGGCCGAGATACGCGTCGTAGGCGATGTTCATGACGAACAGCGGCGAGGTCGGGGGCATCGTGCCGGCCGCGATCTGCTGGGCGGCGGTGCCGGTGTTGGCCGGGTCGTACTCGGCGGAGGCGGGCGTGTACCCGGTGGGGTGGTCGGCGTCGACGGGGACGATGTCGCTCTCCCTGCCGCCGGTGCCGGGCTGCGACCAGGCGCCGTCGTACCACTTGCGCCAGGAGCCGGGGGCCATCTTGGCGGAGATCGGGGCGCGGGCCACGTGCTCGTAGAACGCCTTCCAGCCACCGCTCTTGTCGATGATCCGGGAGCCGTAATAGACGTAGAAGTAGCCGGAGGCGGTGTCGACGAAGAGGCGCTGGTCGCCGTCGCCGTAGGAGTACGTCTGGTTCGGGAAGGCCGTCGTGTCCCCGCGCTCGGTGCTGTACGGGGACGTGATGACGTGGTCCGCGATGGTCCAGGTGCGGCCGTGGTCGGTGGAGACGGCGTAGTCGATGGCGTCGTAGTGCAGTCCGTCACCGAAGGGCTGCGGGGTGAACTCGTTGTGCACCAAGCCGTACCAGTCGCCGGTGTCGGGGTCGACCCACACCCCGGACAGGTCGCAGTAGTTCTTCTGGGCGTAGCCCGAGCCGCTCGGCGCGTACGTCGCCTCCCGGCCGGTGGGGCTGTTGTTGCAGCGCCAGGTGGTGTCGTCGTTGCGGTCGGCGGAGTTGGCCGGGTTCACCGCCTTGCTGAGCCTGTTGTCGAAGACGGCGGTGTCGAAGTCCTTGCCGGTGTAGAAGTCCCAGGTTCGCGGGTCCTTGGCGCCGTACAGTGCTGCGGACTGCTGGTAGTGGAAGGTGCCGTCCCGGTCCAGGTACGGGGTGGCGGGGGTGTCCGTGGGGTGGGTGAAGGGTACCGGGGTCCCCACGGTCACGCTGTAGGTGGCGTCGGCGGGCGTCACGGCCGCCGCCGGGGACGCGAGGCCGCCGCCCAGGACCAGGGCGACGGCCGCGGCGACGGCGCCGCTCGCTCTGTTCAAGAGTCGCAACTGTGCTCCTTGTTGCCGAAGGGCCGGTTGCACGGAACGATCCGGCCCCGGCGGTTTCCCCGGCAATGGACTCCAGTGCTCCGCCTCTTGCACTTTCGCGAGCGTACGCGCACGGGGAGGCTCCGGTCAGGAGTCCTCGGGCGCGGTGGCGGACAGCGGGCTGTCCCAGGCCAGTTGGCGGATGAGGGCCGCGTCCGGGTCGGCGGGGCGGGCCACGACGGGAGCGGGCCGGGCCGGGTCGCGGCTGCCGCGCGAAAGGACGCCGCTGACGCTTATGCTGCGCTCCACGCGCGGGCGGCGGTGCGCCTCGTAGGCGGCGAACGCGGTGGGCACATCGGGCAGATCGCGCAGCGCCTTGGCGAGGACGACGGCGTCCTCCAGTGCCCTCGAGGCGCCCTGGCCGGTGGCCGGGGAGGCCGCGTGGGCCGCGTCGCCGATCAGCAGCACGTGTCCGGTGTGCCACACGGAGCCGAGCGGCAGTTCGGTGGCGTTGGTGACCAGGACCGGGCCGACGGAGGCGGCGGCGATACCGGCGGCCGGGGATGAGTCCTTGCGCAGCAGCGGCAGCAGTTCCTCGCGCCAGTCGACCTCGTGCGCGGTGCCGTCGGTGGGCAGCGCGTCCCTGTTCACGCGGGCGAACCAGTACGTCTCCCCAGCCGGGGACACCGCGTACCCGAAGGTGGTCTCGCTGCCCCGGACGAAGGTGATGGCGCCGCCCGGGTCCGTGGCGGGAGCGGTGGCGGTGTAACCGTAGAAGACCCGCTGGCCCGAGTAGCCGGGCCGGACGCCGGGGGTGAGGATCCCGCGCACGGTGGAGTTGAGTCCGTCGGCGCCGACGAGGAGGTCCGCGTCGGCGGTGGTGCCGTCGGCGAAGTGCGCGGTGACGCCGTCCGGGCCGTCGCTCACGTCGACCAGACGGACGCCGTGGCGCACCGGGATGCCGCGCCTGGTCGCCTCGCGCTGGAGGGTCGTGTTCAGCTCGCCGCGGCGCAGGCAGCGGTAGTGCAGGGCGGGGTCGGCCAGGTCGCCGAGCGGCCTGTGCGTCTGCTCGGATCCCTCGCTGTCGAGCAGCCGGAGCGAAGTCAGCGGAAAACCGACGGCCGTCACCGCGTCCGTGGCGTCGAGCTGGGCCAGGGCACGCATCCCGTTGCTCGCCAGGGTCAGAAACGCGCCGATGTCCGCCGCCGTGTCGGGGTGTGCCTCGTACACGGTGACGTCGTACCCGGCCTTGCGCAGCCCGAGCGCGGCGGCGGTCCCCGCGATGCCGCCGCCGATGACCAGTACGTTCGTCACATCCGTCCCGCTCAAGTGCCGCTCCCTGCGCCGACAGTGGTGGTGACCATCTAAGGGCAGAGCGCGGGCCGCGGGGGCGGGCACGGCCGAGATCCGGACAGGGACTCCGGGCGGTGGAGCACGACCGTGTCGCCGTGGCCCACGATGTCGCGGGCCTGCGAGGTCTGGTCGGTCAGCGCCCCGGACAGCACCTTCCAGCCCGCCTCGAGCCACTCCACGAAGTTGCCGCCCTGCGGGCTCGCATCCCCGGTGACCGCGTACAGGTCCGCGAAACCGGCCCGGCGGATCGGAGCGTCCGGGGTGACCAGCGAACGGATGACGTCGAAGCGGCCGTTCGGCATCGCGCCCTCCAGCAGCAGCCGGGCGGTGTCGATGTTGCGCTGGACAGTGGTGTCGTTCATGTCGTTCCGCACTGGATTTCGGGGAAGTGCACCGACCACGAAACCGAGGAGGCTTCCGGGCGGCACGTCTCCAGTCCTGACACGAGCGACGGCCCGTCGCCCCGCAAAGCCGGCCCAGCCGGTCCCAGGTTCAGCCGGTCCACGCTGCCCGGGCCCGTGGGCCGCGGCCTGGCTCCCGCCGCGTACGCGTCGCGCCTCCGCCAGTCGCGCCCCCCGTGGCACGCCGCGGGGCGCTGTGCACAGGTGCTGCCCACGTGCGCCCCCTGTGTGACGGGTTTTTGACGGGGAAGTGGGTACGTCCCGGCCATGCGGGTGAGCGTGGTGGATGCGGGGTCGAACACGGTCCGGTTGGTGATCGCGGATGTGGAGGGAGGCGTTCCGCTGCCGGTGCACACCGTCAAGTGGAAGCTGCGCCTGTCCGAACACGTCGGTCCGGACGGCGCCATCGCCGACGCGGCGGTGGAGTCTCTGGTGCAGGCGGTGGCCGCGGCGGGTACGACGGCCCGGCGCTGGCATGCGACGGGGCCGCTGGCCTTCGCGACCGCGGTGGTGCGCGGCGCCCCGAACCGGCAGGACGTGCTGCGGCGGGTGGCCGCCGGGACCGGCATCCGCATGTGCACCCTGCCGGGCGAGACCGAGGCCGAGCTGACCTTCCTCGCGGCGCGGCGCTGGCTCGGCTGGCACGCGGGCCCCCTCGCGGTGCTCGACATCGGCGGCGGCTCACTGGAGGTGGCCTTCGGCCGGGGCCGCCTGCCCGACTTCGCCGCCTCTCTCCCGCTCGGCGCCCGGCGGCTCACCCGGGAGCATCTCGGTCTCCAGGATCCGCCGGGGCCGGCCGAGTTGAAGGAACTGCGCCGCCGGATCCGGCACGATCTGCGGGACGTGGCCGCACGGATCCGCTGGGAGGCGCCGCGCACGGCCGCCGTCAGCTCCCGTACGTTCCAGCAGCTGGCCCGGCTGTGCGGGGCGGCGCCCGGGCGCTACGGCCCTTTCGTGCGGCGGGAGATGTGCTGCGAGGACCTCGGCGAGGCGGTACGCACGCTCGCCGCGCTCCCCGCCGCCGAGCGCGCCCAACTGCCCGGCATCTCCGCACCGCGCGCCGAACAGAGCCTGGCCGGGGCGGTGGTGGGGCACACCGCGCTGAAGCTCATGGGGCTGCGCCGGGTCGTCGTCCTGCCGTGGGCGATCCGCGAGGGCGTCCTGCTGCGCTACCTCGAGGACGGCGCCGACTGGTGGACGGACATCACCGGGAGCGCGGACACGGCGGTCCCGTCCCCGACGGCAACCCTGCGCATCGCCGGCCCACCGGCATAACCGGACCCCGCCCACGCCACCGGGGGCGCGGACACGACGATCCCGTCCCCAGCAACACCCCTGCGCATCACGGACCCGCCGGCACAACCGGACCCCGCCCACACCCCCGGCCCTCACCTCGCCCGCACCCCGGGCCTCGCTCACACCCACGCCCGAGCCTCGGCCCACACCTCCGCCCACGCCCCCCGGGCGCCCCGACCCTCGCCCACGCGCGCCCTTCCTCCCCGCCCGCGCTCCGGCCCGCACCCTCAGCTCCATCTGCGCCCTCGCCCCCGCCCGGGGACCACAAAAATCCCCCCGACCTGTAGCGATCATGACAAATCACGGGTACGCATCCCCGTATGCCATTACGTCGATCACCATCGGGAACGAAACGCCTCGCCGCCCTCGTCGCCGCGGCGGCGCTGATCCTCATGGGCTGCGACAGCGGCGGGACGTCGCACTCCACGGACGGGCGGCAGCAGCTGACCGTGGCGGCGCTGCCGCTCACCGACTCGGCCGCGCTCTATCTCGCGCGGGACCGGGGGCTGTTCGCCAAGGAGGGGCTGGACGTGCACATCCAGCCGGTGCAGCAGAGCATCCAGGCGCTGCCCGCGCTGCTCAAGGGCCAGGTGAACGTGATCGCGAGCGCGAACTACGTCACGTATCTCCAGGCGTACGAGAAGGGCACCCTGGATCTGCGCATCCTCGCCGAGGGCGTCCGGATCGCCCCGCACATGATGGACGTCCTCGTGCCCAAGGACTCGGGCCTGAAGTCGCCCGGAGACCTGGCCGGCAAGAAGGTCGCCGTCGCCGTCCTCAACAACATCCAGTCCCTCACCCTGAACGCGATCCTCGCCGCCCAAGGCGCTGGGCGGCCCGTCTACCGGCAGATCCTGTTCCCGCAGATGGGCCCCGCCCTGGAGAAGGGCCAGGTGAACGCCGTCCACGCGGTCGAACCCTTCGACTCCGCGATCCAGGGCCAGTTGGGTGCGCGCGTACTGCTGGACGGCGGCTCGGGACCGGCGCGGGGCCTGCCCGCCAGCGGGTACGTCACCACGCACGACTTCGTCCGCAGGAACCCGAAGGCCGCCGCGGGCTTCCGGCGGGCGATCGAGGTGGCCTCGAAGCTCGCCGCCGCCGATCCGGGCGCGGTGCGCACGGAGCTGCCGAAGTACACCAAGGTGACCGCGGATCAAACCAAGTCGATCCATCTGCCCGACTATCCGGCCACCGCCGACGCGTCCGGGCTCCGTCGGCTCATCCACCTCATGCGTCAACAGGGGCTGTTGCAGAAGGACATCGATCCGGCGCCGCTGCTGGTGACATGACGCCACGTCAGAGCCGCGCGCTCGGCCTGCTCGGCGCGGCGATCGCCTTCGGGGTGTGCGAGGCGGTCTCCCGGGCCGGGATCGTACGGCGCGACTATCTGCCGCCCGCCTCCAACGTACTCGCTCGTGCCGTGAAGTTGGCGGGCGACCGGGCCTTCCTCGACGGGATCGGCGTGACGCTGCGGGCGTGGGCGCTGGGCCTGGGCCTCGCCTGCGTGATCGCCGTACCGCTGGGGCTGCTGCTGGGCACGGTGCCGGTGGTGGAGGCCGCCGTACGCGCGGTCGTGGAGTTCCTGCGGCCGCTGCCCTCGGTCGCGCTGATCCCGTTGGTGTCGCTGCTGCTCGGGTCGGGCACGCGGACCGAGGTGACGCTGATCGCGTACGCCTCGCTCTGGCCGGTACTGTTCAACACCGTCTACGGCCTCGGCGAGACCGACCCCCTGGCCAAGGACACCCTGCGCGCCTTCGGCTTCGGGCGGTTCGCGGTGCTGTGGCGGGTGGAGCTGCCGGGCACCGCCCCGTTCATCGCCGCGGGCGTACGGATCTCCGCCGCGGTCGCCCTGATCCTGGCCGTCGCCACCGAGCTCCTCTCCGGCTTCGGCCAGGGCCTCGGCATCTTCATCGCCCAGGCCGAGACCGCGACGGACGGCACCCGTGATGTCCTGGCCGGGGTCGTGTGGGCGGGCTGCCTCGGCCTCGTCATCAACGGTGTACTGGTGGGCGCGGAACGGCGGTTGTTCGCCTGGGCGCGGGAGCGGCGTGGCACGGACGGGCAGTTCACACGAGAACGAACCCGGAGGACCGCCGTTCCCTTCCTGCTGCGCTGGTCGGTACTGCTCGTCGCCGTCGGCTGCTGGGAGCTGGCCGCCCGCGCGCGGGACAGTGTGTACTTTCCGCCGCCGCTGCGGATCGTCCGGCACGTCTACGACCTGTGGTTCTCGGGTCCGGCCCGGCATCTGTTCCTCACCGCGGCCGCCGAGGACACGATCCTGCCCAGCCTGGGCCGGATGGCGGCCGGGTTCGCGCTCGCCGCCGTCGCCGGGATCGCCCTCGGCATCACGGTGGGCCGCTCCCGGCGGGCGTACGCGCTGTGCGACCCGGTGCTGCAGTTCGCACGGGCCGTGCCGCCGCCCGCGCTGGTGCCGGTGTTCGTCGTCGTCTTCGACTTCGGTACGCCCATGCAGGTGGCGTCGATCGTGTTCAGTGCCGTATGGCCGGTGCTGGTCAACTCGGCCGAGGGCGCCCGCGCCACCGATCCGCTGCGGCTGGAGGTCGCGGCGGTGCTGCGGCTGACGTGGCCCGAGCGGCTGTGGTTCCTGGTCCTGCCCTCGGCGCTGCCCCGGATCTTCGCGGGACTGCGGCTCAGCCTGTCGCTGTCCCTGATCCTCATGGTGTTCTCGGAGCTGCTGCCGGGCAGCGACAACGGCATCGGCTTCGCCCTCACCGACGCCCAGACACGCTCCGACCTGCTCACCGTGTGGGCGGCGCTGCTGCTCCTCGGCGCGCTCGGATACCTGCTCAACACCGGTCTGCTGGCGGTCGAGAAACGGCTCATCGGCCCAGGGAGGACAGCATGACGACGGCCACGGTGCGCGAGGCGGTCGTACGGTTCCTGCGGGACACCGGCATGACCACGGTCTTCGGCAATCCCGGCTCCACGGAACTGCGCATGTTCCGTGACTGGCCGGACGACTTCACCTATGTGCTGGGCCTCCAGGAGTCCGTCGCCGTCGGTATGGCGGCAGGACATGCGCTCGGCACCCGGCGGGCCGCGTTCGTCAGTCTGCACTCGGCCGGCGGGGTGGGGCACGCGCTCGGCGCGGTGTTCAACGCCTACCGCGACCGGGTACCGCTGGTGATCGTGGCGGGCCAGCAGGCGCGCTCGCTGCTCCAGTTGCGGCCGTTCCTCGGCGCCGACGAGCCGGCCCTGTTCCCACGCCCGTACGTGAAGTCCGCCCGTCAGCCGGAGCGGGCCGAGGACGTACCGGCCGTACTCGCCGAGGCGTACCGGACCGCGATGGCCCATCCGCGCGGGCCGGTGTTCGTGTCCGTGCCCGAGGACGACTGGGACCGGCCCGCCGAGCCCGTCCCGCCCCGCACCGTGCACACGGAGTTCACGGCCGCCCCGCACGCCCTGGCCGCGCTCGCCGCCCGGCTGGACACCTGCGCCCGCCCGGCGCTCGTGGTCGGCCCCGGGGTGGACGACGAGGACGCGCTGGAGGAGGTCCGGGCGCTGGCCGAGCGGCTCCGGGCCGGGGTGTGGATCAGCCCGCTCTCCGGCCGCTCCGGGTTCCCGGAGTCGCATCCGCTGTTCCAGGGCTTCCTGCCGCCGGTCGCCCGTCAGCTGGCCGCGCGCCTCGCGCCGTACGACGTCGTCGTCGCCCTCGGCGCACCGGTGTTCACGTATCACGTGCCGGACGACGGCCCACCGCTCGCGCCCGGCACCGAGCTGTTCCACCTGGACTGCGATGCCGGTCAGGCCGCCTGGCTGCCCGTCGGCACCAGCATCGTCACCACCCTGCGTCCCGCCCTGACCCGGCTCACGGACCTGCTGAAGGAGCCCGACCGGGAACCACCGCCACCCCGGACCGCCTCCGCCCCGACCCGCGCCGGAGCGCGGATCACCCCGGAGTTCTTCTTCGATCTGCTGCGGGCCCGGCTGCCGCGCGACCGGGTGCTCGTCGAGGAGGCGCCGAGCCACCGGGACGCACTGCACGCGCGCGTACCCGTGGACATGGGCGGCGGTTTCCTCACCACCGGCAGCGGGGCGCTCGGCTGGGGTCTGCCGCTCGCGGTCGGGCGGGCCCTTGCAGACCGGCGCCGGGTGGTGTGCGTGGTCGGCGACGGTTCGGCGCTGTACTCGGTGCAGGCGCTGTGGAGCGCGGCCCGGCACGCGGCCCCGGTGACGTACGTCCTGCTGGACAACGGGGGTTACGCGGCCGTCCGGGCGCTGGGCCGCCGTATCGGCATCGGGCCCGTCCCCGGTACGGGCATCACCGGCATCGGCTTCGTGTCCCTCGCCGAGTCCTTCGGCTGCCCGGCCGCCCGTGCCGAGGACCCCGGCGAACTGCCGGCCGCCCTGGACCACGCACTGGGCCTCGGGGACGACGCGGGGCCCTTCCTGCTGCACCTGCGGGTCACCGGCAGCGCGGGGACCCTGTACGAGCCGTGGGCCGGGTGAGGGGATGCTGCGCCTCGACTCCGTCAGCCGGTACTTCGGCGACCAGCACGTCCTGGACGGCATCAGCCTCACCGTGCCCGACGGTCAACTCCTGTGTGTCGTCGGGCCGTCCGGCTGCGGCAAGTCCACCCTGCTGCGCACCATCGCCGGGCTGCTGCCCGCGCAGGAGGGCACGGTCACGGTGGACGGCACCCCGGTGACCGGGGTCCCGGACCGGCTCGCGGTCGTCTTCCAGGAGTACGGCCGCTCGCTGCTGCCCTGGCTCACCGTCCGCGACAACGTGGCGCTGCCGCTGCGCCGGCTCGGACTCGGCCGGACCGCGCGGCGGGCCGAGGCCGAGGCGATCCTCGAACGCGTCGGCCTGCCCGGGGCCGGGCGCCGCCGTCCAGGCGAGCTGTCGGGCGGGATGCAGCAGCGCGTCGCCATCGCCCGCGCCCTGGTCTGCCGCCCGTCCCTGCTGTTGATGGACGAGCCGTTCGGCTCCCTGGACGCCCGTACCCGCGAGGATCTGGAGGACCTGCTGCTGGAGGTGCACCGGGCCGACGGCACGACGATCGTGTTCGTCACCCATGACATCGACGAGAGCGTGTACGTCGGTGACCGCGTCGTCGTCCTCTCCCCCGGGCCCGGCTCCCGTGTCGTCCGCGACCTGCCGATCGGCCTGCCCGCCGACCGGGACCAGATCACCACCAGGAGCCTGCCCGGGTTCGTGTCGCTGCGTACGGAGGTGGGACGCGCAGTGCGGGGTGGGGGTGAGGGGTGACCCCCGGGCTTCAGGGGCCACCCCTCGCGTTCACCGCAGGTCGCGCACCTTCACGGTGTAGATCCCCCGGCCGTGCGTGGCCGCGTACAGCGTGCTGCCGTCGGGGCTCGTCCTGAGCTGGAGGACGGCGACGGCCGGAAGGTCCCCGATCCGCTGCCAGGTGGTGCGGCCCGGCGCACGGTAGACCACGCCCAGGTCGGTGGCGACCGCGAGGCCGCCGTCCGCCGTCACCAGCGTGGAGTCGGCGGGCACGTCGGGCAGGTTCGCCGAGATGTCCTTCCAGGTCGTACCGCCGTCGGTGGACTCGAAGACATGGCCGACGCCCGCACCCGGCCCCTCCGTCCAGTGCCGGGAGAAGCCGTTGACGGCGAGGAAGACGTGGTCGGCGTTGCGCGGATCGACGGCGAAGCCGCTGAGGTAGCGGTTGGGCACGGTCCCGTCGACGGGCAGGCTGATGTCGTGCCAGCCGGTCCCGTCCGCGTTGCCGACGGCGATGCCCCGGGCGAAGCCCTGGTTGTTGCAGGGGCCGCACCAGGCGGCGTAGATCTTGCCGCCGGACGCGGCGACGGCGGTGGCGACCCGGCCGGCGCCGAAGTCGTGGACGCTGGTCCACTCGGAGCCGCTGCGGATGGCGTAGCCATGGGTCTGGACCCAGATGTGGCGGCCGCCGGCGATCCAGGTGTTGCCGTTCTTCAGGTCGGCCGCGAGCGGGGCGATGAAGCGGGCCTCGCTGGTGGCGTTGTCGGCCGGGGCGACGGAGTACGAGGTGGCCTTGCTCGCGTCGGTGGCCCAACTCCCGTTGTTCACCGCGCAGTTCTGGGTGACCTGGACGGCCAGGTAGACGTACTCCTGCGCGATGTCGCACCCGTTGGCGGGATCGGTGAGCGTGTCGCCGCCGTCGCCGCCGAAGTTGGAGCCCATGACGGTGTCGTTGCTGCGCAGGACGGACTGGCCGTTGTCCTGCAGGCCACCGGTGACGGACACCCCGCCGTGGTCGAGGTCCCTGCCGATGCCGACGGAGTAGTACTGGAGGGTGTCGATGGTGCCGTCGTTGAGGGAGGTCCAGTCGGTGGCGTGGCCGGAGGCGTCCTGGGCGCCGTTCACCGGGCGCCTGTAGATGCCTCCGTCGTTGCCGACGTACACGAAGCTGTGGCCGTGGTAGCTGCCGATGGCGACGCCGTGCTGGTCGGAGTGGGTGGTCTGGCTGCAGGAGCCGGTCTGCCGGGTCGGGTCGATGCTCCAGCAGGAGAAGGGGAAGTTCCAGTACGGTCCGACGGTCGACCAGGTGGTGCCGCCGTCCTTGGTCTCGTACACCTCTTCGAGGCCGGCGTACACGTGCTGCGGGTCGGCGGGGTCGACGGCGAGGAACTGGTTGTACCAGGCCTGCACGCCCGGCATGTAACCGGCGGTCGTCAGCGCCGAGTTGTCGGCGGCGAGGCCCTTGTAGTCGGCGATCTTCGTCCAGGGGCCGGTCGGGGAGGCGGAGGTGGAGACGTAGATGCCCTCGAGGCCGCTGTCCGGGTTGGTGTTGAGCTGCTCCGGCGACTGGTCGATGGCGTAGTAGCGGGAGCCGTCGGCGGAGCGGGCGAAGGTGACGTTGCCGACGTTGTCCGCGTCGGCCGGGAGGTCACCGAGGCCGCTGGTGATCCGGGTCCAGGCGCCGTTCACCTTGGTGTAGAAGCCGTTGTAGTCGTCGCCGCTGCGCCAGCCGACGGCCAGCACCACCTTCGAGGGGTCCCTGGGGTCGACGGCGATGTCGTTGGCGATGTTCTTGTACGGCGCGGAGGGGTCGTTCGCCTTCGAACCGCCGGGCAGATAGTCGGGGTTGGGCGCGTACTCCAGCTTCCAGGGGCCGTCCAGGTCTCTCGTGGAGTGGCTCCACACGCCCTTGCTGGTGGCCGCCCAGACCGTGCCCCCGCCGAAGCGCAGCTCGTGGATGGTGGTGCTCTCCAGCTCGTCGCCGCCGACCCGGCGGCGCGGGGAGAAGGTGCCGTGGTGGGGGTGGTCCAGGACGTAGACGCCGCTGCCGAGGTAGGCGTCGGCGTTGGTGGTGGCCTCGCCGGTGCCCAGCCACAGCCGGCCCGTGCCGTCGAGGGCGAGGGCGCCGGTGGACTGGGCGGGCAGCCGGTCGCTGATGGGCTGCCAGTGGCCGCCTCCGGTGCGCGAGCGCCACACACCGCCGCCCGCGCTGCCCGCGTAGACGTAGCCGTCGTCGTCGGCGGCCACGGCGGCCATCCGGCCGGTGACGTTGCCGGATCCGCCGCTGGAGTTGGAGTCGATGTCGCGGTAACGCGGATCGTCGGAGTTGTACGGCAGGTCGGTGATGTTGCGCCAAATGCCGCCCGTCCTGCGGAGGTTGGTGAGGTCCTGCCAGGCGGCGCCGTACGCGCCCGGTGCGACGACACCGGGCGAGGTGCGGGCCTCGGCGTACTGGTCCGCACCCTCGGCGATCTCGTCCGCCTCGTTGCCGCCGTCGGCGTCCCCCGCCACGTGCGGCGACATGGCACCCACCGACTGCTGGCGCTCCTCGGCCAGTTGGCCGAGGACGCGGACGCCGAAGGGGCTCGGTGAGCGCCCGGAAGCGGCCGACGGGGGGATCGCGACGAGCGCGGCGGACGCGGTGAGCGCGCAGAGGGTGAACCACCGTCTTCTGCGGGTTGGCACGGACACCAGGAGCCTCCTGAGGGCATCGACACTGCCGACGCAGGAGACCTGATCACGCAGACACGGAAACGTCCGCCGCTTGGCCAAATATTGACGAGAACCTGCCAGTAACTACCGGTCCGGCGGGCGATTCTTTCGCGCGGCCGGGGCGGCCGCCACGCCCTCCGTGCGGAACCTGCCCACCGTCTTGAGGAGTTGGTCGGCCGGATCACGGAGACCTGGATGGGCCAGCACCGTGTTGCGCAGGCCGCGCACCGGTCTGCGCCACAGCCGCTGGGCCAGGGCCACCGGATGGGCACGGGCGGCGAAGCCCTCGCCGACCCGCAGTTCGCGGGTCTTGAGCCAGTCCTTGTACTCCTTGTCGCCCCGGCCCAGGTCGACCAGGGTCACCCCGGCCCGCGCCGCCGCCTCGGCGGTCCGCAGGTGCATCATCAACCCCGGTGAGTAGTAGTGCAGTTCGGGGTCGTACGCGGTGAACCAGGCCGCCAGTACGCTGCTCGACCGGGGACCGAAGTGGGCCGCCACCGGCCGGTCGCCCGCGTACAGCACGGACAGCACGCCGGTGAAGTGCTCCTCGCGGACGCGGAAGAGATGGTCGACGAGCCCGACGATCCAGGGCCGGGAGAACCGGTCCATCCGGCCGGTCCTGCGGTACTGCGCGGACTTCCAGCGCATCAGGGTGCGCAGCACCTCCGGATCACGCTCGTCGAACTCGAACCGCACCTCGCCGATGTCCCGGCCGAGCCGCCGTTCCTTCTTCAGCGTCGTCTTGGCCTGCCCCGGGTAGGTGGCCCGCAGCCACTCCGGGTAGCCGCCGTCGCCGGGTTTCACATCGATCACCGGGGAGGCGAAGGTGCCGGTGACATGCGGGGCGAACGGCCGCTGTTCCTGGACGAGATGGTCGAACTCGAAGATGCTGAGCCCGCAGGCCCGCAGCAACTCCTGCGCGTTCCAGGTGACCCCGGGCCGGTGCACGAGGGCCTGGCAGTCGGACAGTCCGAGCCCGATGGCCCGGCCCGTGCCCAGCGGCCCGCGCTCGTACGGGAAGAAGCCGGCCGGCGTCCCGCCCTCGCGCAGCACCGCCACGCGCGCCCCGCGCCGGAAGAGGCCGACGCCGGCCGCGAACTCCGGCGCCAGAAAGGGATTGGCGTACTCCGGTGAGTCGTCCATCGCGCGATGCCAGGCGGCGCGCACCTCGGCTGTCAGCTCGCCGGGTCTGTGGATGGTGATCTCCACGTCAGCTCGACCGCCCTTCCGCCGGCTTCGCGAGCGCTGTGCCGCAGGCGGCACGGGCCGGAGGCGAGGCGTGTGGATCACCGCTGACCGTTCGTGGATCACGACTGATGGATCGCATGCGCGACCGCTCCCCCCATGACGCGCCGGGCGCGTCCTGCCATTCGTACCGATGTCGACTGCGTCCCCACCGTGCGCGACTGCTCAAACGGCGCGAAACAGTACGCACACCCTCAAGGGTGCCTCAGGCGACGGAGGCTCCGCCATGGGTCTGCGGACATCGTTCAGGAGTCCACCACCGCGCCCAGGTCCTGCGTGCCGATCACCGAGAGCAGTTCCAGCTGGGCGGCCCCCTCGGTACCGGGCGGGGCGCTGAACCACAGCAGCCGCTGCCGGCCGTCCTCGCTGAAGAGGTTGTGGCAGTCCAGCTCGACGACGCCGAGCGAGGGATGGACGATCCGTTTGTGGTCGGTGCGGCGCAGGGCCACCTCCCGCCGCTCCCACAGCTCGGCGAACTCCGTGCTGCGTCGGCGGAGGTCGGCCACCATCCGGGTCACGTCGGTGTCCTTCGCGCGCCGGGCGGCGACGGCCTGGAGGTCGGCGGTGAAGACGCGCGAGTGGTGCGGGTGGTCCTGGGCCGGATAGATGCCGCGGGCGGCGGGGTCGGTGAACCAGCGGTACACGAAGCTGCGTTCGGGCCCGCGGCCGGCCGGCATCGCGCCGAGCAGCGCGACGGCGAGCGGGTTCTGCGCGAGGGTTTCGTGCAGATCGGTGATGACCTGGGCGGGGGTCGTGGTGAGCCGGTCCAGCAGGCCGAGCAGGGCGGGCTGGACGAGTGCGGTGGGGCCGCTCGCGGCGGGCGGCAGTGGGCGCTCGGCGAGGTGGAAGAGGTGGTCGCGTTCGTCGCCGCTCAGCCGCAGGGCGCGGGCCAGGGCGGCCACGACCTGTGCGGAGGGCTGGGCGCCCCGGCCGCGCTCCAGCTCGGTGTAGTAGTCGGCCGACAGTCCGGCGAGCTGGGCGACCTCCTCGCGGCGCAGGCCCGGCACCCGGCGGCGTGGTCCCGCGGGCAGTCCGACGTCGGCGGGGCGGACCCGGTCGCGCCGGGACTTGAGGAAGGCGGCCAGCTCTGCGTGGTTCACGCCTTCCATGGTCGCGCCTCGGGACACCGGTATCCAGGGGTTGCCGACCCCAGGGTGAGCACAGCCGTGGCTGCCCCGTGCGCGGCGGCCGAGGGTGGAGTCACTCAGCGGGCGGGACGCCACGCCTCACGGCAACGGACGTCACGCCCACAGCAACGGGAGTTCTCATGTCCACCGAAGCAACCACCCCCTCGGCCGCCGCCTCTTCGACGCCCCGTGTCGCCGTCGTCACCGGAGGCTCGCGCGGCATCGGCCGGGCGACGGTGACCCGGCTCGCCGCCGACGGGTACGCCGTGGTGGTCGGATACGCCGGCAACCGCGACCTCGCCGAGGCCGCCGTCGAGGAGGTCACCGCGGCCGGCGGCCGTGCGCTCGCCGTCCGCGCCGATGTCGCCGACGAGCGGCAGCTCGCCGCGCTGTTCGAGACCGCCGCCGAGACGTTCGGCGGAGTCGACGTAGCGGTCCACGCGGCGGGCCGGATGTATCTCGCGCCGATCGCGGAACTGGACCTCGCGGAACTGGACGCGATGCACCGCACCAACGTCCGCGGCACGTTCGTCGTCGCCCGGGAGGCGGCCCGTACCCTGCGCCGGGGCGGCGCGTTCGTCGCCTTCTCCAGCTCCGTGGTGGGCCTGGCGTTCCCGTCCTACGGCGCGTACAGCGCGAGCAAGGGCGCGGTCGAGGCGCTGACCCTGGTGCTGGCCCGGGAACTGCGCGGCCGGGACGTCACCGCGAACACCGTCGCCCCGGGGCCCACGGCCACCGACCTGTTCCTGGACGGCAAGGACGAGGCGACCATCGCCCACCTGGCCGCGCAGTCCCCGCTGGAGCGCCTGGGCACGCCCGACGACATCGCCGAGGTGGTGGCGTTCCTCGCCTCCCCGGCCGGCCACTGGGTCAACGGCCAGGTGGTCCGCGCCAACGGCGGCATCATCTGATCCCCCTTCAGCAAAGGAGAAACATCATGCCGTTCGCGAATTTCAAGGTCCCTGCCGGAAGCCTGGACGAGCAGCAGAAGGAGCTGATCGTCACCCGCACCACCGAGCTGTACGTCGAGATCTACGGAGAGCGGGCCCGCGCCGCCACGATGGTCCTGGTGGAAGAGGTGACGGACGGCGGCTGGGGCATCGGCGGCGGCGTGCTGACCTTGGCCAAGCTCCAGGAGCCGTCGGAGGACTGACCGGCTGAGCCCCGGCCCGCGCTCTTGACATGAACCTGCGTCACCCCTGAGGCTGCGTGCGTGAAGTTGCTCGAATGACGCTCATTTCGAGCGCATCCGAGCAACAGCCCGCAAGAACAGTCAGTCCGCAGTGCTGCGAGGGGAGCTGTTCCGACGTGCGAAGAGTGCCAAGACCGCGAAGACCGCACCACCGTGTGCCCTGGCCGGCCTGGGTACCGCTGGGGCTGGCGACCGCCCTGGCGGCGACCGTGCTCGCCGCCCCGGCGCCCGCCCGGGCCGCCGGCTCGGCCGGTGTCGTCCTGGACTCGGCCCACAGCAGCGTCAGCTGGCAGAGCCCGGTCTACGCCAAGGGCACCGGTGGCGGCACCGAGAGCTGTCCGGACGCCGCCGCCGACCCCGACAACACGGTCTGCGACCGCTTCGACCTGACCGTCTCGGTGCCGGACGGCTACTGGAACGACAACCCCGAGGGCGGCGTCCCGCTGTCGATCAGGTGGGACAGGCCCTCCGACGACTTCGACCTCTACGTCTACGACGACCACGGCAAACAGGTGGCCTCCAGCGCGGGCACCGCCGACCCCGAGGCCACGGTGATCCCGCGCGCGTCGGGGACGTACCACGTCGTGGTCGTGCCGTACGACGTGCACGACAACTCCTTCACGGGCACCGCGTACCTGCCCGCGACCACGGACGCCGGTGACCTCACGTCCTTCTCGGGCGGCGACGGCAGCTACACCATCGGGGCCGGACAACTGACCGCCCGGGCCGACTTCCTGACAGGGGGTCAACTCCGCCTCCAGGCCGATCCGTCCGGCTCGCTCGGCGATCCCGCCGGCACCGCCATCGTGCGCACGGAGCCCGCCCTCCAGCAGGCCACCTCGTCCTTCGACGCGGGCGACTACTACGGCATCCGCTCCCCTCAGGCCGTGCTGCGCGTGTACAAGAAGCCGCTGCGCTTCGGCCTGTACAAGCCCGACAACCGCACCCGGATCTGGCAGGAGGACAAGCCGCTGCGCTGGTCGACCGGCGGAATGCGGCAGAGCCTCACGCGAGGTGCGGACGAGCAGTTCTTCGGCGGCGGCGAGCAGAACGGCAGCTTCTCGCACCGCGACCGGACGATGTACGTGGCCAACAACTTCGACTGGGACGAGGGCGGTTACAACAACTCCCAGCCGTTCTACCTCTCCAGCGCGGGCTACGGCGTCTTCCGCAACACTTTCGCGCCGGGCGTGTACACCTTCGGCCAACCGGTCACCACGGGCCAGCAGGAACGGCGCCTGGACGCCTACTACTTCCTCGGTGACGCCAAGCAAGTCATTCGTAAGTACACAGCGTTGGTGGGCAAGCCCTTCATGCCTCCGGTGTACGGCCTGGAACCCGGCGACTCCGACTGCTACCTGCACAACGCCAACCGGGGCGAGCGGCACACCCTGGACGCGCTGAAGATCGCCGACGGGTACACGCGGAACCAGATGCCGCTCGGCTGGATGCTGGTCAACGACGGCTACGGCTGCGGATACGAGAACCTCGAGCAGACCGCCAAGGGCCTGCAGGATCACCACGCCCAGCTCGGTCTGTGGACCCAGGACGGCATCGACAAGCTCGCCGACCAGGTCAAGGCCGGTCAGCGGGTGGCCAAACTGGACGTGGCCTGGGTCGGCAACGGCTACAAGTTCGCACTCGACGCCTGCGACGCGGCGAAGAAGGGGATCGAGGACAACAGCGACGCGCGCGGCTTCGTGTGGCTGCCGGTGTCCTGGGCGGGCGCCCAGCGCTGCGGGGTGCTGTGGAGCGGCGACCAGAAGCTGTCCTGGGACTACATCCGCTGGCAGATCCCGACGTACGCCGGGGCGACGATGTCCGGCATCGCCTACGACACCGGTGACGTGGGCAGCATCTACCGCCACGACGCCAAGATGTACGCCCGTGATCTTCAGTGGAAGGCGTTCCTGCCGGCCATCATGACCATGGACGGCTGGGCCACCGACATCACGACCAAGAAACCGGCCGACCAGCAGCCCTGGCTCGACGGGGAGCCGTACACCTCCATCAACCGGAAGTACCTGCAGCTGAAGGAGCGGTTGCTGCCGTACATGTACACACTGTCCGCCGAGGCCGCGAAGACCGGGGTGGGCGCGGTGCGTCCGCTGTGGCTGGAGTACCCGGACGATCCGGGCACCCTTACGGATCAGGCGAAGTACGAGTTCCTGTCCGGTCCCGACTTCCTCGTCGCCCCGGTCTACCAGGACTCCGACACCCGCGACGGCATCCATCTGCCGAAGGGCACGTGGACCGACTACTGGACCGGCCGCACCTACCAGGGCCCGACCACGGTCAACGGCTACCACGCCCCGCTCGACACGCTGCCGCTGTTCGTGCGTGAGGGCGCGATCGTCCCCATGTGGCCGAAGGGGACGACGAGTTGGCAGACCCGGGACCGGCACGAGCTGGACTGGGACCTGTATCCGGCGGCCCATGGCACGAGCCACTACACGCTGTACGAGGACGACGGAACGACCCGCGACTTCGCCCAGGGTGCCGCTGCCACCCAGCGGGTCTCCCTGCACGGCGACGGCGACGGTACGACCGTCTCGGTGGGCGCGAGCCGGGGCGCGTACGCCGGCAAGGTGGACGCCCGCTCGTACCGGTTCACCGTGCACGGCGCCACGACGCCCGCCCGCGTGCTGCTCGACGGCCGCCAACTGCCCGCCTCCGCCTGGTCGTTCGATGCAGGCGCGCAGGTCACGACGATCACCGTGCCGAGTCTGCCGCTCGATCGCGGGTTCACCGTGCGACTGGTCGACGGAAGGTAAAGGGATCGTATGGTCTAGTCCAAAGAGCATGTTGGTCTAGTCCAACTTATTGACGTGACCGCAACAGCTCCCGGAGGGTGGGGCTCCCCACATCGGGGCACTCCCCACCCCCACCCTCTGGAGGCACGCAGTGAGACGTCTTCGGGCATGTCTGGGCGCGGCGGCGGCCGTCACGCTCGCCGCTGCCGGCACCACCGCGCTCGTCGCGGGCAACGCCTCGGGCGCGACCACCGCGCTGAGCAACCGCTGGTACGCCGCGGCCCCCTACCTGATGCCACTGGACAACGACCCGCCGGACCCGTCCGCCATCATGGACGCGACCGGCCTGAAGGCCTTCCAGCTGGCGTTCGTCCTCGCCCCCAACGGCGGCGGCTGCTCCCCCACCTGGGGTGGCACCGCGCCCGTCTCGTCGGACACGGCCGTGCAGTCGGTGATCAACACCATCCGCTCCAAGGGCGGTGACGTCTCGGTCTCCATCGGCGGCTACGGCGGCACCAAGCTCGGCCAGGCCTGCGCGGACGCGGCGTCCACGGCGGCGGCGTACCAGCAGGTCATCACCAAGTACGGGCTGCACGCGATCGACTTCGACCTGGAGGAGCCGGAGTACGAGAACACCGCGGCCATCCACAACGAGATCGGCGCGGCGAAGATCCTCCAGCAGAACAACCCGGGGCTGTACGTGTCGGTGACGACGGCCGGCACGGCGGACGGCACCGGCTGGTTCGGCAAGCAGATGCTGCTGGAGGCCAAGTCCCAGGGCTTCACGCCGAACAACTTCTCCATCATGCCGTTCGACGGCGGCTTCAACGGGGCGGCGAGCCAGACCAGCGCGCTGACCAACTTCAACTCGATCCTGCAGTCGACCTTCGGCTGGGACCAGGCGACCGCGTACGCGCACGAGGGCTTCTCCGGCATGAACGGCCGCAGCGACACGGGCGAGTACTTCACCCAGGCGGACTTCCAGACCGTGCTGGACTACGCGACGAGCCACAACATGGACCGCTTCACGTTCTGGTCCCTGAACCGCGACCGGCAGTGCAGCCCGCCCGACAACGGCGGCCGCACGTCCGGGACCTGCTCGAGCGTGGCGCAGAACGACTGGGACTTCGCCAAGTACTCGGTGAAGTTCGCCGGGGTGACCCCGCCGACGCCCACGCCGACCCCGACCCCGACCCCGACACCCACCTCCTGCAAGACCGCCTGGAGCGCTTCGGCGGTCTACACGGCCGGCGACGAGGTCTCGTACGGGAACCACAACTGGAAGGCGAAGTGGTGGACCCAGAACGAGGTGCCCGGCGCGGCGCAGTGGGGGCCGTGGCAGGACGAGGGCGCCTGCTGACCTCCCAGCGCTCGAAGTCTTGACGGGTCTGGTTCAGACCTTTAGCTTCTCGGGTCACCGAGGACCAAGGATGCGTTCAGCGTTCATCATGTTGAACGCATCCGTCGGTCCGACATCCGGTCCGACGAAGGGACCCCCCATGACCCGGTCACGGCTCCTCGCAGTACCGGCCACCGCGGGCCTCGCGCTCGCGCTCGCCCCGCTCGGCGGCCCCAGCGCGATCGCCGCCGACCCCCTCACGGCCCCCGGCGGCAACTTCGACCTGTCGGTCTGGGAGCTTCAGGAGCCCGTCGGCTCCCCCGGCAGCCCGACCACCATCCCGTCGTCCCGGCTCCAGGGCGCGGACGGCTACCAGGACGCGTACTTCTACACCGACACCCGCGACGGGGCGATGACCTTCTGGGCTCCGGAGAAGGGCGTCACCACCCCGAACTCCCCTTACGCCCGCTCCGAACTGCGCGAGATGAACCACGACGGCAGCGCGGCGGACTGGGCGCTGTCCGGCTCGCACAGGATGAGCGCGACGCTGCGTGTGGTGTCGGTGACGAAGAACGTGTGCGTGGGCCAGGTCCACCTCGGCAGCGGCGGCTCCTCCACCAAACCGTTGCTGGAGCTGTACTACCGGGCGAACGGCGACATCGTGCTCGGCACCGAGGACTCGCCGTCCGGCGGGCAGACCCCGCACACCGTGGGACACGTCGCGGTCGGCAGGACGTGGAGCTACACCATCGCCGTCTCCGGCGGGAACACCGTCGATCTGACCGTCAACGGCACCACCACCCACTACGCCGTCCCGTCGCCCTTCCAGCAGTACAAGCAGTACTTCAAGGCCGGCTCCTACAACCAGTCCTCCTCCGACAGCACCACCGACGGCGCCCGTGTCGCCTTCTACGGCCTGACCGTCAAGCACGGCTGACACGCGGTCCGACCTGCGCGACTGGTGCAATCGGCCGTACGGTCGTAGCGTCGAGAGGCACGCGGTCGGACACGGCACAACGGTGGGAGCGACCATGCGCGGATCAGTGCTGGGAACGGCAGTCACCCTCGCGGCAGGAGCCTTGCTGACAGCGGCGATGACGACGGCGTCGGCCAGTCCGCCGACCACGGCCACGGCACCGGCCCAGGTCACTCGGGCTCAGCCCGTGCTCGTCGACTGCTTCTTCCACCGCAACGTCCGCCCGCAGGACTTCATCCTGGCCTGCGGCGACGGCAACAGCCGGCTGACCGACCTCCAGTGGACCCAGTGGGGTCCGGACGGGGCGAAGGCCATCGGCGTGAACATGGTCAACGACTGCAAGCCGTACTGCGCGGCCGGCACCTTCCACGCGTACCCGGTCGTCATCCGGCTCAGCGGCGAGAAGCCGTGGAAGAAGCATCCGCGCTTCCAGCGCTTCAGCGACATCAGCCTGACCTACACCGGCGCCCGGCCGGACACCTTCAAGCAGGTCATGACGTACCCGCTCTGGGACTGACGCCCCGGGCGCACGGCGCCGAGGGCCTGGGCCGCGCGGGTGGTCCCGCGGTGCGCGCCGCGACCGGGGCCGGGTCGCGGCGCGTACGGTCGGCTCAGGCGATCTCGACCAGCAGGTCGCCGCCCTCCACCTGCTGGATACGGTTGATGGCCAGCCGGGAGACGCGGCCCGCCTTGGGCGCGGTGATCGTGGCCTCCATCTTCATCGCCTCGATGGTGGCGATCGTGGCACCGGCCGCGACCTCGTCGCCCTCGGCCACCGCGAGGGTCACCACACCGGCGAACGGCGCCGCGACATGCCCGGGGTCGGCGCGGTCGGCCTTCTCGGTCACCGGCACGTCCGAGGCGGCGGCGCGGTCACGGACCTGGATCGGGCGCAACTGGCCGTTGAGCGAGGACATCACGGTGCGCATCCCTCGCTCGTCGGCCTCGCCGACCGCCTGGAGTTCGATGAGCAGCCGGACGCCGGGCTCCAGGTCGACGGCGTACTCCTTGGCGGGGCGCAGGCCGTAGAAGAAGGCCTTGCTGTCCAGGACGCTGGTGTCGCCGAAGGCCTGGCGGTGGGTGTCGAACTCGCGCGTGGGGCCGGGGAACAGCAGCCGGTTGAGCGTCGCCCGGGTGTCCTTGGCGAGCCCCTCGCGGTCGTCGGCGGACAGCTCGGGAGCGGGCTTGGGCGCGCCGCGGCCGTTCAGGGCCTTGGTGCGGAACGGCTCGGGCCAGCCGCCGGGCGGGGTGCCCAGTTCGCCGCGCAGGAAGCCGATCACCGAGTCGGGGATGTCGAACCGGTCGGGCGTCTCCTCGAAGGCCGCAGGCGAGACACCCGCGCCGACCAGGTGCAGGGCGAGGTCGCCGACCACCTTGGACGACGGGGTGACCTTCACCAGCCGGCCGAGGATGCGGTCGGCGGCCGCGTACATGGCCTCGATGTCCTCGAAGCGGTCGCCGAGGCCGAGGGCGACGGCCTGGGTGCGCAGGTTGGACAGCTGGCCGCCGGGGATCTCGTGGTGGTAGACGCGGCCGGTCGGGGAGGCGAGGCCCGCCTCGAACGGGGCGTAGATCCTGCGGACGCCCTCCCAGTACGGCTCCAGGTCACCGACGGCCTGCAGGTCGAGGCCGGTGGGGCGCTCGGAGTGGTCCGTGGCGGCGACGAGTGCCGACAGCGACGGCTGCGAGGTCGTCCCGGCCATGGAGGCGACCGCGCCGTCCACGGCGTCGGCGCCCGCCTGGATCGCGGCGAGGTAGGTGGCGAGCTGGCCGCCGGCCGTGTCGTGCGTGTGCAGATGCACGGGCAGATCGAACTCGCGGCGCAGCGCGGAGACGAGCTTGGCGGCGGCCGGGGCGCGCAGCAGTCCGGCCATGTCCTTGACCGCGAGGACATGGGCGCCGGCCTCGACGATCTGCTCGGCCAGGCGCAGGTAGTAGTCGAGGGTGTAGAGCCGCTCGGAGGGGTCGTTGAGGTCGGCGGTGTAGCACAGGGCGACCTCGGCGATCGCGGTGCCGGTCTCCCGGACGGCGTCGATGGCGGGCCGCATCTGGCCGACGTCGTTGAGGGCGTCGAAGATGCGGAAGATGTCGATGCCGGTGGCGGCGGCCTCCTGTACGAAGGCGTCGGTCACCTCGGTCGGGTACGGGGTGTAGCCGACGGTGTTGCGGCCGCGCAGCAGCATCTGCAGGCAGATGTTGGGCACGGCCTCGCGCAGGGCGGCCAGCCGCTCCCAGGGGTCCTCGGCGAGGAAGCGCAGCGCCACGTCGTACGTCGCGCCGCCCCAGCACTCCAGGGAGAGCAGCTGCGGCAGGGTGCGGGCGACGACCGGGGCTACCGCGAGGAGGTCCTTGGTGCGTACGCGGGTGGCGAGGAGGGACTGGTGGGCGTCGCGGAAGGTGGTGTCGGTGACGCCGAGGGTCGGGGACTCGCGCAGCTGCCGGGCGAAGCCCTCGGGGCCGAGGGCGACCAGGCGTTGGCGTGAGCCGGCCGGGGGCTCGCCGGCCGGGAGCGCGGGCAGCTTGGTGACCGGGTCGAGCAGCTTCGGGCGCTCGCCGTGCGGCTTGTTGACCGTCACGTCGGCGAGATAGGTGAGCAGCTTGGTGCCGCGGTCGGCGGAGGAGCGGGCGGTGAGCAGGTGCGGGCGCTGCTCGATGAAGGAGGTGGTGACCCGGCCCGCCTGGAAGTCCGGGTCGTCCAGGACCGCCTGGAGGAAGGGGATGTTGGTGGCCACACCGCGGATGCGGAACTCGGCCACGGCACGCCGGGCGCGCCCCACGGCGGCCCGGAAGTCCCGGCCCCGGCAGGTGAGCTTGACCAGCATCGAGTCGAAGTGTGCGCTGATCTCCGTACCGGCGTGGGTGGTGCCGCCGTCCAGCCGGATGCCGGAGCCGCCCGGGGAGCGGTAGGCGCTGATCCGGCCGGTGTCCGGGCGGAAGCCGTTGGCGGGGTCCTCGGTGGTGATACGGCACTGGAGGGCGGCGCCGCGCAGGGTGATGGTGTCCTGCGCGAGGCCGAGGTCGGCGAGGGTCTCGCCGGAGGCGATGCGCATCTGGGCCTGGACGAGGTCGACGTCGGTGACCTCTTCGGTGACCGTGTGCTCGACCTGGATGCGCGGGTTCATCTCGATGAAGACGTGGTTGCCGTCGGGGTCGAGGAGGAACTCCACGGTGCCGGCGTTGCGGTAGCCGATCTCGCGGGCGAAGCGGACGGCGTCGGCGCAGATCCGCTCGCGCACCTCGGGGTCGAGGTTGGGGGCGGGCGCCAGCTCGATGACCTTCTGGTGGCGGCGCTGGAGGGAGCAGTCGCGCTCGTAGAGGTGGATGACGTCGCCCTCGCCGTCGGCGAGGATCTGCACCTCGATGTGGCGCGGGTCGACGACGGCCTTCTCCAGGAAGACGGTCGGGTCGCCGAAGGCGGAGGCGGCCTCGCGGGAGGCGGCCTCGATGGACTCGCGCAGCTGGGCGGGGTCTGCCACCCGGCGCATACCGCGCCCGCCACCGCCGGCGACCGCCTTGACGAAGACGGGGAAGCCGATCTCCTCGGCGGCGCTGACCAGTTCGTCGACGTCCGTGGAGGGCTGGGAGGAGCCGAGCACGGGTACGCCGGCCGCGCGGGCGGCGGCGACCGCGCGGGCCTTGTTGCCGGTCAGCTCCAGGGTCGCCGCGCTGGGGCCGACGAAGGTGATGCCCGCCTCCTCGCAGGCGCGGGCCAGCTCGGGGTTCTCGGACAGGAAGCCGTACCCGGGATAGACGGCGTCGGCGCCCGCGCGGCGGGCGGCGCCCACGATCTCCTCGACGGAGAGATAGGCCCGCACCGGGTGCCCCGGCTCCCCGATCTCGTACGCCTCGTCGGCCTTCAGCCGGTGCAACGAGTTGCGGTCCTCGTGCGGGAACACGGCGACGGTACGCGCGCCGAGTTCGTACCCCGCCCGGAACGCGCGGATCGCGATCTCTCCACGGTTGGCGACCAGCACCTTGCGGAACATCCTGGATTCCCTTCAGCTGCCCTGCCGGCGACGAACACCATGGTGTCTGCCACGCCTGCCGTATCTCGCGGCAACCATAGGGGTTCCCCCGGTTGTCGACGTGCGAAAACCATCACACTGCCGAGGTGGCCGGCGCCACAGTCGGGGCCACGGACGGGGCCACCGTCGGTGCCCCGGCCGGGCCCGCACGGGGCGCCGGCCGGTCAGCGTTCCGCGGAGGTCATCGCCGCGTCCCCGCGCCGGTCGGCCCGCGCCGGGGCGGGCACGGTCCGCGGCTGCCCGGGGGCGGGACCGGGTGCGGCCGTGGGGACCGGCGCCGCAGGGGCGGGGGCGGGCGCCCGGCGGCGGCCGGGCAGCAGGGACCGCACAAGCGCCCGCACCTGCTCGCGGCGGCCGTGCAGCAGCCCGAGGACGATCGCCGAGCCCACCGCGATCAGATGCTCGCGGCCGGCCAGGTTGGGGATGGCGATGGACTCCCACACCATCGAGCCGCCGGTCAGCGTGAACACCACCGGCGCACGCTTGATCACCGCGAGATAGGTGAACAGGCCCACGACGGCCGCGGACGGCCCGGTGTCCAGCACATGGGCGGCCTCGGGTGGCAGCCCGAGGCCTCCCCAGCCGGGGCCCATCGCGATCATCACGCGGGCGGTGAGCGTGCCGGCCAGCGTGGTCGCGTACGCGATCGCCAGCGTCCGGGCCCGGCCCAGGGCCAGTTCGGCCCAGGCGAAGGCGAGGAACAGCTGGGTGATGCCCGCCCACACCGGCAGGTCGAGCGCCGGGACGTACAGCGACACGGGCGTGCGCAGCAGCGACAGCCACAGCGGCAGGTCGGCCTTGACGCCGCCGAGCCGGGTCACCCAGAGCCGGCCGAGGGGGTGCTGGGCGATGCCCTGGAAGAAGATGACGCCGAACGCGGCCACGAACGCCAGCAGCAGTCCGGACAGCCCGCGGCGCGCGAGGCGCTGCACCGGCTCGACGACGATCGCGTGGAACTCGCCCCGCAGCGTTCGCCCGGTGAACCGGGCCAGCCGTACGAGCAGCGAGCGGCATGCCTCGATGCGCCCCTCAGTCATCATGAGGCACGGCAGCCCATCGCTTTCGGCTCCCCGGTCATACGCGTCTCCCCCTTCGCCAGGCTTCCGGCTTTGTGGCCGGTCGACCTACCCCCTCCGTACGGGTCGCGGCCTGCATGCCCGGTCCCTCCCCCGGTGTGGGCCTCTGTGGTGGTGAGGCCCGGTCGGTGACAGTTCATCGACCCGGGAGACGGGCGTCAAGATCCATTGCGGATGCACAGGGGTATGAAAAGACCCACAGGTCCGGGGCGCGGAAATCCGGCAGCGGGAGGCAACCCGCACACCCGTGATTCCGTCCCCCCATTCAAGGCTTCTGTACGGCTGTGTCGGCGCGCTCCGGACCCGCCCACTTCATGGAACGAATGCGGAACCTTTCTTTTCCGATCACGAACTCTCGTATAGTGACCGCCAGTTCACCACTGAGTGTCACGTCACACCATCGACCGTTCCTGCCAGCCGCCCCATGCCCGTCTCTGCCGCGAGGACCAGACCGGACCGATGATCCCGCCCACGCATCCCGGCGACCGACCCTCTCTCCGTACCTTCCTCACCGCCCTCGCCGTCACCGGCGCCCTGTCGGCGCTCGTGGTCTGCGTGGCCGTGGCGGCGGCGCCGGGCTCGGTACGCACCCCGCTGGCCTGGGGCGCGGGCGTGGCGGCGGTCGTGCTCAGCGCGGCGGTCGCCGACGCCGTACAGACCCGGCGCACCGCGCGCGGCCTGCGGCACCGGCTGGACGCCGTGACCCAGGACCTCGGGCGGCTCCTGCAGCAGCAGGCCCGAGCGACCGACGAGACCCGTCAGGAGCAGCAGCGGCTCATCGACGAACTCGCCCAGCAGCGCACGGAGTTCACGGAGTCGTTCGCGGCTGAGCGGGCAGAGCTGGAGCGGGCCGGCGGGCAGGAGACGGACCGGCTCCGGCGCGAGAACGCCCGGCTCACCGACGAGTTGGAGCGGGCCCGGCGCGAGCGGGCCACGGCGGTCGCCGCGACCTCCAACGCCGCCGGCCGCATGCAGGCCCTCGCCACGGCCACCCTCGCCGACCTGCGCGCGATGGAGGACCGGCACTCCGACGAGGACGTGCTCGCCGACCTGCTCCATCTCGACCAACGCACCGCGCAGGCGGGCCGGATCGCCGACTCCATCGCCGTACTGACCGGGGCGCGGTCCGGTCGCCGGTGGGCGCGGCCGATCGGGATGGAGTCGATCCTGCGCGGCGCGATGGGCCGGATCGCCGGCTATCGGCGGGTGCGGGTGCACTCGGTCAGCGAAGCCGCCGTGGCCGGGCACGCGGCCGAGGGTGTGATGCACGCGCTCGCCGAACTCCTCGACAACGCCTCGAACTTCTCGCCGCCGACGGCCGAGGTGCACGTCTACGTGGAGGAGGTGCCGGCCGGGGTCATCGTGTCCGTGGAGGACAGCGGTCTGGTGATGGGCGACGTCCAGCTGCGCCGTGCCGAGCGGGCGGTCTCCGGTGACGTCTCCGAGCTGGGCGGTCTGACCGGCACCCGGCTCGGACTCGCCGTGGTCGGCCGGCTCGCCCTCAAGCACGGCCTGAAGGTGTCGTTCCGGCCGTCCGCACGCGGCGGCACGGGCGTGCTGATGCTCATCCCGCAGGACATCCTCACGACCCCCGCCCCGCCCGAGTCCCCGGCGGCGACCCCGCTCCCGGCACCGGCCGAGTCCCCCTCCGTCCCGCCCGCCGCGGAGGCCACCCCGGTCCACGAGTCCGCGGCCCGGGAGGAGGGCCCAGCCGGCCTCCCCAAACGCCGCCGCGGCCGCACCCTCGCCGAGGCCGAACGCTCCCGCTCGACACCCCGCCCCGCCGAGGCCCCGGCCACCGGCACCGACACGGGCAAGGCCCGAGCGGCCCGCTTCAGCAGCTTCCGCCAGGCGCTCCGCCCGGCCACCCAGGACACACAGGGCACGCCGGACACCACCCCGGACGCCTCGGGCACCCGCAGGGTCGGCACCGACCCCGCCGCGCCGACACCGGCTGCCGCACACGCCGCCGCTGCGACCGCACCGGACACCGACCCGGCCACCTCCGCCCCGGCCGGGACCGGCGCGGCACCGGACGCCGACGCCACCGTGTCCCCACAGGACCCCGCACACGCCCGTCACGCGGCCGGTGATCCGCAGACCGCGGCGCAGGCCCCGGCCGAGTCCCCGCAGGTCGGCGCGCCCGTCGCGCATCCCGCCGACCACGCCCCGCAGGACGGCCGCCCCCGGGACGGCCGTTCGGCCGATGTCCCGCAGGGGACGCTCCGGGACGGTCACGCGGCCTACGCCCCCGCGGACCACGTCGGCGCGCCGCACGGCACCCCCGGTGAGCACCCCTCCTCCGCCCCCTCCCACCCGCACGCGCACCCGGAAGGCGACACCACTTCATGACCGGCCCGAGCACCGCCGACGACACGCTCACCTGGCTCCTGGAGGGCCTGCTGGAGAGGACTTCGGGGGCGCGGCACGCGCTCGTGTTGTCCCGGGACGGGCTGAAGCTGTGCCGCAGCCCGGAGCTGAGTGCCGATCAGGCCGACCAGCTCGCCGCGATCGCCGCCGGGATCCAGTCGCTGTCGCACGGGGCGTCGGTGGAGTTCGGTGACGGCAGCGGAGGCGTGCGCTCGGCGCTGACCGAGTTCTACGGCGGTGTGCTGTTCATCGTGGAGGCGGGCGCCGGCGCCCATCTGGCCGTCGTCACCACGGAGGACGCGGACGCCGGGGTCGTCGGACACCACATGAGCGAACTCGTGGAGCAGCTCGGCGAGCACCTGACCGCGCTGCCCCGTACGTCATGAGTGGTCCGGGGATGAATCGGCCGGGACGGGACGACGCTCCTGATCGGCTGTACACCATCACCCAGGGCCGCAGCCGGACCGGCCCCGACAGCCCCTTCGATCTCGTCACCCTCGTCGTCGCCGAGTCGGGCCCGGTGGCCGGCATGCAGTCGGAGCACGTGGCGATCCTGCGGATGACCGAGTTCCCCGCCTCGGTGGTGGAGATCGCCGCCGAGCTGAAGCTGCCCGTGGGCATCACCAAGGTGCTGCTGTGCGACCTGCTGGCGGCGGGCCGCGTCAGCGCCCGGCATCCGCACAGACCGGCCATCGCCGACCCCGACATCCTGGAGCAGGTGCTCGTTGGACTCCGCAACCTCTGACGCGCGCACCCCGTTGGGTGCCTCCGCCGACCACGGTTTCAAGATCGTGGTCGTGGGCGGCTTCGGCGTCGGCAAGACCACCCTGGTCCGATCGGTCAGCGAGATCCGTCCCCTGAGCACCGAGGAGACGATGACCCAGGCCGGCGCGTCCGTGGACGACATCCGGCAGGTGCGCGGCAAGTCCGCCACCACCGTCGCCTTCGACTTCGGCCGGATCACCCTGGACGCCCGCAAGGTGCTCTACCTGTTCGGGGCGCCCGGACAGGAGCGGTTCTGGTTCCTGTGGGACCGGCTGTTCTCCGGCACGCTCGGCGCCGTCGTGCTCGTCGACACCCGGCGGATCGACGACTCGTGGTACGCCATCGACCGCCTCGAGCACCACGGCACGCCGTTCATCGTGGCCTGCAACGACTTCGGCGGTCCCGTCCGCGCCGGCGAGGACGTCCGCGAGGCCCTCGACCTCGACCCGCACGTACCGCTGATCGACTGCGACGCCCGCTCCCGCGCCTCCGGCAAGCAGACGCTGATCACGCTGGTGCGGCACGTGAAGAACCGGTACGCCGACCCGTCAGCCCGGACGGGCCTGCCCCGACAGGAGTTCGTGTGACCACCCCCGACGCCGTCCCGCTCGGCGGCCCCCGGTTCCAGACCGAACCCGCCCGCCTGTACCGGGAGATGCGCCGCGACCACGGCGCCGTCGTCCCGGTCCTGCTCGACGGCGACGTCCCGGCCTGGCTGGTGCTGGGCTACCGCGAACTGCACCAAGTGACCGGCGATCCGGTGCTGTTCAGCCGGGACTCCGACCTGTGGAACGAGTGGGAGAACATCCCGGCCGACTGGCCGCTGCTGCCGATGATCGGCCGCAAGCAGCCGTCGATCCTCTACACCGTCGGCGAACGGCACCGGCAGCGCGCCGGGATGGTCAGCAACGCCCTGGAGGCGGTGGACCCCTTCGAGCTGCGGCGGCACGCCGAGCGGTTCGCGGACGAGCTGATCGACGCGCTGTGCACGGCGGGCGAGGCCGATCTGGTCGCCCAGTACGCGATGCTGCTGCCCGTGCGGGTCCTCGCCCGGCTCTACGGTTTTCCCGACGAGGACGGTCCGGGGCTGGTCACCGCCCTCAACGACATGATCGACGGCCGCGAGCGGGCCCTGGCCGGGCAGGCTCATCTGGCCACCTCCATGGGGCAGTTGATCGCCGACCGGAAGAAGGAGCCGGCGCACGACGTGGTCTCCCGGATGCTGGCCGACGACAGCGGCTTCAGCGACGAGGAGATCACCCAGGACCTGATGGTGATGATGGCGGCCGGGCACCAGCCGACCGCCGACTGGATCGGCAACTCGCTCCGGCTGATGCTCACCGACGACCGCTTCGCGGCCTCGCTGTTCGGCGGGCGGCACAGCGTCGCCGAGGCGATGAACGAGGTGCTGTGGGAGGACACGCCCACCCAGAACGTGGCCGGCCGCTGGGCCGCCCGCGACACCCACCTCGGCGGCCGCCGCGTCCAGGCCGGCGATCTGCTGCTGCTCGGCCTCCAGGGCGCCAACTCCGACCCCCAGGTGCGCACCGACGCCTCCGCCCTGACCGGCGGCAACAACGCGCACTTCTCGTTCGGTCACGGCGAGCACCGCTGCCCGTTCCCCGCGCAGGAGATCGCCGAGGTGATCGCCCGGACCGGCATCGAGGTCGTACTGGACCGGCTGCCGGACATCGACCTGGCGGTGCCCGCCGAGTCCCTCACCCGGCGGCCCTCGCCCTGGCTGCGCGGACTGACCCGGCTGCCCGTCCGGTTCACGCCCGTACCCACCCTTTGACCGCCGCACTCCGACCCCCCGCCCTGGAGGCACGTCACGATGACGACCGGTACCGAAGCATCGCGGATCGCCCTGGACCCCTTCGTCACCGACCTGGACGCCGAGAGCGCGGCGCTGCGCGCGGCCGGTCCGCTCGCCGCCGTAGAACTGCCGGGCGGCGTGCCGGTGTGGGCCGTCACCCACCACGCCGAGGCCAAGGCGCTGCTCACCGACCCGCGCCTGGTGAAGGACATCAACGTGTGGGGCGCCTGGCGGCGCGGCGAGATCCCCGCCGACTGGCCGCTGATCGGGCTCGCCAACCCGGGCCGCTCCATGCTCACCGTGGACGGCGCCGACCACCGCCGGATGCGCACGCTGGTCGCGCAGGCGCTCACCCCGCGCCGGGTGGAGACGATGCGCGAGCGCATCGAGAAGCTCACCCAGGACCTGCTGGACGCGCTGCCCGGGGACGGGGAGACCGTCGACCTCAAGGCGGCCTTCGCCTACCCGCTGCCCATGTACGTCGTCGCCGACCTGATGGGCCTCCCGGAGGACCGGCTCCCCCGCCTGAAGGTGCTGTTCGAGAAGTTCTTCTCGACGCAGACCCCGCCCGAGGAGGTCATCGCCACGCTGACCGAGCTGGCGCAGATCATGGCCGAGACGGTGGCGGCCAAGCGGGCCGAGCCCGGCGACGATCTGACCAGCGCCCTGATCCTCGCCTCCGAGGACGGCGACCACCTCACCGACGAGGAGATCGTCTCCACCCTCCAGCTGATGGTCGCGGCCGGTCACGAGACGACGATCTCGCTGATCGTCAACGCCGTCGTCAACCTCTCCACGCATCCCGAGCAGCGCGCCCTGGTGCTGTCCGGGGCGGCCGACTGGCCGGCGGTGATCGAGGAGACCCTGCGGTACTCCACCCCGACCTCGCACGTGCTGATCCGGTTCGCGACCGAGGACGTGCCGGTCGGCGACCGGGTGATCCCGGCCGGGGACGCGCTGATCGTGTCGTACGGCGCGATCGGCCGCGACGAGCGGGCGCACGGACCGGGCGCCGGGGAGTTCGACATCACCCGCGAGTCGAAGAACCGGCACATCTCCTTCGGCCACGGCCCGCATGTGTGCCCGGGTGCGGCCCTGTCCCGGCTGGAGGCGGGGGTGGCGCTGCCCGCGCTGTACGCCCGCTTCCCGCGGCTGGACCTGGCGGTGCCGGCGGCCGAGCTGCGCAACAAGCCGGTGGTCACCCAGAACGACCTGTTCGAGCTGCCGGTGCGGCTGGATTCCTGACCCGGCGCGGAGCGTTGCTTGACTTGGAGAGCGCTCCAACTCGTAGCGTCACAGACGTACGGCACGTGAGCGGCTCCGGCCGCGTGCCGTACGCAGTGACCATCGAGTGTGCGGGAAAGGCTGGGACATCACATGCAGAAGCGCAGTCTGCGGGACCTCCAGGTATCGGCCATCGGCCTCGGATGCATGGGCATGTCCGCCTTCTACGGCTCCGCCGACCAGGACGAGGGCGTGGCGACCATCCGGCGCGCGCTGGAGCTGGGCGTCAACTTCCTCGACACCGCGCAGGTGTACGGCCCGCTCACCAACGAGTCGCTGGTCGGCGAGGCGATCCGGGGGCACCGCGACGAGTACGTCATCGCGACGAAGTTCAACTACCGGATGGACGACGCCGTACCGGGAGACATGACCACGATCGGTCGGCAGGACGGCTCCGCCGAGCACGTCCGTGAGTCGGTCCACGGCTCGCTGCAGCGGCTGGGCACCGATCACATCGATCTGTACTACCAGCACCGGGTGGACCCGAACGTGCCGATCGAGGAGACGGTCGGCGCGCTGGGCGAGCTGGTCGAGCAGGGCAAGGTGCGGCACATCGGGCTGAGCGAGGCGAGCGCGGAGACCATCCGGCGGGCGCACGCCGTGCACCCGATCACCGCCGTGCAGAGCGAGTACTCGCTGTGGACGCGGGACGTGGAGGCCGAGGTGCTGCCCGCCTGCCGGGAGCTGGGCATCGGCTTCGTACCGTACTCCCCGCTCGGCCGTGGCTTCCTCGCGGGCCGTTTCACCTCGCCGGACGAGCTGGACGCGAACGACTTCCGGCGCAACAACCCGCGCTTCACCGACGCCAACCTGGAGGCCAACCTGCGCCTCGCGGCGAAGGTCAAGGAGATCGCGGCGGAGAAGGACGTGACCCCGGCCCAGCTGGCCATCGCCTGGGTGCTGGCCCAGGGCGAGGACCTGGTGCCGATTCCGGGTACGAAGCGGCGTACGTACCTGGAACAGAACGCGGGGGCGGTGGACATCGAGCTGGCCAAGGAGGACTTGGCGCGCATCGATGCGGAGCTGCCGCCGGTGTCGGGTGAGCGGTACGACGAGGCCGGGATGCGGGCGGTCAATCGTTAGGCCGGGCGCAGGAGAGGGCCCTTTTGTTTCGCAGGCGAAGTGGGCGGGAGAGCCGCTGATCGCATGGCATGCGGTGGAATCGGGGCCGGGCTCGGAATGCCTGGTTCCGGTTCTTTCCGTGTGACGTGCGCCCGGTCCGGTGGGAGAGCACGCTGTAGGAATGGGACCCACGTCCAGGACGGTGGGTTCGCGGCAGCCGTGGTGGTCCTCGCACGCGCTGCTGCTGCTCCCGGTCCTGCTCATCGTGGTGATCACGGTGGTGGACATCAGGTCACCCACCAACGTGCACCTCGGCCCGGCGCTGGTGATCGCGCCCGCGCTCACACCCTCGTTCGCCGGGCCCCGCACCACGGCGGCGGTCGGGGCGCTGGCCCTGGCCGCCCAGCTCCTCATCGCCATCACCCACGGCGGCATCACCACCATGAACCACGTCGTGCAGCTCATCACGCTCGCCGTGCTGTCGGTGCTGTGTGTGATCTACGGCGTCCTGCGCGAGCGCCGGCAGGCCCAGCTGGCCCAGGTCCGCACGGTCGCCGAGGCCGCGCAGCACGTCCTGATGTGGCCGCTGCCCGAGCAGATCGGCCCGCTGCGGATCGCCTCGCTGTACCTGGCCGCCGAGGAGGAGGCACAGATCGGGGGTGACCTGTACGCGGTGACCCAGTACGACGGCGGGGTGCGGGTCCTGATCGGCGACGTACGCGGCAAGGGCCTGTCCGCCATCGGCGAGGCGGCCCTGCTGATCGGCGCGTTCCGGGAGCGTGCGCACCACCGGCACATGCCGCTCCCTGAGCTGGCCGTCCTGCTGGAGCAGAGCGTCACCCGCTACGCGGCGGACCTGGAACCGCCGGAGGAGGCGGGCGAGCGGTTCGCCACCGCGCTGCTGGTGGAGATCCCGGACCGGGATCCGGTCACCATCATGACCAGCTGCGGCCATCCGCCGCCGCTGCTGCTGAGCCCCGGCCACGCGGTCACGATCCCGAGCCTGCACCCGTCACCGCCGCTCGGGGTGCACGGCGGAGCCGAGCACACGCTGGACGTGTTCTCCTTCGAGCCGGGCGACACCCTGCTGCTCTACACCGACGGCGTGGTGGAGGCCAGGGACCCCAGCGGCCGGTTCTATCCGCTCACCGACCGGGTCGCGCGCTGGACCGACGACAGTCCCGAGGCGCTGATGCACCATCTGCGGCGCGATCTGCTCATCCATGCCGGCGGCCGGCTGGACGACGACGCCGCGCTCATCGCACTGCACCGCCAGACGGTCGACCGCCGCCGGCACCACGGCCGGACGGTCGGCGGCGACGCCGTCCGGCACGGGTGAACGTACGGCAGAGGGCGTGGGCCCCGCTCCGAGTGGGGCGGGGGCGGGGCCGCACGCCCCGGCTCAGCGGACCGGCTTGAGGTCGGTGATCTTCAGGGTCTTCAGGTCGGACCGGACGTCGATCCGGCTGACCTCCGGGTGCTTGCCGTCGCTCCAGGTGAGCGTGACCCGGCTGGTGGCGTGGCCCGCGCCGGAACCGGTGTAGGTCACCTGCCACTTCACCGGCACGTTCTGCGCGAAGAGGATGCCGTCGGCGTGTTCCTTCTTCTCGAACGCGGCGACCTTCTTCTGCGCGGCGGCGGTCAGGTAGAAACCGCGCAGGGCCTTGGCGGCGGTCCCGGCGGACTTGTCGCCGGTGGCCCAGACGGCGTCGATGTAGGCGCCGTAGAAGTCGGCCACGTGCTGGGTGGCGTTGCGCGGGTCGCCCTGGGCGGAGGACACGGCGGCGGCACGGGTGGTGTGGCTCGGGCCGGTCCCGGCGAGGGCGGGCGTCACGGCGGCCAGGGTGAACCCACCGGTGAGGGCCACGGCGGTGAGCAGGATCTTACGGCTGTGGGTACGGCTGAGCGTGCGGCTGCGAACGGACATACGTCTGATTCCCCCGGTTACGGTACGACCAGGCCGATCCCGGCCGTCGACGGACCTTAAGACCGCATTTCCCTCGCGTCGGTTCCGTTTCCCGAACCCCTGTTTCCCCGATGTCCCCCAACGAGCCGGGCGAGGTTGTCGAGGGCCATCCGGGTGCCCAGTTCGTTGTCCTCGCGCGGGATCTCGTCAGGGATGCCCTCGTGCAGGATCTCCACGTCCGTGCCGTCACCGGCCGGGGTGAGTGTCGTCGTCATGGTCATGGTGCCGCGTACGGCGTCGTCGTCGGTCTCGAAGGCGAACACCTCCACGACCAGGGCGTCGGGCACGAGCCGGGCGAAGTGGCCGTGGTAGGTGTCGGCGTGCCCGCCGGACTTGCCCGAGGCGGAGGCGTCGTCGTAGGTGAGGGAGACCCGGAAGGCGCCGCCCTCGCGGGCGTCGAACTCGTGGACACGGGCGGTCATCCCGGCCGGGACCCGCCAGGCCGCGATGGCGTCCGGGTCGGTCAGCGCCCGGTAGACGACATGCGGGAGCGCCTGCACACGCCGGGAGACTCGGGTGGCGTACATGGACTCACGCTACCGCCGTCGCCGAACAACCCCCACCCGCACGGCAGTTCACCGCTCTCGGTAGATTCACCCGCACCGCGTGACTCCACCCCCCTCACGGAGAGCCGACGTGACAGACACCGGATTCAGCCCGGAGCGGATCGACACCGGCAAGCCGCATTCCGCCCGGATGTACGACTGGTTCCTGGACGGCAAGGACCACTACCCCGTCGACGCCGAGGCGGCGACCGAGGTGCTGGGGCTCTTCCCCGGCGTCAAGGACACCGCCTGGGCCAACCGCGAGTTCATGCACCGGGCCGCCCGCTACGTCGCCCGCCAGGGCGTCGGCCAGTTCCTGGACGTGGGCACGGGGATCCCCACGGAGCCGAATCTGCACCAGGTCGTCCAGGCGGTCACCCCGAGCGCACGGGTGGTCTACGCGGACAACGACCCGATCGTACTGCGGCACGCCGAGGCACTGCTCCAGGGCACCCCCGAGGGCCGTACCGCGTATCTGCACGCCGACGTCCGCGAGCCGGAGCGGATCGTGGAGTACGCCCGCGAGCATCTGGACCTCGGCCGGCCCGTGGGCCTGTCGCTGATCGCCCTGCTGCCGTTCGTCCCCGACGAGCAGGACGCGTACGGCATCGTCCGGACCCTGCTGGACCCGCTGCCGTCGGGCAGCCATCTGCTGTTGTCCCATGTCAGCGCCGAGTTCGATCCGGAGGTCTGGGCGCGGATCGAGGCCGTCTACCGCTCCGGCGGCACCTCGGTCCGGGCCCGCTCGCATGCCGAGGTGTCCCGGTTCTTCGAGGGGCTTCAGCTTGCCGTGCCGGGTGTCGTGCCTGCCACGCGCTGGCGCCCCGAGCCGGCGATGCGGGTGCACGAGGAGCAGCCGGTGTTCGTGGGGGTGGCTCGCAAGCCCTGACGGCGGTGCGGGGGTCCCGGAGCGGTCATATGCTGCGAAATGCCGCCCCCGAAGGGAGTTCCCGTGGCCGACCCGCCGGCCCGCCCCGAGGAGCTGACGCTCCAGCCCCTCGGCTTCGAGCATCTGGCCGCCGTCCTCGACCTCGGTCACCGGGTGTACGACACCGATGCCATGCCCTACACCGGGTGGTCGCTGTCGGCCGTCGCCGGGCATCTGGACGCCCCGGACCCGGCCTGTCTGGTGGTGCTCTACGGGGAGCGGCTGGCCGGGTTCGTGCTCGGCTCGCTGTCGTTCGAGCAGCGGGCCGACTGGGGCTGTCTGGAGTGGATCGCCGTCGACCCCGCCCATCAGGGGCGCGGAGTGGCCTCGCGGCTGGTGAAGGAGTGCTGTGCGCGGCGGCCGAACGCGTCCGCTGAGGTCGGCGTGGTGGAGGTCGTGCCAGGACTCGCCCAGGGACAACGGGGCCGGCCACCCCATTGTGCCCGAGCGGTCCCGGCCGCGGAACGGGCGTGAACCGGCCGCGTGGCAGATGGAGTTGATCGACCAGGCAACATGGTGGACCAGGCAGATCCGGCGGCGAGGAGCGCGAGGAACGGCACCGCGACGAAGACGCCGATCTTTCCCGCAGAACGGGGCTACTGGTCGACGGCGGTGAAGGCGAGCACGGCGTTCTGGCCGCCGAAGCCGAAGGAGTTGCTGACGGCGGCGCGCATCCGCTGCGGGCGGGGCACCTTGGCGACGACGTCCAGGTCCATGTCCGGGTCGAGGGTGTCCAGGTTGGCCGTGGGCGGGATCAGCTGGTGGCGCAGGGTGAGCACGGTGCAGGCGGCCTCGATCGCGCCGGCGCCGCCGATGGCGTGCCCGATGGTGCCCTTGACCGCGGTGACGGGCGGCGGCCGGCGAAACACCTGGTGCAGCGCGTTGTGCTCGGCCGCATCACCCTGCGGGGTGCTCGTACCGTGGGCGTTGACGTGGTCGATGTCCTCGGGGTCCAGCCCGGCGTCGCAGATGGCGGCGCGCAGGGCACGGGCGGCGCCGTCGCCGGCGGGGTGCGGGGCGGTGACGTGGTGGGCGTCGCAGGAGGCCCCGAACCCGGCGAGCAGGGCCTCGGGCCGTACGCCCCGGGCGCGGGCGCTGTCGGTGCGCTCCAGGACGAGGACGGCCGCGCCCTCGCCGAGGACGAAGCCGTCGCGGTCCCGGTCGAACGGGCGGGAGGCGGACTCGGGGGTGTCGGTACGACGGGACAGCGCGCGCATCTGGGCGAAGCAGACGGCGGTCATTCGCAGCCGGGCCGACTCGCTGCCGCCGGCCAGGACGATGTCGCAGAAGCCGGACAGCAGCCAGTCCCGGGCCAGTCCGATGGCGCTGGTGCCGGAGGCGCAGGCGGTGCTGACGACCATGTTGGGGCCCTGTGCGCCGAGGTCGAGGGCGATCTCGGCGGCAGCCATGTTCGGCACGCTGCGGGGCAGGGCCAGCGGGGAGACGCGTTCGGGGACCTGGCCGGCGAGCCGGTCGAACTCGGCCTGCCAGCCCTGCATCGACCCGGTGCCGACGCCCATGACCACACCGATCCGGGCCCCGTCCCAGCCGCCCGGGGCGAGACCCGCGTCGGCGACGGCCTCCCGGGCGGCGAGCAGCGCGAAGGTGGTGAACCGGTCGAGGCGGCGGGCGAGCCGGTGCCCGAGCCGGCCGGCCGCGTCGAGGCCCGGCACCTGGCAGGAGAAGGCGACGGGCAGCCCGTCCAGAGCGGGGTCGGCGGTCGCGGTGGACACTCCTGCGGTCAGGCCCGTCCAGGCGGCCTCCCGGCCGACGCCCGCCGGGGTGACCAGCCCCAGTCCGGTGACGGCCACCGGGGCGCGCCGCGCGGGGCCGTGTGCTGTCACGAGCTGCATGGGGGCTGATTATTCGGGCCGGGGGTGACGGTGCCGGGCCGTGACAACTCGATCAGCCCAGACGGAGGGTGTCGTACCACCCGGATGCGCGCAAACGCACCCGCGAAGGGTCACCGCCGTGGGGCGGATACGACCGCCCGGGTCCACGCCTCGGCGAGGGCGGTCTCGAGGTCGTCCGGCGGCCGGTCCGAGGTCGCGAGCCGGAGCGCGGGGCCGACGTACACATGGACGCGGGGGCGGCGCACGGGTGCGGTGGCCCGGCCGGCCGGCTGTTCGGCGCGGCTTCCGGAGGAGACCCGGCGGGCGCCCGCGTGCACGATCGGCATCACCGGGGCGCCCGTGGACAGCGCGAGCCGCACCTCGCCGGACTTCAGCCGGCCGGGCGGTCGGTCGTGGGAGGCGCGGTAGCGGGGCAGGCCGCCCTCGGGGTAGCTGAGCACGCTGCGGCCCGTCGCGAGCGCGTCGGCGGCGTACCGCAGGGCGTCCGGGGCCCGCCGGCTCCCCCGGTGCACCGGCACGTACCCCTCTCGGGTGAGGGCCCGCCCGGCAGCGGCACCCGCCACAGCCCGGCGGTGGCGAGCACGGCGGGCCGGCCGGTCCCCACCGGCGAGGAGAGGAGGGTCCGCGATGCTGTCCGCATGGGCCGGAGGCAGCGGGCCCGCACCTTCGTCCATCCAGGTCGAGGATGCCCGCCGGGGCGGCGGCGCCCGCCGAGCCTGGCACCGTGCGGTTGCGGGTGTTGGTGTCCTCTGAAGACACGAACAGGACTGACAGAGCGCTGTGCGGGCGGGCTTCGGTCCACGCCGGTCACGCGGTGTCACCGTACGAAGATCGCTCCGGTCGCCGCGCGCCCGCTCTCCGGCTCTCACGCGCCGGGCATCAGCCCCGCCGCGACCGTGGCCCCCAGCTCCCAGCACGCCTCTGTGTCGGCCTTGCCGGGCTCGCCGGTGACGGTCACCGGCTCGGCCGCGCGGCGCCAGCCGAGACCTGTGGTGACGGCCTCGATGGCGCGGACGGCGCCGGTGACCTCGTTGCCGCCGTGGACGTAGTAGCCGAAGGGGCGACCCCGGGTCTCGTCCAGGCAGGGGTAGTAGATCTGGTCGAAGAAGTGCTTGAGCGCGCCGGACATGTAGCCGAGGTTCGCCGGTGTGCCAAGCAGATAGCCGTCGGCTTCCAGGACGTCGGAGGCGGTGGCGGCGAGGGCCGCGCGCCGGACGACGCGGACACCCTCGATCTCCGGTGTCGTCGCGCCGGAGACGACGGCCTCGAACAGCGTCTGACAGTTGGGCGACGGCGTGTGATGGACGATCAGCAGGGTAGGCACATCCGCACCCTGCCATGAAGCTGCGCTCGCGCGCCAAATGCGTACGGCGCTGTCGCCGCCCTCGGTTACAGTGGCGCCCCTGTCCAGGAGGGGAGAAGAACGGTGCAGGTCAGGGTGGGGTCCGTGGCAGGCCGCGTGGTCGTGGCGCTGGCGCTGGCGGCGGTGCTCGGCGGGTGCGCGGGGGCGGGGGACGGCGACCGGAAGGCGGGGGCAAGCGCGTCGGCTGCCGCTGGTGCCCGTGGCGCGAAGGGCACGGGAGGTGTGCCGAGCGGGGGCACCATCGGCGCGAGCGGGTCGGACTGCAAACTGCCTGTCCGTTTCGACATTGCCGCCTCCTGGAAGGCCAAGGGCATCGACGCCGAGGCCGAGTTGTCGAAGACGTCTCAGGGCCCCGACGGCGATCTGGGCGGAGCGCTCGCCGACAGCTTCCTGCGCCAGGGGCCGGTCACCGCGGCCTGCGAGATCGACGCCAAGCCGGCCGGCCACATCGGCTTCCTGCGTGTGTGGACCGGCAAGGGGGCGAACGCCGACGCGGGCACGGTGCTCCGGCAGTTCGTCGCCGCGGAGGACAACACGAGCAAGGCGACGTACCGCGTCGTCAAGACGGGCGGCGGCCTGTCCGGCGTGGAGGTGGAGTACCTGTACACCAGCAAGCTCCTGGACGAGACCAAGAAGGAGACCGCCCTCGCGGTGAGCACGCCCGACGGGCCGGTCGTCCTGCACCTCGGCGGCATGGACACCGAGGAGCACGAGGCGATGCGCCCCGCGTACGAACTCGCCAAGCGAACGCTCAAGTCGGCCTGACGCTCCGGTCATTCCACGGTCGTGGAGCGGCCCAGGTAGGTGAGGGGACCGGCGTCCGCGACCGGGATCTCGTGGAAGCCGAGCCGGTCGTAGAAGGTGCGGGCGACGGTGTTGACGGTGACCATGCCGAGATGGACGGCCGCTACACCCTGTCCGCGCAGGGCCCCGAGGAAGGTGTGCATCAGCCGGCGTCCGTGGCCCCGTCCCTGCCAGGGCGGCAGCAGGTCGATGTGCAGGTGGGCGGGGTAGGCGCCGAGTTCGGGTACGAGCATGCGCTCCGGGTGGTGCAGAAGGCGGATCATCTCCTCACTGGGCGTGCGGGGTGGTACGGCGGGCTCCGGGTAGCGGTCGGCCAGCCGGGGGATCCAGGTCCGACGGAAGTCCTCGACGAAGCGCCCGGTGTCCGCCGTACCGACGATGTACCCCACGGCCCGGCCCGTGCCGTCGTCCAGCACGAAGGCGAGGTCCGGGTCGAAGTGGCAGTACGGCTCGGCGAACAGCGACGGCATCAGGCGCGGGTCCGGGTAGACGGCCCGGGAGTCGCCGCCGTTGTACGCGGTGCGGACACAGACGTCGGCCACCGCGGGGCGGTCGGCCGTCGGGTCGTAGGGCCGGATGGCGGGGGTGGGGCGGTGAGAGGGCATGCCGACATCCTGGGTGGTGTGGGAGCGCTCCCTCAAGCCCCTTCCGTGGAGTGGGGCTTGGACCGTGGGCGAGCTTTCGGGCGTGGTGAGGGTGGTCAGTAGGGCAGGCGCCGGGCGCGGAGGTACATGATCAGGCCGGACAGGGCGAGCAGGGTGCCGAGGGCGGCGGGCCACAGGTGGAGGCCGGTTGGCGCCAATCCGCCTCGGGATTCCCTGAGTCGAGGCTGAGCAAGGGTGTAGGGGGAGACCGAGGGCACGGAGTCGCCCGGTGGGATCGTCGCGCCGGCCCGGGGCAGCTCGCTCGCGGCAACTGTCGTACCAGTGCCTGGAGTTGGCGTTGGCGTTGGCGCGAGCGTCGTCGTACCGGAGCCGGAAGCCGCCGACGGCGCAGCGGCCGTACCGGAGCCGACGCCGCTCGGGCCGCACACGCGACCGGAGTTGATGCAGTCGACCATCTCGCGCATCAGGCCCTCGTCGAAGACGTCGATGAAGTCGCCGTGGTCGGTGACGGGCTTGTGGAGCTGCTCGGGGAAGGAGTCGACCGCGAACAGCGGGACGGTACGGCCCCCGTCCTGGAGGCTCGGCGCGGGGACGTCATAGACGATGCGCTGAACCAGCTGCGGGATCGCACGGAAGCCCGCCGGGCAGGAGCCGTCGGGGGCGGTGAAGGCCACGTGGGTCCGGTGGTCGGCGCTGTCGATGTTGCGGCCGTCCCAGCAGCTCTGGAACCGGAAGGTGCGCACGACGTCGCTGCCCGGCGGGCACAGCGGGTACTTGTCCGTCAGCTGCCGGTCCTCGTACCCGGTGCAGCTCCAGGACGCGTTGGCGTTGCCAGGGCCGTTGACGAAGGCCTTGGCGTCGCCGGTGATGATGCGCAGGAAGCGGGGCATGGCAGTGACCTTGCCGCGCGGGTTGCCCACGAAGGTCAGCGTGACCTGCCTGGGCGTGACGATCCGGCCCGCGTTGCCCTCCGTGCCGCCGCCCGGGGATCCGGCGTCGTGCTCCTGCGTGCCGTTCTGCAGGCGCAGCACGGGCCAGTAGTACGAGGACTTGTCGCCCTGGTCCACACAGCTCGTGCCCGCCTTCGCCAGGTCGTCGTCGCTCGCGAAGGCGTTGTTGCCCTGGTTACCCACGTAGTCGTGGACGTGGTGGGCGCCGTTGGAGACGCCGGGCGCGACGATGACGTTGTCGGAGTTGAACAGGCCGCCCGCGTTGACACCGCAGTCGGAGGTGAACGTGCCGCGCGAGGCGTCCGCCTGCTGGGGCGGGTTCGGCAGGTCGGGCTCCACGGAGGTGATGTCCGCGTAGTCGGAGACGACGGGTCCGTTGCCGGCCTGACCGGCGCCGTTCGCGCTCCGGCCCTGGCCAGGGCTCGGGCTGGTGACGCTCTGCCGGTCCGTGGCGCTCGGGGTGGGGTCGGCGCCGGGGCGGAGGGCGCAGGCCGCGAGCGCGTCCAGGCCCCGCGGGTGGTCCCCCGCCCGGCCGAGGGCGTCGGTGATCCGGCCGATGACGGCCGCGCGTTGCTCCTTCAGGGGGTTCATGATCGTGGCGGTGACGGAGCCGGAATCCTGGCTCGCGGCCGGTCCGGACTGCTGAAGCCGCCGGTACGCGGCCGCCGTCTCCCGGTCCAGCAGGGCGAGTTCACGGTTCACATCCGAACGGGCCGCGTCCGGTACGGCGGTCAGGCGGCTGCCGATGTCGGGGCAGTCGATCGTCGCGGTGCCGGCCGACAGGACGTGGCCGGTGGCGTCCGTGCCGGGCGCGTCGCCCCGGCCCTCGGTCGCCGAGGCGTAGACGCTCGCCGCGACGAGTCCGGCGCCGCCCAGCATCAGGGCGACCGCCGCGAAGGTCGTGCGTCGTGCGCGGGTCGGACGTCTGCGGCCGGTGCGTGCCAAGGTGGTCCCCTGTGTGTGCGTGGATCTGGGCATAGAGCTCCCCCGCTCCATACGGAGAACGGAGGCGTCGTGTTCAACAGGATCGCGAATTCACCTGAATCTCACAGGAAAACACGGTCCTCGCCCCTTCCCTCTCGAACGTCATCACGAACATCACAATTACGTATCGGACATTCCACGCTCCGACCTTCACACGAGGTACACACCTTGGCTAGGTTGACGCGAGGCCGCCCGGCTCAGCCGGACGCAACGGCCCAACTGCCCTGCTGGGCAAGGAAGGAGCACGTCTTCCATGGCGCCGGAGAGCCGCGACGAGGTCAGGCAGCGGATCGAATCCCTTTATGACCGAGCCGAGAACGAGACCGGGAACTTCAACGCGACCCGGGCCATGGCGGCGGTGACGCGCTCACGGGGCGTACCGCTCGCCAAGCGGTCGGGCAGGAGGCAGGAGCCGGATCCCGCTCTCGACGCGATGGCGCGGCAGTGGATGAACCAGGCCCGCTCGAAGCTCGGCCCGTCCGTCCCCGCCGCACTCCCCGCCGACCGCCTGCCGGCTCCGGCGCCCTCCCGGGACCGGCTGGGGCGCGGCGAACGGGACGCCTTGGGCACGGGCCCGTCCGCGCGACAGCCCCAGGCGCTGGAACGGGGCGCCGACCGCGCGATCGCCGAACTGACGGCCGCCGGCCCGGCGCTGGATCCGGCGAGTCGCCCCCGAGCCGAGCTGGACAGCGGACGCATGGCCCTGCCGGCCCCTCGGCGAGCCGAACTGCCGGATGCGGCAACGGATGTGGCGTGGCGCGGTGACGGGACGGGACCGCTCGGCGCTCTGAGCACACCGGAGCCGACGACGTCCGGCACGGGTGCATTCGCCGTGCCGGGCCTCGGGACGCAGGGGGCGGGGATTTCACTGCCCCCTGGCGCGGAGGTGACGGCGACTCTGATGACGCCTGGCGCGCGAGGGGCGGGGACCTCGATGGCGCAGGAAGCGGCCGCTCTGATGACACCCGGCGCACTGGGGGCCGCCGACGTCATGCCCCCTGGCGCACAGGAAGTGGCATCGTTGGTGGCGCCTGGTGCACAGGAGGTGGCCACCTCGATGGCTCCTGGCGCGCAGTGGGCGACCGCTGTGATGACGCCCGGTGCGCAGGAGACCGCTGGCGCTCAGGCAGGGGCGACCTCGATGAGTCCTGCCGCACAGGGGGCCGCGGCCGTGATGACGCCCGGTGCGCAGGGAGCCGCATCCTTCGTGACGCCGGGTACGCAGGACGCCACGGCCCTGATGGCACCCGCTTCGCCGGGGGCTGCGGCCTTGGCGACCGCCGACGCACAGGGATATGCCGCCCTGATGACACCTGGCGCGCTGGGAGCGGCCGCCTTGGAGACTCCTGGCGCGCCATGGGCGACCCCCGTGATGACGCCCGGTGCGCAGGAGACCGCCGCCGTCATGGTCCCTGGCGCACAGGGAGTTGCCGCCCTGATGACACCCCGCGGTGAGGGGGCTACGGCCCTGATGGCCCCTGGTGTGCCGGGCACACCGGTCGGCCCAGGTCCCGTCGAGACCGCCGTCCTGCCCGTCGTCGAACCGCTCGGCACCCAGGGCACGCCGGTCCGGGAACCCAGGTCCCTGCCCGGCGCCGCCGTACCCGGCCGCCCCGCCCCCGCCACGTCGAAGGCCGGCAACCAGCGCAAGCTCGCCGCCGCGAGCGACCTGCTCACCCGGTACGCCGCCCGACGTGCGGCACCGGCAACGGCCGTACAGCCCACGCCGGTTACGGCCGCGCCGCCCATGGTCGCGTCGGTGCAGCCCGATGTGACCCAGGTGGCACAGGCGACTGCGGCCCAGCTGGGGCAGACAACCGGGCAGTGGCAGCAGCCGCAGTGGACGGCGCCCGGCGGATCGGCACCGACACCGCCCGAGGCCGTCTGGCCCGACGCCGCCCCGGCCACCACCACTGGCTCCTTCCCGCCCCCCATGATCCCCGCGCCGGCCATCACCGGCACCGGCTCGGTCCCGTACCCGGTCACGCCCGCCACCGACACCACCTCGTACCCATCCCCAGCGGTGCCCGCGCCCGCCACCGACACCGGCACCGGCCCGTACCTCAGCGGCGCTTCGCCCACCGCCGCGGGCTCGTTCCAACCCGCGGGCGCCGCTTTCCCCGTCGACACGGGCTCCTTCCCACCTCTGAACCCCGTCTCCCCCGTCGACACGGGCTCCTTCCAGCCCGTCGGCGCCGCTTCCCCCGTAGGCGCAGGCACCCTCCCGCCCCTCGGCGTCTCGACCCCCGCCACCGATCCCCTCACCGGCGCCTTCGCCACGCAGACGGCGCCGCCGCCCAGCCCCTCCCCCGCTCCCGAGTCGTCCCGGGCCTCGCGGGCCGACAGGGCCATCGCGTTCGCTCGGGCGCAGATCGGGAAGCCCTGTGTGTGGGGTGCGACCGGGCCGGACTCGTACGACTGCTCCAGCCTGACGCAGGCTGCCTGGCGGGCCGCCGGGGTCACCGTGCCGCGTGCCGCGCACGAGCAGGCGCTCGCCGGTGCCCCGGTGACACTCGCCGGTATCGAGCCCGGTGATCTCGTCCTCTTCTTCGACGACGACCGACACGTGGGGCTGCATGTCGGCGGCGGCATGATGGTGCACGCGCCGGGCCCGGGGTCGGTCATTCGTGAGGAGTCGATCTTCGGTGCCGGGGAGTCGGCGATCCACCGGATCGTGCGGCCCGCCTGACGTGACCGGCCCGCGAACCTGTGCCGCGGGTCAGCCGCGGCGCCGGTGTGCGCGCCGGCTGTCGTAGTGGTCGAGCAGGGTCTCTTCCAACGGCCGGTAGGTGAGGCCCAGTTCGCGGACGCTACGGCTGTTGTCGACGCGGAAGCGGATGCCGAGATGCCTGTGAATGTAGTCCTGGGTGAGGCCGAAGGCGGGGCCCAGGACACGCACCGGCCAGTGCGGGAGCCTGGTGCGCGGCAGCCGCAGGTCGTGGGGGTGGTGGGCGCGGATGATGCGGGACATCTCGTGGAACGACGCCATCATCTCGGCGGCCACGATGTAACGGCCCTTGGCCGCCGGGTTCTCCGCCGCCGCGATGTGTGCGTCGGCCACATCCCGCACGTCCACCGTGGTGAAGCTGAAGTCCGGTGCGCCGTAGCAGAAGTAGCCCTGGAAGAGCTCGTCGAGCAGGAAGAGGCTGCCGGAGTCGGAGGCGGGGGTGAACGAAGGGCCCAGGATCAGGCCGGGGTTGACCGACACCATGCGCCAGCGGTCCTGTGCGGCCTCCGCCTCCCAAGCGGCGCGTTCCGCAAGGGTCTTGGCGTAGTGGTAGGGGTTGTTCGCGACCGTGCTGGTGGTGTTGAAGCAGCGTTCCGACAGTACCTGGCCGTCCATCGCGAGCACGTCGGCGTAGTCGCCGAAGATCGCGCCCACGGTCGACGTGAAGACCAGGGTGCGGACGTCCGTGGTCCGCTCGACGGCCGCCAGCACGTGACGGGTGCCGAGCAGCGCCGGGTCCACGACGTCCCGTCGGCCGTCCCGGATGCGCTCCGGCATCAGGAACGGCGAGGCCACGTGGAAGACGGTCGCACAACCGCGGAAGGCCTCGTCGAAAGACCCCTCTCTCAGCAAGTCGGCCTCGAAGAGGGTGAGTTGGCCGGGGAACGCCTCCTGCAGCCCCCACAGCGGGCGGACCTTGCGGGCGTCGGCGGCGTTGCGTACCGTCGCGCGCACCCGGTAGCCGCGCTCCAGCAGGCGCCGTACCAGGTGGCTGCCGACGAAGCCGCTGCCGCCGGTCACCGCGACAGTCGTCCCCGCCACGGCCGTCCCCGCGGGTCCGCTCACGCTTCCTCACCCCTCGCCGCCGGCCACCGTCGCACCCCGAGAGGATCCCGCGCGGCCACGCCATAAGGAACCCCTGAACAAGCCATAAGATCACCTTATGGGGTCATAGACCGGACCCCCGTACAGACTTAGGTCTGCCTTAGTTTAGGCTTCATCCCATTCGAGCCGCCTGCCCACGTTCGAAGGGAACCTGATCATGCCGCGCCCCCTGCGGGTAGCCATCGTCGGAGCCGGCCCCGCCGGGATCTACGCCGCCGACGCCCTGCTCAAGTCCGAGGTGGCCGCCGACCCCGGCGTGTCCATCGACCTCTTCGAGCGGATGCCCGCCCCGTTCGGCCTGATCCGGTACGGCGTCGCCCCCGACCACCCGCGCATCAAGGGCATCATCACCGCCCTGCACCAGGTGCTCGACAAGCCGCAGATCCGCCTGTTCGGCAACGTCGACTACCCGACCGACATCAGCCTGGACGACCTGCGCGACTTCTACGACGCGGTGATCTTCTCCACCGGCGCGACGGCCGACCGCGAGCTGCCGATCCCCGGCATCGACCTGGACGGCTCCTACGGCGCCGCCGACTTCGTCTCCTGGTACGACGGCCACCCGGACGTGCCGCGCACCTGGCCGCTCGAAGCTGAGAAGGTCGCCGTGCTCGGCGTCGGCAACGTCGCCCTCGACGTGGCCCGCGTCCTCGCCAAGACCGCGGACGAGCTGCTGCCGACCGAGATCCCGCCGAACGTCTACGACGGCCTGAAGGCGAACAAGGCCGTGGAGATCCACGTCTTCGGCCGCCGGGGCCCGGCCCAGGCGAAGTTCAGCCCGATGGAGCTGCGCGAGCTGGACCACTCCCCGAACATCGAGGTCATCGTCGACCCCGAGGACATCGACTACGACGAGGGCTCGATCGAGACCCGGCGCGGCAACAAGCAGGCCGACATGGTCGCCAAGACGCTGGAGAACTGGGCGATCCGCGACGTCGGCAACCGTCCGCACAAGCTGTTCCTGCACTTCTTCGAGTCCCCCACGGAGATCCTCGGCGAGGACGGCAAGGTCGTGGGCCTGCGCACCGAGCGCACCGCGCTCGACGGCACCGGCAACGTCAAGGGCACCGGCGAGTTCAAGGACTGGGACGTCACGGCCGTCTACCGCGCGGTCGGCTATCTCTCCGAGAAGCTCCCCAAGCTCCCCTGGGACATCGACTCGGGCACCGTCCCGGACGCGGGCGGCCGGGTCATCGAGGAGGGCGGCGCCCCTCTGCAGTCCACCTACGTCACCGGCTGGATCCGGCGCGGCCCGGTCGGTCTGATCGGTCACACCAAGGGCGACGCCAACGAGACCGTCGCCAACCTGCTGGACGACCACGCGGGCGGCCGCCTGCACACCCCGGCTTCGCCCGAGCCGGAGGCCGTCGACGCCTTCCTCGCCGAGCGCGAGGTCCGCTTCACCACCTGGGAGGGCTGGTACAAGCTGGACGCCGCCGAGCGTGCGCTGGGCGAGCCGCAGGGCCGTGAGCGCGTGAAGCTCGTCGAGCGTGAGGACATGCTGCGGGAGAGCGGGGCGTAAGTCCCGGATTCCGGATCGTGTGAGGCTCCGAGGGGGCCGGCGCCACCGCGCCGGCCCCCTCGCTCCGTTCGGCCCCACGCCGTCGGTCAGCTCTCCGCCGCCCGTGCGAACAGCTCGTGCAGCGGCACCGGTGGCAGCAACCGCACGAACGGTCCGTGCACGCCGCCCAGCCCCGTCGGTGAGGCCAGGTGCGTGGCCAACTTGCCTCTCTCCAGCGGGAGATGGGGTACCTTCAGGGACTCCCACGTGTCGCGTATGAAGACGCTGCGGCCGGCGCGAGCCCGGCGGGCGGTCTCGACCGCGCCCACGGCCAGCAGTTCCGCCTGCGCCGCCTTGTGCCGGGTGGCCGTCCAGCCGTTCCAGCGGCGGACGGCGCGGTCCGTGGGCCGGGCGAGCGCGCGCAGTTGGAGGTGGAGCGCGGCCGCGTCCGTGCCGACGCCGAGCCGGCCTGCGGTGGCGTCGACCAGGTCGGGCGCGCTGAGCAGGGGATTCGCCTCGTAGCCGCCGACCGGGACCGGAGTCGCGGCAGCGCGGTCAGCCATCCTGGCCAGCCCGTCGAGGACCGCCCGGAACTCCTCGACGCCCGGGCGGAGCCAGGGCACGCCCGTGCGGTCGGCAACCTCCAGGGCCCGCGCCACGCGTTCCGGGTCGGCGAGCGCGGCCGGGCGCAGGAAGATGTCGCCGGTCGGGAGGCCCACCACGAACACCCCGTCGTCCACCACCGCCGCCACCTCGGTCACGCCCGCGTGGAGCGGCTCCGGACAGGGCAGCACCGTGCCGTCGTAGGGCCGGAACGCCGGGTCGGCCGCGGCCACCTGGGCCACCGCGGGCTTCCCGGTCAGTTCGATGAGCGTGCCGGGGTCGGCGAACCACGCCCGCAGCCCGGCGTGGAGCCGGAGCGCCCCGTCGGCCGCCGGATCGCCGACCGGCCGCTCGGTCAGCGCCCAGGCGATCACGGACTGCGCCTGGACGTACGGCACCCGGTCACCCCACGGCTGCTCCCCGAGCGAGCCGTCGGACAGCACCGGGCGCACGTCGAGCCTGCCGCTGCGGGTGCCCACCAGCACGCACCCGGTCTCCTCGACGGGCGGTCGTCCGGCGGGCAGGGTGCGGGCCCAGTCCGCGGGCAGGCCGAGGTCCGTCTCCAGTGCCTCGGCCAGCTCCTCGTCGACGTACGGCTGCGCGCCCAGCAGTTCGGCCCAGACCTCGGCCATGCGGGTCGCCGCCCCCTTCAGTCCCTGCGGCGTCCACAGGTCGGCCGGGTCCTCGGGCACACCGGCGGCGAGCACCGCGCGGCGGCCGCGCTCACCGAGCCGGTGGCAGAAACTGTCGTACTCCGCGGCCGTGGTCTTGTTCGCCTTGTAGGGCGCGGAGCGCAGCATCTTGGTGTGCTCGTCGTACCGTGCGCGGCGCGGGAGGCCGCCGAGGACGAGGGCGGCGACGGAACGGCGTACTCCGGTGCGACGGCAGAAGACGGTCAGTGCCTCGGGGGTCAGCGGGAGCGGGCCGCTTCGGTCGGTCAGCTCCAGCAGGCGGGTGAGGCGTGCGCCGTCGTCGGCGGTGACGGTGACGGTCCGCTCCTCCTCGGTGTGCTCGGGGGCGGGGTCGCCGGCGGGCTGCAGGAAGCGGGCGAGGCCGCCGCGTTCGGCGCCGGTCGCCGCGCCCGGTGCGGCGGCCAGGGCGTCCAGCGGTGCCCGGCCGGTGCGCCAGGTGCCGCCGGGCCTGGCGAACGGCTGGCCGCTCCAGGTCAGCAACAGGGCCTTCAGGGCCGCGCGTTCGTCGTCGGGGGTGGTCTCGACGGCGGCCCGCCAGGCGACGGCGTCGATGTCGCCCAGCAGCGCCTGCCACTCCGCGGGCCGCGCGGGCGGGGCGAGGGCGCGGGTCTCGTCGTCGATCTCGCCGCGCAGGAAGCGGCCGTCGGCGGCGACCGCCGTGAGGATGCCGGGGTGCCGCTCGGGCGTGTACGCCTCGTAACCGCGCAGGTCGGGCAGGAGCCCGGACAGGGCCGGGGCGAGGGTGGTGTCGGGGACGGCGGCGGGCAGGGTCACGACGGGGCCGGACCGCATGACACCGACCCGGCGGGACAGCTCCTCGCGGCGGCGCAGCACACCGGCCGCGAGCAGGGCGGCGCGCGCCACGCCGGCACGCACCCGGGCGTCCCCCACCTCCGGCAGCAGTCGTACGGCGGCGGCGCGCAGGTGCTCGGCGTCCGGGCTCTCCAGGGCGGCCTCCAGGAGGGCGCGCACGATGGTGTCGTCCACGCTGCGCAGCGCCTTGGAGGAACGCTCGTCGCGTGGGGTGAGGAAGTGCCAGAAGGCGGGCGGCGGCACCAGGCCGGCGTCCTCGCCGAGGGTGGGCGAGCGGTCCCGGTCGCGGCCGGCGGGCGGGACGAAGCCGTGGACCTGCCACAGCAGCGAGTTGTCGTCCGCCGCGTGGCAGCGCACCGTCGTCTCCCCGACGAGGACGGCCTGCTCACCACCCTCGGGCAGCCCGATGATGCCCCACGGGTGGCGGCCGAAGCGGCGGCTGCGATAGCGCGCGGTACGACCGTCGGCCGACTCCAGCAGGAAGTCCCTCGGGGACGGGCCGGGGTGGGGCGTGCGGTTGAGGACACGGCAGCCGACGAGCCGTCCGTCCTGCCCGAGCGGGGAGGCCGGGGCGTCCTCGGGCAGGACGGCGAGGAACTGGCCGCTCTCGAACACCTCCCTGCCGGGCGGGAGTTCAGGGTCGCGGTGGAAGTCCGGCAGACCGAGATCGCCGGCCCGGTCCCCCGTGTCCGGGTCGTACGGCATCCACCCCGCGCGCGTGTGGAACACCCGGGCGCTCCAGAACCGGTGGCCGTCGCTCATCTGGAGGTCATGGCCGCCGATGCCCTCCCGGCCGCCGGGCCGCAGCACCCGCTCGCCGTCGAACCGCCCGCCGCGGTCCGGGGTCTCGAACTGGTAGCCGAAGCCGCCCTGGATGTGTCCGCCGTACGGCCGCAGGCCGAAGGTGTCCTCCGGGGTGAACACCTCGTCCGGCCGGTCGGTCCAGAAGGCCCGGTCGGAGCCGGAGTGGCGGGCGTCGGTCCGCCAGCTGACCAGGAAGTGCCCGCCGACGTGGTGGACGGCGTGCGCGGTCGCCTCGTCGGGCACCCGGAAGGTGCATGACGCGCGTGTGCCCGCGTGGTCGACGGCCACCGCGCGGTCGGCGCCGAAGACGGTCAGGACCGGCCAGGTGCAGGTCACGTGGAGGGTGTCGGCCGGGTCGAAGCCGGCGAGGGCGGCCTCCAGCGCGGGCCAGCCCAGCTCCTCGGGGAGCCCGGCGTGCAGGGCGCGGGCGAGCGGGCCGGTGAGGTCGAGGGCGGCCAGCGCCTCCTCGATGCCGTCCAGGGCGGTGGCCGTGGGCCGGTCGAGGAGGGTGCCCAGTTCGGTCACCGCCTCGTCGGCCGCGGCGAGGCCGCCGCCGCGCAGGGCGCCGAGCAGGGCCTCGACGCGGGTGTGCACCTCGCCGGCGATACCGGCGTTCTCCGGCAGGCGGGTGATCGCCGTACCGGCGCCGCGCAGCCCCGCGTGCACGGTGCCCTCCAGGCGCCGGCCGAACACCGGGTCGGCGGCCAGCGCCTTGAGGTCGCGGCGGGACCGGTCGTCCCAGAAGGTCAGTCCCACCGTGTCTCCGGGGTCCTCGACGGCGATGCCCTCGGCGAGGCAGGCGTCCAGGAGGTCGGCGTCGAGGGCCGGCCAGCGGTACTGGTCCTCGTGGAGGCGCACCGGGGTGCCCGCGGCCCGGAGGCGGGGCGCGAACCGGGCGACGATCTCGAAGAGTTCGGCCGGCATGGGCTGGTCCACCACTCCGCCGTAGGGCACCCTGCGGTGCCGGTAGGCGCGTGTGTACCGGCCGAGCCAGCCGGCCGGGCCGCCGTCCGGGGTGAGGTGTCCGGCGGCCGCGGCGTCGATGATGCCGGCGCGCAGCAGCAGGCGCAGCCAGGCCGCCGCGTCGTTCCTGCTCTCGGGGAACAAGTCGAGCAGGGCGGCCCGTACGTCGCCGTCCTGGGGGTGTTCGGCGAGCGGCGCGGTGGCTGCCTCCAGCAGGGCGTCCGGGATCGCCTTGCCGCGCGCACCGCCGAGGAGACGGCCCAGGACACGGGCGTCCTCGGCGGTGCCGAGCCCGGCGGCGCGCGCGGACGCCCGGACGCGGCGGGCCAGGTCGGCCGGGAGCTCGCCGGGCGAGGCGGCCCACGCGGTGAGCACGCGGACGTACTCCTCGTGCGCCTCGGCGGGTGGCAGCTGCCCGGCCAGCCAGCGCTGGTGCCGGCTCAGCTCCGTGACGGGCAGCTCTCCGCGGGCCGCGCAGAGCAGTGCGTTCGCCCGCCGCCAGTCGGGGTCGACGTCCAGCGCGTGTTCCTGCTCGGCCTTGCGGGCCAGGGTGTAGGCCTTGGCGGCCGTGCCGCCGGGACAGCCCAGCAGGCGGTGCGCCACGGTGTCCCAGAACCAGGGCAGATGGGCGGGCGGCAACGAGCGTGCGCGACGCCTCAGTTGGTCGAGGCAGCGGCCCATCTTCGGGTAGGCGCGCGACACGGCCGTGCGCACCTCGTCGAGGAGCGCGAGCGCGGCGCCGTGCTCCGCCGGGTCGTTGGCGGCGGCCCAGAGGACGTACGTCGTCGAACGGTGGGGTTCCGCGGGCAGCAGGGCGTGCTTGTGCATGCGACCGATCTTGACACGCGGGTCTGACACTCCGTCCGGGTCTGTGGACAACTCGCCTCGGCCCTGGGCGACATGGCCCGGGTCAGCGGGTCGCGAGTTCCCAGCGGCCGGCCACCGCCAGCGCCACGGTCAGCAGGGCGAGGGCGCTCGTCTGGCCGAGGCTGCCGTTCCAGTACCCGGCGGGGACGGGCACTCCGAGCCAGGGGTAGAGGGCGGCGACGCGCACGGACAGGAGCAGCAGGCCGAGCCCGGCGAGGGCGAGGCCGCCGCCGGGCGCGCTCCGGTCCCGGCGGCGGGCGTTCCACACCAGCCAGCCGAGGGCGCCGACGACGAAGCAGTTGGGGGGCGCCCACACCAGGTCCGTCGCGGCGGGCAGCAGCACCAGGGACGCTCCCGTCAGCACGCAGGCCGTCATGAAGACCAGACCGGGGGTGCCGGCGGGCAGCCGGGCCGGGGGCGCGTCGCGGTGGTGGGCGGCGCACAGCGCGAGCGCCGGAAGCCAGACCAGCAGCATCAGCGTGACGACGAACGCCGGCTCCGTGACGATCGTCGCGCCCGTCAGCGAGCCGATCAGCGGCCACAGGCTGGGCAGCGCCGCCACCAGGGCGCCGATCCGGGCGAGGCGCCGGCGGTCGGACAGGAGGGCGAAGTAGGCAACCGTCCAGCCCAGCGGAAGGATCCACTGGGCGACGGAGACCGTCCCGGTGACGGTCCCGTGGTCGGTGAAGTCCGACAGGAACAGCCGCCGTTCCGCGCCGCCCCGGGTGAAGGTCCAGGTCAACCGCAGGATCGGCTCGATGACGGCGGAGGCCGCGAGGAGCAGCACGGCGGACAGGGCGAAGAGCCTGGTGCCCGAGCCGAGCACGGCGTAGCGCCGGGGCGCTCCGGCGGCGCCGAGGCGGCTGCGCACCGCGAGGGCGGCGATGCTCGCCACCTCGCCGAACGTGGGCCGGCTCTGGTCCTGGGTGTCGCGGTCGAGGCCCCACAGATACGTCTCGACCATCTCCTCCTCCCGTTCGCGCCGGTAGTAGGCGGGGAGCAGGCGCAGCACCGCGCGGTAGCGGGCTTCCAGCAGTGTGGTCATGCGAGGCCTCCCGCGAGTCCGGGTGCGGTGGGGGGTTCGAGGCCGGCCGGGCCGTCGGCGGCGGGCCGGGCGGGCGTGCCGGCGCGGCGGCCCTCGGCGATGCGCCGCCTGGCGGCCCCGGCGCCGGCGGCCATCCGCTCGGCCTCCGTCTCCAGGGCGGCCGCTCCGTCGTCGGTCAGCCGGTAGTAGCGCCGCAGCCGGCCCTGCTGGACCTCTTCCCGGTCCAGCACGATCAGACCGTCCGCGGTGAGCCGGTCCAGCACGCCGTACAGGGTGCCGACCCGCAACTGCACCTCCCCGTCGGACAGTTCCTCGACCTCGCGCAGGATGCCGTAGCCGTGCCGCGGCTGGTCGGCGAGCGCCGTGAGGACGAAGAACGCCGCCCGGGTCATGCTCTTCGCTGTCATGCGGCCAGGATATATCGGGAGCAGATATATATCGAGGGCGTAGGCATCGTGGCTGACGGCGGCCACGCGCGCGTGCTCGGGAAGGCGTGAGGCGCGTCCACGCGCGCGTGTCGTGAGAACGGGGTCCGCCCCTGAGCGGATGGATGGGCGGACCCCGTTCGCCGGACCATTGTGGGCGCCGTGGGAGTTGCCCGGCCATGTGCGCACGGTGGTCACCCGACGCGTCCTCTCCGCGCCCCATGCGGACCGCGCACACCCCGTGCGCGGGGCGCGTCCTCGGCGCGACACGCCACCTCCCCGGCCCCGGACGACGCGCTTCCCGGCCGAGCGGCGATACTGGAAGCTCACCCACTCCCATCAGCAGATTGGCTCATGTCGAACTCCGCCACCGACCGCGCCGCCTTCCCGCAGACTCTCTGGGCGGTCCGCGGCTGCCACACCGGTCCCGCCCCCGAGGAGGTCGTGCGCCGCACCCTGCGCCGGCGCCGGGAGAGCGGGGACATCGACGACTTCGCCGAACCGCCCGTGCCCGAGGACGCGACCGAGCGGATCTTCGAGGCGCGCTGGCGGGCCGCCGGCTCGGTGACCGTGCGGGCCCGGCTCACCCTCGTACCGCGCGCGGGGCGGCCGCAGGGGCACGAGTGGCGGCTCGTCGCGGAGGCGGAGCGCCCCTGGGACGAGACCTGGCCCTCGCCCGCGACCCTGTTCTGGCCCGAGAGCGGCACCGGCGAGGGCGACGACGGCGCCTGGGACCACCACGCCACGGTCACCGGACTGCGGCTGCGCCAGGTCAACGCGCTGCCCGAGGACGACAAGGAGATGCGCCGCCGGCTGCGCGACGCGGCCCGCGAGGGCTGGTGCGTCAACCTCGTCGTGCACGAGGCGATGACCCCGGACGAGGCGGGCCGGCTGCCGCTGTCCCGGCTGCTGCCGCCCGGTCTGCGGCACCGCGTGGTGGAGCACCGCGCCGCCCCGCACCAGTTCCGCGCGGTCAACTACGCGCTGAAGGACCTCGGCGTCGAGGTGCCGCGCGGCGGCGCCGTACTGCTGCCGCCGGACCCGGCGCCGAAGGACTACGACGGCCGGGAGCACCGGGTGCGCAGCGTCTTCCTGGACGGTTCCGAGCCGGCCGAACTCCTCGCGGCGCTGCGGCACTTCGCCGCCCGGGCCCGGCCCCTGCCGCGGGAGGCCGAGGACGCGCTGAACGACCTGCGCGAGAACTGGACCCTGATGACCCTCCGGGAGGAGCTGGAGCGCGAACGAGAGCTGGTCGCCCGGTACGCCGAGGCGCTGGAGGCGATGACGAAGTCCCGGGACCTGTACAAGGACGCCGCCGAGCAGGCCCTCGCCGCCCTGGCCGCCTACCGCGACGTCCCCGCGCCCGCCCTGCCCCCGCAGCGGCCCGTGCCCCGGACACCGGGCGCGCTCCAGCAGCTGACCCGGACCTTCGAACGGCTGAGGTTCCCGGCCAAGGGCCAGCGGCAGCAGGCACCCGGCCCACAGGGTCCGGCGGACGCCACACCGAGCGGCACGCAGGGCACGCCGGCCGAGGGCGCCGGCCCGGACCCGGCCGACACCACGGACCGGACGTCGTAGCCCCCGGAAACATGGACACCACGGCCCTGCTGCTGCTCAGCGCCGTCGTCGCGGCGGCGCTGCTCGCCGTCGCGGTCGGTCTGCTGGTACGGCTGGTGCGGGCCCGGAACGCGCTGCGGCGGGCCGGGCTGCCGACGGGCCCGCGCTGGGTTTTCTGGGGCGCGGTCGCGTATCTGCTGCTCCCCGCCGATCTGCTGCCCGACCCCGTCTACCTGGACGACATCGGCGTCCTGCTGCTCGCGCTGCGCAGCCTGCGCGCCGCCCGGCCCCTGCCGCCGACCGAGCCCTGAACGGCCGCCGGGTGGCGCATCATGGAGCGATGCAGCCCGAGTTCACCGGTATCCCCGGTACGCCCACCGCGCCGGACGTGGCCGTGGTCGTCGACGTCATGCGCGCGTTCACCGTGGCCGCCTGGGCGTTCCGGCGCGGCGCCGAGCGGATCGTCTTCGCCGGTACGCAGGAGGAGGCCCTGGAGCTGAAGGCCCGTCACCCCGGCTGGCTGGCCTTCCAGGACGGAGCGCCGGTGCCGGGCTTCGACCTGGCCAACTCGCCCGCCCGGCTGCGCGCGCTGGACGTGCGGGGCCGTACGGTCGTGCAGAAGACCACCGCCGGGACGGCCGGGGCGCTGGCCGTGGCGGACGCCGGGCTGCTGCTGTGCGCGAGTTTCGTGGTGGCCGGTGCGACCGCCGAGCTGCTGCGGCGGGCCCGGCCGCGGACGGTGACCTTCGTCGTCACCGGGGACGGCGGGCGGGCCGAGGAGGATCTCGCCTGCGCCGAGTACATAGCCGACCGGGTCCGCACGCTCGACGCCGATCCGGGTCCCTATCTCGACCGGGCCCGGCGTTCCGACGCCGCGGCCCGGCTGGCCGACGGCGTGCGGCGTGGCTGGGCCGGTGTCCACCCCGAGGACGTCGCGATGTGCCTGGAGGCGGACACCTTCCCGTTCGCCATGGCGGCCGCCCGCGTGGACGGCCACCTGGTACTGCGTCCGGTGCGCGGCGCGGGCGCGCACCCCGCGGGTCCGGCCCACCCGGTGGACTGAGTCCCGTACGCGAGCGCGGTCACCGCTGCCGCCGTGCCAGGGCGGAGCCAGGGCCGCGTCCCACGGCCGGGACGGGGCCGGCGGGCCGAGCCGCCCGCCGAGGAGCTGCCCGGCGACGAGTGCCGCGGTGACACCGAGCACGGCGGGCGCCGTGACGAGCCGGATCCGCGCCGCCCGGGCGGGCAGGGCGAGTGCCGGCAGGACGCCCGGACCCGCGGCGACCTCGGTGGCCGCGAGGGCCCCTGGGACAGTCCGGCCCGGCAGCGCGGCGCCACGGACGATCCACCCGGCGGCCAGGGAACTCCGGCCGCGCTCCTTGCCGCCGCGCGGTCAGCAGCACCGCCGCGAGCCCCGTGCGGTGCGGCGAGTTCTCCAGCAGCGTGACGGGTTGGACGACCTCCTCGCGTCAGCAGCAGCGCTGCCGGCCGCGTCAGCAGGTGGGGACCGGTGCGAAGGTGAGGAGGGCGTCCCCTGCCCAGGTGCATTCCGTGCTCTTCCAGGCGCATTCTTGCTGTGTCAGCCACCCGGAAGGCGCACGGGACGAGGTAGGGCCGATGGCCGAGGCAGGGCCGATGGCCGAGAGCGGCGGCGAGCAGGTGGTCCGTACCCGGGCCAGGCTGGCCGCGCTGCTGGCGGACGCCTCGACCGGCGCGCTCGGTGCGGCGGGCGGCCAGGTGGCGGGCGTGTATCTGCGCTCGGGCACGCCGGGTCTGCTGCGGCTCGCGGTGCTCTCCGGGCTGCCCGGACCGCTGTTCCGCCCGTGGTGGCGGCTGCACGTGGGCCGTCCTTTCCCGGTGGCCGACGCCTACCGTCTCGGTGTACGGGTGGTGCTGGCGAACGCCGCCGAGACGGTGCGCCGGTATCCGCAGTTCGCGGCGGGCCTGCCCTTCCCGTTCGGGTCGTTGCACGTGCCGGTGCCGGGCGGTGGTGAGCCGCTCGGGGTGCTCACGGTGCTGCGCCCGGCGGTCGCGGACGGCGTGGACGAGCCGCTGGACCAGGAACTGCTCGCCCGGCTCGCCGAGGGCCTCGGCGCCGAACTGCTCGCGCTGGCCGCCGGGAACCCGGACGCGATCGTCTGGGACGCCGAGCCGCTGTGCGTGCGGCCGCCCGCGAGCCGGCCCGCGCAGGCCCTCGTGGGCCGGTTCAGCTGGGATCCGGTGACCTGCGCGGTGCGCGCGGACGACCGGTTGCACACCCTTCTCGGGCTGCGCCCCGGCGAGTTCGACGGGACGGACACGGCCCTCGCGGACGCCGTCGCGCCGGCCGACGCGGACCGGTTCCTGGCCGCGCTGCGCGAGGCCGCCGCCGGCAAGCCGCCCGGGTCGCCGCTGAGCCTGCGGGCTCGGGACGGCACGCTCCGGCTGCTGGACCTGTGGCCGGCCGCGGAGGACGCGGCCGAGGAGCGGGTGGGCGGGGTCGTGTTCGACCCCGGACCGGGCGCCTCCGCGGACGGCGCGGCCGATCTGCTGCCGCAGGGGGTGTTCTGCCTGGACCGGCTGGGGCTCATCGTGTACGCCAACGAGGCCGCGGCGCGCGTCACCGGCCGGGACCGGGGGTGGCTGCTCGGGCGGCCGCTGTGGGAGGCGTTGCCGTGGCTGACCGGGCCGCCGTACGACGACCATCTGCGCGGCGCGCTGCTGGCCCCGGACCCGGTGCACTTCCATGCCAGGCGCCCGGCCGGGGACCGTGGGGAGCCCGGCGGAGGCGACTGGTTCGCCGTGTCGGTGCATCCCGGCACAGACCTGCTGACCTGCACGCTCGCCCCGGCCAGCCGCATGGACACGCCGGGCGAGCCGGTCGCCGAGACACACCTGCCCAAGGACACGGCCGACCACTCGATGGCGCCGGTGTACCGGCCGATCGCCCTGGCCATCGCGCTGACGGACGCGGTGACCGCCCGGCAGGTGTCGGCGGTGGTCGTACAGGAACTGCTGCCGGCGTTCGGCGGCGGATGCCTCGCCATCTACGTGCTCCAGGACCGGCATCTGTACCTGGCCTGGGAGAGCGGCTTCCCGCAGGGGTTCCTGGCCCCGTTCGAGGGGACCGCGCTGGACGCGCACCTGCCCGGCGTGGAGTGCCTGACCACGGGCCGGCCGCTGTTCTTCGAGTCGATGCAGCAGATGGCGGACAGGTATCCGGGCATGCCGCTGGACGCCGAGGAGGGCGCCCGGGCCTTCCTGCCGATGATCGCCTCCGGCCGACCGGTCGGCTCGTGCATCCTCGGCTTCGACCGCCGGCGCCACTTCAGCGCCGAGGAACGTACGGTCCTCACCGCGCTCGCCGGGCTGATCGCGCACGCCATGGAACGGGCCCAGCGCTACGACAGCGAGGCCGCCCTCGCCCGCGGCCTGCAGCAGGCGCTGCTGCCGCACCGGCTGTCGACGCACCCCCGGGTGGAGACGGCGGGCCGGTATCTGCCGGGCACCCAGGGCATGGACGTCGGCGGCGACTGGTATGACGTGGTCGAGGCCGGTGCTGGGATCGCGCTGGTGATCGGCGATGTGCAGGGGCACGGGGTGCAGGCGGCGGCCACCATGGGCCAGCTGCGCAGCGCGGTGCGCGCGTTCGCGCTGGGCGACCGGCCGCCGGACGAGGTGCTGAGCGGCACCAACCGGCTGCTGATCGACCTCGACCCCGGCCAGTTCGCCAGCTGCTGCTATCTGCGGCTGGATCCGGCCACCGGCCGGGCCCTGGTCGCCCGGGCGGGCCATCCGCCGCCGCTGCTGCGCTCCCCCGACGGCAGTACCAGGCTGCTGGACATCCCCGGCGGGGTCGTCCTCGGCGTGGATCCGCACGCCCGTTACCCGGTGGCCGAGCTGCTGCTGGAGCCGGACGCGATCCTCGCCCTCTACACGGACGGGCTGGTGGAGCGGCCGGGTGCCGACATCGACGACGGCATCACCGCGCTGCGGCTGGCGCTCGGCCGGGCCGGGGGCGCCGCCGGGCGGCGCGGCGGGCACTCGCTGGCCGGGGTCGCGGACCGGCTCACCGCCACCGCCCGGCATGCCACCGACCGCCCCGACGACGTGGCGCTGCTGCTCGCCGCCCGCCGTTCGGCTCCCCCGCCCCGCCCATGACCGCAGCGCGCGGTCCCGGACGGCGGCCGTCACCCGCGCTCACGGTCTCGCCTGAGCGGGCCGGGCAGTGTAGACATGGGCACATGGTGCGACTGCCCGGCCGGAAAGCGACCCGGCCGCCCCGGACGTTCGGGCACCCGCGCACACCGAGGGGCCCGGTACCGGACGGCCCCGGCGGCGACGGCCGCCGGCCGGGCATGCTGCGCTCGGCGGTGACCGGGCGCAGCGTCGCCGGGCAGGTCTTCCTGCTCCAGGTCGTGATCGTGCTGCTGCTGGTCGTCGCGGCCGTGGTGGCGCAGGTGCTCCAGGTGCGGCACGACAGCGACACCGAGGCGGCGAACCGTTCGCTCGCCGTCGCCGAGTCGTTCGCCAACGCGCCGGGCACGGCGGCCGCGCTGCGCACCCCGGATCCGACGAAGATCCTGCAGCCGAGGGCCGAGGCCGTACGCAACGCGACCGGCGTGGACTTCGTCGTCGTGATGAACACCGACGGCATCCGCTACACCCACCCCAAGCCGGACCGCATCGGCAAGAAGTTCGTCGGCACCATCGGCCCGGCGCTGGCCGGGGGCACCGTCACCGAGCACGTCAACGGCACGATAGGACCACTCGTGCAGGTCGTGGTGCCGGTGCGGGACTCCGCCGGCAAGGTGGTGGGCCTGGTGTCGGCGGGCATCACCACGGCGCACGTGGGCGGGGCCGCCGCCCAGCCGCTGCCCCTGCTGCTCGGGGCGGCCGCGGCGGCCCTCGCGCTGGCGACCGTCGGCACGGCCCTGGTCAGCAGACGGCTGCTGCGCCAGACGCGCGGCCTCGGACCGTACGAGATGACCCGGATGTACGAGCACCATGACGCGGTGCTGCACTCGGTCCGCGAGGGCGTGCTGATCGTCGGCGACGGCGCCCGGCTGCTGCTCGCCAACGACGAGGCGCACCGGCTGCTGGACCTGCCCGAGGACGCCGAGCGGCGCAGCGTGCTGGAGCTGGGCCTGGACGACGAGACGGCGGCGCTGCTGGCCTCGGGGCGGGTGGCGACGGACGAGGTGCACCTGGTCAAGGACCGGCTGCTGGCGATCAACCAGCGCCCCACCGATCTGCGCGGCGGCCCGGCGGGCAGCGTGACCACGCTGCGCGACTCCACCGAGCTGCGGGCGCTGTCCGGGCGGGCGGAGGTGGCGCGCGAGCGGCTGAACATCCTGTACGACGCCGGGGTGGGCATCGGCACCAGCCTGGACGTGACCCGCACGACGGAGGAACTGGCCGATCTGGCGGTGCCCCGGTTCGCGGACTTCGCGACGGTGGACCTCTTCGACGCGGTACTGCGCGGGGAGGAACCGCGGCCGGGCACCGCGCTGCGCCGCACGGCCGGCACCGGGGTCCGCAAGGACGCCCCGCTGTACCCCGTCGGCGAGCACATCCGGTTCGTGGCCACCTCGCCGCAGGCGCGCAGTCTGACCACCGGGCAGTCGGTCGTGGTGCCCGCCCTGTGCGACGCGCCCGGCTGGCGGGCGCAGGACCTGGAGCGCACCGATCAGGTGCTGGAGTACGGCATCCACTCGATGATCACCGTGCCGCTCAAGGCGGGCAGTCTGGTGCTGGGTGTGGCGAACTTCTGGCGCTCCCAGAAGCCGGAGCCGTTCGACTCCGAGGAGCTGGCGCTCGCCGAGGAGCTGGCCGCGCGGGCGGCGGTGTCCATCGACAACGCCCGCCGGTACACCCGCGAGCACAGCATGGCGGTGACCCTGCAGCGCAGTCTGCTGCCGCGCTCGCTGCCCGAGCAGGGCGCGCTCGAGATCGCCTACCGCTATCTCCCGGCGCAGGCCGGGGTGGGCGGCGACTGGTTCGACGTCCTGCCGCTGTCCGGGGCCCGGGTGGCGCTGGTGGTGGGGGACGTGGTGGGGCACGGGCTGCACGCGGCGGCCACCATGGGCCGGCTGCGCACGGCGGTGCACAACTTCTCCGCGCTCGATCTGCCGCCGGACGAACTCCTCGGTCTGCTGGACGAGCTGGTGGGCCGGATCGACCAGGACGAGACCTCCGCGGACGGCGCGGCGTCGATCACCGGCGCGACCTGTCTGTACGCGGTGTACGACCCGGTGGCGCGGCGCTGCACCCTGGCCCGGGCCGGTCATCCGCCGCCCGCGCTGGTACGGCCCGACGGTGGTGTGGAGTTCCCGGAGGTGCCGGCGGGTCCGCCGCTGGGCCTGGGCGGGCTGCCGTTCGAGACAGCCGAGCTGGAGCTGGCCGAGGGCAGCCGGCTGGTGCTGTACACCGACGGGCTGGTGGAGGACCGCGACCGGGACATCGACGAGGGTCTCGAGCTGCTGGGCGACGCCCTGGGCCGGACGCCGGGCGCCTCGCCGGAGGAGACCTGCCGCACGGTGCTGGAGCGGCTGCCGGCCCGGCCGAGCGACGACGTCGCACTGATCGTCGCCCGCACCCGGGTGCTGGGCGCCGACCGGGTCGCCCAGTGGCAGGTGCCGTCCGACCCGGCGGCGGTGTCACAGGTTCGGTCCTCGGTGACGCGGCAGCTGGTCGAGTGGGGGCTGGAGGAGCTGGACTTCACGACGGAGCTGATCCTGAGCGAGCTGGTCACCAACGCCATCCGCTACGGGCGCGGCCCGATCGGGGTACGGCTGCTGCGCGACCGCGCACTGATCTGCGAGGTGTCCGACGGCAGCACGACCTCGCCGCATCTGCGGTACGCGGCGAGCACCGACGAGGGCGGCCGGGGCCTGTTCCTGGTCGCGCAGCTCGCCGACCGCTGGGGCACCCGCTACACCCCGCACGGCAAGGTCATCTGGGCGGAGCAGCCGCTGCCGTAGCCCCCGTGGGGACGGCGTGGGGAAATGTGTTGAGGACACGTCACCCGACGGGTGATGATCTTCGGCATGTTCGCGCTCGCCGCCGAGCCCGAACGCCCCAAGGTTCTCTACGAACGGGGTGCTCGCGCGCGGCCGACGCCGAACGGGCGTCCTTCCTCGGCCCGTCCGACCTGCGCGGCCGGCAGTACGTGACCTCCGGCACCGTCCTCGGCACGCTGTCGCCGTGGGCTTCGACGCGGGCATGAACGGCCGGTACGCCTGGCTGCGGGACACCCCGGACCACGGGCTGGCCGCGCACGACGGCGGCCCGGAGCTGATCGGGGACCCCGTCACGCGCGCGCCCGGACAGGTGCTGCACGCGCACGCGAGCTGCTGGACGGACCCGCCCGCGATCGCCGCGGACAGCGTCGCCCTGCTGCGCCAGTCGGTGGTGGCGCCCTGGGGCGAGCAGCGCGGGAGCGCAGACGACGGTGTCGAGCGGGGCCCGGCGGACCACGACGCGGGGTTCGCGGCGTTCGCCTCGGCCGTCAGGGGCAGCTGGCTGCGCGGCGACCGGGCACGGGTGCGATCCGCCGGCCCGGTCACCAGCTCCCGCTTCGCCTGAGCCTGAGCCGGAGCGGAGGTCGCCCTGGTCCTCAGCCGAGGGCGCGGTCGAGGTTGAACGCGGCGCTGATCAGGGCCAGATGTGTGAACGCCTGCGGGAAGTTGCCCTGTTGCTCGCCGGTGCGGCCGATCTCCTCGGCGTACAGGCCGAGATGGTTGGCGTAGGTGAGCATCTTCTCGAACGCCAGCCGGGCCTCGTCGAGCCGGCCGGCCCGGACCAGGGCCTCGACGTACCAGAACGAGCAGATCGAGAAGGTGCCCTCGTCGCCGCGCAGCCCGTCGGGGCTGGCCTGCGGGTCGTAGCGGTAGACGAGGGAGTCGGAGACCAGGTCCTCGGTGAGGGCGTCCAGGGTGGACAGCCACTTGGGGTCGGTCGGGGCGACGAACTTGGCGAGCGGCATCATCAGCAGCGAGGCGTCCAGTACGTCACTGCCCTCGTACTGCACGAAGGCGCTCCGCCGCTCCGACCAGCCGCGGTCCATGATCCGCCGGTAGATCGTGTCGCGGGCCTGCCGCCAGCGGGGCAGGTCGGCGGGGAGCCCGCGCCGGTTGGCGAGCCGGATGGCCCGCTCGATGGCGACCCAGCACATCAGTCGCGAGTACGTGAAGTTCCGGCGGCCGCCGCGGGTCTCCCACACGCCCTCGTCGGGCTGGTCCCAGTGCGCGCACACCCAGTCGACCAGTTCGCACACGTCGTCCCACTGGCCGCTGGGGATGGGCTGGGCCCATTTGTCGTAGAGGTAGATCGAGTCGATCAGGGCGCCGTAGATGTCCAGCTGGAGCTGGTCGGCGGCGGCGTTGCCGACCCGGACCGGTGCGGAGCCGAGATGGCCCTCCAGATGCGGCAGCACCCGCTCGGGCAGCTCGGCGCGGCCGTCGATGCCGTACATGATCTGCAGCGGCGGGGAGTCGTCCGTGCTGTCGCAGGGGCTGACGTGCGTGGTGAGGAAGCGCATGAAGGCCTCGGCCTCGCCGCTGAAGCCGAGCCGCAGCAGCGCATAGACGGCGAAGGCGGCGTCACGCACCCACACGTACCGGTAGTCCCAGTTGCGCTCACCGCCGAGCTGCTCGGGCAGGCTGGTGGTGGGGGCTGCGACGATGGCGCCGGTGGGGGCGTAGGTGAGCAGCTTCAGGGTGAGGGCCGAGCGGTGCACCATCTCGCGCCAGCGGCCCCGGTAGCGGGACTGGTGCAGCCAGCGCCGCCAGTAGACGACCGTGGCGTTGAACTCCTGCTCGGCCTCGGCGCGGGCGCAGCCGCGGGGGGACACCGCCTCGCCGACCTGGTCGAGGGCGAACACCGCCGTCTCGCCCTCGCTCAGCTTGAAGTCGGCCCGTACGTCCCGGTCGTCGCACTCCACGGTGGCGGTGGTCGTGAGGGCGAGGGACAGCTTGGGGGACTCGAAGACGACCAGGCCTTCCTGGGTGCGCAGGGTGTGCCGGTCGGCGCCGTAGTTGAAGCGCGGGGCGATCAGGGCCCGGAAGGGCACGGTGCCGCGCACGCACACCACGCGCCGGATCAGCCGGTGCCGGCCCTCCAGGCGTGCTGCCTCGCCGCTGACCGGCATGAAGTCCTGCACCTCGCCGACCCCGTCCTCGGTGAAGAACCGGGTGATCAGGACGTTGGTGTCGGGGAAGTAGAACTGCTTGGTGCGCGCGGGGACGGTGGCGGCCAGCTCGAAGCAGCCGCCGCGCTCGGCGTCGAGGACGGCCGCGAAGACGCTGGGCGCGTCGAAGGACGGGCAGCAGTACCAGTCGATCGTGCCGTTGGTGCCGACCAGGGCCACGCTGCGCAGGTCGCCGATGAGCCCGTGCTCGGCGATCGGCAGATAGCGGGGGCCGGGGCGGAAGCCCTCGGCGAACGGGGTCTCGGCCATCTGCGGGCCTCCCGGTGAGCGGAGCGAGATGCATTCCAGCTTAGGAGCGAGTGCTCTCCGGTGGCGTGGGAAGGCGCCGCGGGGAATGGTGAGAGTGTGCCCCGTTCGGGGGCACCGGCACGGATGCGGTCATCCGGACCGAGGAGGAGGCATCATGTCGACACCCACACCCGACGAGACCCGGTCGGCCGACGACCACTGCACCCCGGACGCCCTGCTCCACACCGCTCCGGCCAAGAACATCACCCCGGAGGACTACGTGATGGCGGCGGGCAGGGACGTCAACCCGAAGAACCTCGCCTGGGCCCGCCGCAAGATGGAGAAGGAGGGCCCGACAGCGGTGGAGAGGCTGCTGCCGTAGGGGCGTCCGGGGCCCAGCAACCAAGCACGGGCAGAGGGGCCAACCCAAAGGGGCGCGGGGCTGTGCCTGCTTCGCGGCTCCGCCGCGGGGCGCGAGCAACCGCAGACGCCCCGCGCCCGCCGGACGGCATGAGCACCAGCCGGGCACGATCAGCCGCAGCGGCCGACCGTGCCGCGGAGGCGGCGGCGCGCCGTTCATCGCGATGGCGACCAGTACCTCCGGGTCGGCACCGGTGAAGACGACGTCCGCGGCCGCCGGATCCGCGCCCGCCTCGGCGAGCAGCACCCGCAGCGGTGCCGGTCCAGTCGCTGGTGCCGACGGCCTCCACCAGCCCACTCCACGGTGACCAAACGATTGCCCTGCGGGGACTCCCCCCGGGGTACAGGCCCGACGCCGGTCAGTCGGCGCTCTGTTCCGCCAGGCCCGCCGTCCACTTCTCCTCGATGCGGCCCGCCTTCCAGACCAGCAGGGCGACGGCCCAGGTGGCGAAGAAGAGGCCGACGATGACGAAGCCGACGGTGTTGAGGTCGAGGCCGGCGATCCAGTCCCAGAAGGCGCCGTGGAGGTCGAGCTTGTCGGCGAGGAGGCCGAGGAGCTCGACGGTGCCGATGATGAAGGCGACGGCGACGGACAGGCCGGTGATGGTGAGGTTGTAGTAGACCTTGCGGACCGGCTTGGAGAACGCCCACTCGTAGGCGAAGTTCATGAACGAGCCGTCGATGGTGTCCAGCAGGGACATGCCCGCGGCGAACAGGACGGGCAGGCAGAGGATGGCGTACCAGGGCAGGCCGGAGGCGGCGCCGGAGCCGGCGAGGACCAGCAGGGCGATCTCCGTCGCCGTGTCGAAGCCGAGCCCGAACAGCAGGCCCAGCGGGTACATCTGCCACGGCTTGCGGATCGAGCCGGTGACGCGGCCGAGCAGGCGGTTCATGAAGCCGCGGTTGTTCAGCTGGTGCTCCAGCGCGGCCTCGTCGAAATCGCCGCCGCGCATCCGGCGGAACACCTTCCAGATGCCGGCCAGGATGACGAGGTTGATGCCGGCGATGAGGTAGAGGAAGGCGCCGGAGACCGTCGTACCGATCAGGCCGGTGACCTCGTGCAGGTGCGAGTTGTCGTCGCGGACCGGGCCGGCCAGGGTCTTCATGCCGAGCGAGAGCAGCAGGGAGAGCCCGAAGACGATGCTGGAGTGGCCGAGGGAGAACCAGAAGCCGACCGACAGCGGGCGCTGTCCCTCACCCATGAGCTTGCGGGTGGTGTTGTCGATGGCCGCGATGTGGTCGGCGTCGAAGGCGTGCCGCATGCCGAGGGTGTAGGCGGTGACGCCGATGCCGATATCGAAGGACTCCTTGCCGACGCTGAAGTGCTGCGGCGCGATGATGCCGACCAGGGTGCCCCAGCCGATGACGTGCAGCGCGAGGACGAAGCCGGCCATCCCGCCGACCCTGATCCACTCCTGTCGCGTCATGGAGCCTCGGACGCGCTGCCGGAGCGACGGCTTGCCGTCGGCCTGGGCGGGGAGGGACGGAGCGGAACCAGGGGCGGCCGTCATCGGGAGGGTGTGTCCTTCGGTCGTACGGGTACGGCCGCACACCGCAGCCTGGTGCCATCCTCTCCTACTTGCAACTCATGTGCAGTAGATGGGCGGTAAAGGCAACGACAGGCCTTTCCCATGGGGAGGGAAAGGCCTGCCGCGCAGAATGCAGCGAAAAGGGGCGATCAGGCGGAGAACATGCCCCGGCCCAGCCAGTCCTCGGAGTCCTTCACACCGGGCAGGGCGAAGAAGTAGCCGCCGCCCGTCGGGGAGATGTAGTCGACGAGCGGCTCGTCGATCAGCCGGGTCTGCACGGCCTCGAACTGGCGCTTGACGTCCTGGTTGTAGCAGCAGAACACCAGGCCCATGTCGAGGTTGCCGACGTTGTCCACGCCCCGGTCGTAGTTGTAGCCGCGGCGCAGGATGCGGGAGCTGTCGGTCGACGCCTTGCGCGGGTTGGCGAGCCGGATGTGGGCGTCCAGCGGGATCGCGTTGCCCTTCGGGTCCTTGGCGTACTGGGGGATGTCGGTCTCCTTGGCGCCGTCCAGCGGGGCGCCGGTGTCCTTGCGGCGGCCGAACATCTTCTCCTGCTCGCTGAGCGAGACCCGGTCCCAGAACTCCACCAGCATCCGGATGATCCGGATGACCTGGTAGCTGCCGCCGGTGGTCCAGGCCGGCTCGCCCTGGCCGTCGCCGACCCAGATCAGCTTGTCCGTCTCGCGGGCGGAGGTGACGTCCGGGTTGGCGATGCCGTCCTTGAAGCCGAGCAGGTTGCGCTGGGCGCCGGTGGGCCGCGGGGCGTTCTGGAAGCCGTCGATGCGCCACTTGATCTGCATGGCTCCGCGGGTGTGCCGGGCGATGTCGCGCAGCGCGTGCAGCACGGTGTCCTGGCTCTGGGCGCAGATCTGCAGGGAGAGGTCGCCATGGCACTCGGCCGCGTTCAGGTTGTCGTTGGGGAACGTCCGCATCGGGGTGAGGCGGGCGGGCCTGACCTTGGCGAGGCCGTAGCGGTCGTCGAAGAGGGAGGCGCCGACGCCGACGGTGACCGTGAGGCCGTCGGAGGGGACCTCGGGGCCGAGGATGCCGTTGTCGGAGGGCGGCGCGCCGACGCCGAGGTCGGCCGGGGCGCCGCCAGAGGTGAGGAAGCGGGCCCGCTCGGTGATGGTCTTCAGCAGGCCGCTCAGACCCTTGCGGTCGTCGGCGATGACGTCCAGCGAGACGAAGGTCGCGGCGGCCGGCGTGGGGGTGACGATCCCCGCTTGGTGGGCGCCGTGGAAGGGGACCTTCACGGCACCGTCGGCGTTCGAGGTCTGCGCCTCGGCGGTGCCACCGCTCTCGCCGAGGGCGAAGCCGCCGCCGGCCAGGACCGCTCCGGCGGCCCCGGCGCCCAGCGCGGTCCGCACGAAGGAGCGGCGGGCGGGGCCGACGGGGCAGGTCGGCGTGTCGGCGGTGGACATCGGAGGGTTCCCTTCGGAGTGCGGGTGCGCGGGGGTCGTCGGGCGGGCGTCGGTCATCAGGCGGACTTCCGGATCTCGAGCAGGTCCGGGATCGGGGCGAGGTCCTCCAGCAGCTGGCCGGTGGCGCCGTTCAGGCGCTGCCGGTCGCTCGCGGTGAGCTTGTCGACGGCTGTCCAGCGGTCGCCGTCGTGGGCCGCGTCCAGGAGTTTCTGCACGCGCGCGATGTCCGCGTCGACCGTGGGGAGTACCTTGGGCGCGCGGCTGGTGAGCAGCGGCTTGAGGACCGTGAGCAGTTCGCGGGTGCCGTCCAGGTTGGCGCCGGCGGTCGCGAGGTTGGTGCCGCTGCCCTCGTCGGTGTCGCCGGTCAGCTCGAACTGGAGGGTGTTCTCGAGGATCTCGTGGGCGCGCAGCGGCAGGTCGCCCGGGTCGAAGTCCTGACTCGGGAACGCCTTCTGCAGTCCGGCCGCGTCGGTGGCGAGCTGCTGGGCGGGCCCGGTCAGGTCCTTGGCCGACTGGCCGTGCCACAGGCCGTACTCGATACGGTGGAAGCCGCTGAAGTCCTTGTCCTGGACGCCGTCGCTCAGTCCGTCGGCCCGGCCGTTGATCTTCTTGTCGAAGTCCTCGAAGGTGCCGTAGGCGGCGCCGAGCGAGGAGTAGGTCAGGTGGGCGGTGAGCCAGTCGGTGCGGGCCTTGTCGAGGTGGTTGCCCTTGATGTCGTCGGCGAGGGTGCGGGTCTGGCCGACGAGGATGGCCAGGCCCTGGCCGACGTACGTCTTGTACACCGTCAGGGGTGCGGCGAGGTCCTGTTCGGAGACGGGGACGACCGGCTTGGCCGCGCCGCCGCCGGTGACGGTGACCGACGCGGAGGTGACCGCCTTGCCGCCGGTGGGGACGCAGCGCCAGGCGTAGGTGCCGCCGGCGACGGTGGCGACGAGGTCGCGGGTGGTACCGGGGGCGAGGCCCTCGATCTCGCCGTAGACCGCGCTGGTCGACGGGTCGATGAGGTACACCTCGGAGGTCTTGCCGCCGGTGTTGTGCATCTGGAAGGTCTGCCGGCCCGGCTTGGGCGCGGTGAAGCCCTTGCCGCACTCGGTCTGGGAGACGGCGACGGTCTGGTCGCCGGCGGGCTTGGGCCGGGAGAAGGTGACGACGAGTCCGGCGATGACGGCGGGTACGGCGACCACGACTGCGGGCACCACCCACACCGGCCGGCGCCGCTCGGGCCGCCCGGCCTTGGGCTCCCCCGCGGGGCGCTCGGCAGCCGGCTTGGGGGCCGTGGCCCGCACGCCGCGCACGAACAGCGTCATCACGACGGCCAGGTAGGCGACGTAGGCCACCACCTGGAGCCAGGTCATGGTCGGGGTGAGGTTGAAGACGCCCTGGACCAGGGTGCTGTACCAGGAGCCGGCGTCGACGCTGCTCGCGAGGTCGACCGCGTAGGCGGTCTTGCCGGGCAGTACGCCGCCCTCCTGGAGGTCGCGCAGGCCGTAGCCGAGGACGCCGGCGGCGATGACGATCAGGACGGCGCCGGTGGCGGTGAAGAACTTGGTCAGGTTGATCTTCAGGACCCGGCGGTACAGGCCCCAGCACAGGCCCGCCGCGAGGACGAGGCCGATGCCGGCGCCGGTCAGCGGTCCGGCCGACTCGCCGGCCGCCTGGGCGGTGGTCCACAGGAACAGGGCCGTCTCCAGGCCCTCCCGGCCGACCGCGAGGAAGGAGGTGAGGATCAGCACGCCCGAGCCCATGGCGAGGGCACCGGTCACCTTCTCCTTCAGCTCGCCGGACAGGCTGCGGGCCGAGCGGCGCATCCAGAACACCATGGCGGTGACGAACGCCACGGCGATCACGCTGAGGATGCCGCCGAACGCCTCCTGGGCGGTCTGCGGCATGGAGGCGGCGGTGAAGGTGAGCACCGCGCCGAAGCTCATGGCGACCGCGACGGCGGCCAGGACGCCGGTCCACACCTGGGGCAGTCGCGAACGCGCCTCGGCCCGGACCAGGGTGGCGACCAGGATGGAGACGATGAGTCCGGCTTCGAGTCCCTCCCTCAATCCGATCAGGAAACTCGGAAACGCGTCGTCCCACATGACCTGCTGCCCTCCCAGACCTACTTAGCGAAGGCATACCTTACCTTCGCGGACCATCATGACGACGGCCGTGCAGTCAGTCAGTCATGAAGTGGCAATGGGCAGGCAAAGGCCGGGAACGATAGGCGCCCTCCGTTCGTCTACAGTCCAGTCGACCGTCTACAAATATGTAGTCGGATGTAGTCGCGAGGGATTCGCGGAAACGCGATGACTTCACAGAAAGCCGAAGGAAGGGCGTACGGCGATGGCCACTCCCCCACACCTGGCATCGCAGCTCGCGGTCAACGTGCTCGACGCCCACTCCCTGCTCGCCGCCTTCGGCGTGCTCGGCGTCGGCGTGGTGCTCTTCGCCGAGACCGGCCTGCTGATCGGGTTCTTCCTGCCCGGAGACTCGCTGCTGTTCACCGCGGGCCTGCTGTGCACGGGCTCCGCCGATCGCGGGCTGCATCTCTCGCTCGGCCCGCTGCTCGCCGCGGCCGCGGTCGGCGCGCTGGCCGGCTCGCAGTGCGGGTTCCTCATCGGCCGCAAGGCGGGCGGCGCGCTGCTGGCCCGCAGCCGCTCGGCGAAGCTGCGCGAGGGCGCCGAGCGCGCCGAGGAACTGCTCGAGCGCTACGGCCACGCCAAGGCGATCGTGCTGGCCCGCTTCGTCCCGGTGGTGCGCACCGTGCTGAACCCCATGGCGGGCGCCCTCGGGGTCCCGGCCCGCACCTTCACCCTCTGGCAGGTGGCCGGCGGCCTCGTGTGGAGCCTCGGCCTCACCCTCGCCGGTTACGCGCTGGGTTCCTCGGTACCGAACATCGACAAGTACCTGCTGCCGGTGATCGCGCTGATCGTCGTCGTCTCCCTGCTCCCGCTCGCCGCCGAGCTGCTGCGCTCCCGCAGGGCCGCCAAGGAGGTGCGCGGATGAACCTCGCCCTGACGGGCTCGTCGGTCGACGGCCCCCTCTACACGGACATCGTGGACCTCGCCCACCGCGCCCCCGGCTGGCTGGACGGCACGATCGCGGTGTGGTCGGCGTACGGGCTCGGGGTGTTCGCCCTGCTCATGCTCGTCGGCTGGTGGCTGGCCCGGCGGGACGGAGCGAGCGCCGCCGTGACCGCGCTGGCCGTACCGGTGGCGGTGGTGCTGGCCTACGCGGTGAACAGCGTGGTGAAACCGCTGGTGGCCGAGGACCGGCCGTGCCGGCACCTGGCCTTCCGCACGCTGGAGGCATGCCCCGCGCGCGGCGACTGGTCGTTCCCGAGCAATCACGCCGCGATCGCCTTCGCCGCGGCGACCGCCCTGTTCTTCGTCTCCCGGCGCCTCGGCGTGGTGGCGGCCGTGTGCGCGGGCGCCATGGCGGTGTCCCGGGTGTGGGTCGGGGTGCACTATCCGCACGACGTCGCCGTGGGGGCGGCCGCCGGCGCGGCGGTGGCGTTCGTGGCGATGACCGCCCTGAGACGGCTGCCGGAGGACCTGCCGAAGCGGCTGTCGGGGACCCGGCTGCGCCCGCTGCTGGTGTCGGACTCGGCATGAGGTCCCGCAACCTCGCGGAGGCGGCGGGCACGGTGGCCCTGGTCGCCGGGATGGCGTTCGCGGCGCTGGCCGCGCTGGTGATCAGCGACCAGGGCCCCCTGTTCCCGGACCTGGGCCTGTTGTCCTGGTCCGTGGGGCACCGCCCGCCGATGGCCGTGGCGGTCGCCCGCGGGCTCACCGCGACGGGCACGGGCGCCGTGCCGTACGTCCTGGCGGTGCTGGCCGGGCTGATCGCGGGGCGCACCGCGCGGCAGTGGCTGGTCGCGGCGCTGCTGGCCGTGGTCTGCCTCGGCGCGGGCCAGGCGGTGCGCTACGGCGTGATGGACCTGGTCGCCCGGGCCCGGCCGCCGCAGTACGACTGGCAGACGCACGCCTCCGGCTGGTCGTTCCCCTCCGGCCACACCACCACGAGCGCGGTGACGGCGGGGCTGCTGATCCTGGCCCTCGCCCTGCGCGCCCCACGCGGCCGCAAGGCCCTCTGCGTGCTGGTCGCCGCCTGGGGCGCGGGCGTCGGGCTGACCCGGGTCTACCTCGGCGTGCACTGGTTCACGGATGTCGTCGGCGGCTGGCTGTTCGCCGCCGGCTGGCTCGCCCTCTTCGTCCGCGCGGTGGCCCGATGGCTGCCCGCGCGTCTCGTCCCACGTGCCGGTGCCCCGGAGCCGGGCACACCCCAGCCGAGCGATCCGGCCGCCGCGCCGGTGGAGAGTGATGCACCCCAGGATCCTCATCGTCGAGGACGATCACGCCCTGCGTGACGTGCTGCGCCGTGGTCTGCACGACGAGGAGTTCGACACGGTCACGGCCGCCGACGGCGCCACCGCGCTGCGGCTGGCCACGCCGGAGGTGTCCGCCGTCGTGCTGGACGTCGGCCTGCCCGACGCCGACGGCCGCGACGTCTGCCAGGCGATGCGCGCCAACGGTTTCCTCGCCCCGGTCGTCTTCCTGACCGCGCGCCACGGGCTGACCGACCGGCTCTCCGGCTTCTCGGCCGGTGGCGACGACTATCTGACCAAGCCCTTCCACCTCGCCGAGCTGGCCGCCCGGCTGCGGGCCGCCCTGCGCCGGACGGCACCGCCGGCCGCTGCCTCCGGCGCGGGCGGCGGGCTGGTGCTGGACGCCGTCCGGCACAGCGCCACCGTCGACGGCGGCCGCGTCGACCTCACCCCGACGGAGTTCCGGCTGCTGGCCGCGCTCTCGGCGGCGGGCGGGGAGCTGGTGCGCCGCCGCGACCTGCTCCGCGCGGGCTGGCCGGAGGGGGCCCAGGTCAGCGACAACACGCTGGACCAGTATCTGACCCGGCTGCGCCGTAAACTGCGCGCGGCCGGCAGCGAGTCGACCATCGCCACGGCACGCGGAATCGGCCACCGCCTGACCTGAGTCTCCCCTCACGTCGCCGGTCGTTGTTCGCCCTCCTGGCGCCGCGCACCCTGCGCGGGCGGCTCTCGCTGGTCGCGCCGACCACGGCCGCGCTGCTGATGGTGATCCTCACCGTGGTGTTCAACACCGTGGTCCGCCATCGTCTCCGGCGGGAGGCGGACGACGCGCTGCGCGCCCGCGCGGCGGCCGTGGCCACGACCGTCGACACGCGGCACGGCCGGGTGCGGGTGCTGGAGACGTCGGGCGACCGGCTGCTGGAACGTCCCCCGTCCGGGGCCGGCGAACTCACCGACGCCGCCGGCGCCCTGGCCGCCCGGGGCGGGCGCGGGTGCCGCACGGTGCACGGCGCCGACACGGTACGGCTGTGCGCCGAGCCGGTGCCCGGCAGCGGGACGCGCGCCACCGTGGTCACCGCGCTGGACCTCGCGCCGTACCGCAGCTCGGCCCGGACGCTGCTGCTGGGCTCGTTCGCGCTGGACGCGGTGGCCTGCACCTACGCACTGACCCGGCTGGCGGTGGGGCGGGCGCTGCGGCCGGTGCGGACCATGACGGACCAGGCGACGCAGTAGAGCGCCGTCGGTTCCGAGAAGCGTTTCGCGGGCGGCGGCCGGCCGGCCGAACTGGCCGCGCTGGGCGCCTCGTTGGACTCCCTGCTGGACCGTATCCGGGCGGTGCTGCGGCACGAGCGGCAGCTGACCGGCGAGCTGTCCCACGAACTGCGCACGAGGCCCGCGAAGGCGCGCCCACGGCACCGGGCACCGCCGACGTACCGGCCGTGCTGCACCGACTGGCCACGCAGACGGACACCTCGCCTTCGGTGCGGGTGACTGCCACGGGATCGCTGACGGCGGGGGTCCAGCCCGCACTCCTCGAACGCACGTCAGTCCGTTGCCGGCGAACGCGGTGCGGTATGCCCGTACGACGGTCACGCTCGCCGCAAGCCGGTCGGACGGTGGGATACGGATGGAGGTGACGGACGACGGCCCGGGCGTGCCGACGGCCTTCACGGACCTGCTCTTCCAGCCCGGCAAGCGGGCCGACCCCGGCGACGGGCACGCCGGAGCGGGGCTCGGGCTGCCGCTCGCCCGGCGGCTGGCCCGCTCCGCCGGCGGTGAGGTGTCCCACGATCCCGGGCACGGGCCCGGGGCGCGGTTCGTGGTGGCCCTCCCCGCGGGTTGACGGCGCTCAGGCGGTCTGCTGCTGGGCCCGTTCCTCGGTGACGTCCTCGCGGGTCACGATCAGGAAGACGACCAGGGCGAGGATGACGGCGAGGAAGAGCACGCCGGTCACCACGGTGCCGAGGCCCAGGCCGCCGTCGCCGGTGGGCTGGGAGAGGTGGTCGCCGACGGAGGCGCCGAGCGGCCGGGTGAGAACGTACGCGATCCAGAAGCTCGTCACGGCGCTCAGGCCCAGTGCGAACCGGGCGAGCGCGACCGCGGCGATGGCGGCGGCGAACAGCACGGCGGACACCCAGTAGCCGAGGTCCATCTTCTCGTACCAGAGGGCGAAGACGCTCACCAGGGCGATCCCGAAGACGGTCGTGGTGGTCTCCAGCGCCACGCCCATGGTGTCGGTGAGGTTGTCGCTGACCAGGGTGCCGACGACGCTGATCAGGGCGACGGCGAGCCAGTACACCCCGGCGCGGTAGGCCTCGGTACGGAACTGCACCACGAGCACCACGGCGAGCAGCGCGCTCATCAGCAGCGAGACTCCGGTCAGCCCGAGCCCTGCCTTCTCGTTCAGCAGGTCGGCGGAAACCTGAACGCATCCTGAGCACCCGGCCCGCGGCGCCGCCGGTCAGGGCGCGGCGTGCGGTCCGTCCGGGCGGTCGCCGCGGCGCAGGATCATCTCCCGGCTCAGCTCCTCGGTCTCCGTCTCCGCCAGCCGTTCGAAGCCGTCCTCGGTGATCACCGACACGACCGGGAAGATACGGCGGTTCAGGTCGGGGCCGCCGGTGGCCGAGTCGTCGTCGGCCGCGTCGTACAGCGCCTGGAGCGCGGCGAGGACGGCCTCGCGGCGGGTCTGGCCCGGCCGGTACAGCTTCTTCAGGGCGCCCCGGGCGTACGGGGAGCCGGAGCCCTCGGCGTAGAAGTCGTACTTCTCGTACAGGCCGCCGGCCGGGTCGAAGCCGAAGATGCGGCCGCGTCGGCCCTCGGCTGCGGTGAGGTCGTAGCCGGCGAGCAGCGGGACGACGGCGAGGCCCTGCATGGCCTGGGCGAGGTTCTGCCGGATCATGGCCGCGAGCCGGGTCGCCTTGCCGGCCAGGGTCATCGGGATGCCCTCGACCTTCTCGAAGTGCGTCAGCTCCACCTGGTACAGGCGCACCATGTCGACGGCGAGCCCGACGGTGCCGGCGAAGGCGACGGCCGTGTAGTCGTCGGCGGGGTGCACCTTCTCCAGGTCGCGCTGGGCGATGAGGTTGCCCATGGTGGCCCGGCGGTCGCCGGCGATCAGCACGCCGTCGCCGTACGTCAGGGCCAGCACCGTGGTGCCGTGCGGGAAGCTGTCGGGCGCCATCCGGACCCCACCGGGCAGCGGCGGCATGGTGGGCAGCATCTCCGGGCGGTGTGCGGCCAGGAACTCGGTGAAGGACGACGACCCCGGCGTGAAGAACGCCTCGTCCGGCAGCCCCGCTGTGTCGTTCCCCGGCATGACTCTCCCCCTCCTGCTGCGGCATGTGACACCCGACTCCTACCTGCGGCGGGCCCGCGGGAAACTCCCCGCCCCTCACAGGGCCTTGCGCCGCACCAGCACCCCGAGCACGAGCAGCCCCGGCAGCAGGGGCAGCCACACCGTCAGCAGCCGGTAACCGAGCACGGCGGAGGCGGCGGCCGCGCCGGGGGCGCCGGAGACGGTGAGGGCGAGCGCGAGCGCCGCGTCCAGGGAGCCGAGTCCGCCCGGTGTGGGCAGCAGGGCGGCGGCGCTGCTGGCGGCGAGGTACAGCAGGGCCACCTGGAGCGGGGGCAGTGACAGTCCGACGGCCCGGGTGACCGCGATGAGGACCGTGGAATGCAGCCCGGCGAAGGCGAGGGAGCCGCCCCACAGGGCCGCCGCGCGGGCGGGGCAGGCGTGCAGCGCGCGGATGTCGGCGAGTACGGCGGTGAGGGCCTGCCGGCAGCGCGGCCACAACGGAGTCGCGAGCAGCACCGCCAGCAGGACGGCGCCGCCCAGGACGAGGCCGAGGGCGGTCGCGGAGAGGTTCGGCAGGCGCAGCAGACCCGGGGAGAAGGGGGCGAGCAGCGCGATCAGTGTCAGGCGGACGACGGCGCCGGCGGCGGCCTTGACGGCGAGGGCACTGGCGCTGCGGCCCGGGGGCAGCCCGCAGCGCATCAGGAAGCGCAGGTTGACCGCACCCGCGCCGAGCCCGGCGGGCAGCAGATGGTTGGCGGCGGAGGCCGCGAACTGGGCCGCGACCAGCCGGGATCCGGGCAACCGTCGTACGACCGCCCCCTGCTGGGCCAGCGCCGAGGCCGCCCAGGTGCCGAGCGCCGCGGTCGCGCCGACCAGCAGCCAGCCCTGATCGGCCCCGGCCAGCCGCCCGGCCCCGCTCTCCAGCACGGGCCAGTGCCGACGGGCCAGATACAGCCCGCCGAGCAGAACGACGAGCAGGACAGCGGCGTGCCAGTAGGCACGCCGCCGGACGGGGGAGGCGGCGAGTTCGGTACCCGGGGACGTCATCGGCCGCTCCCCGGCACGGAGTAGTACAACCGCTGCCCTTCCAGAGGCGCGGACCGCCAGCCGTCGGCGTACCCCGGTGGCCGCGAGCCCGCGGGCACCAGCACGGCGACCGGGGTCCGCCGGGCGGTGGTGGCGATGCGGTCGGCGGTGCTGTTGGTGTTGGGGCCGTCGGTCGCGGCCGAGGAGCAGCCGGTGTAGAAGGCGACGGGGAGGGCGTCGTCGCCGGTGAGCAGGCAGGGTGGGCGGACGCCGAGCCGGTGCAGGGCGGCGGCCGTGCGGGACCATGCCTGGTGGGCCCGGGTGGTGCGGTCCACCGTGTGTACGAGGACGGCCAGTTGTACGGCGAGGTGTCCGGCGAGTCCCAGGCCGAGCAGGGTCGCGACGACCGGGCGCCACGGCCGGCGCGGGGCGGTGAGGAGGTATCCGAGCGCGTCGGCGACCGGGAGCGCGAGGAGGGCGTAGGCCGGGAGCAGGAAGCGGGGGGCCGCGTAGCCGATCAGGAACAGGTACGGGAACGCGGCGCTCACCGCGCAGGCGAGCGGGAGAGCCGTCGCCGCCGGGCGGCGGGCGCGGACCGCGACGGCGAGGCCGAGTACCGCGAGCGCGGGCAGGGCGAACCACCACAGCGTGACCACCGGGTTGGGCAGACCGCCGGTGCACGGCCGGCACAGGGTGTCGCCGCCGAGGCTGCGCAGCTGGTCGGTGACGGCGAGGTGCCAGCCGAGGCCGCCCTGGATCGCCGAGCCCTGCGACAGCCGGTGCGCGAGACCGCCGTAGCTCGTGTACGCCTCGATCACCCATTCGAGGGCGCCGGCCGCGAGACCGGCGAGGAGCACCGACAGTGTTCGCCATCGGCGGCGCGCGACGCCCAGGGCGAGGAGCGGCAGCACCGCCCAGACGGCGTCCATCGGCCGCATCCACGCCGTCAGCGCGCCGCTCACCGCGAGACCCCACAGCGCGGGCCGTCCGGTGCCGGCGCGGAGGAAGCAGCCGGCGGCGGCCAGGGCGGCCACGGCGACCCAGTAGTTGGGCATTGCCTGCGGGCCGTAGAACAGCGTGACCCACAGGGAGGCGAACAGGGCGCCGGCGAGGGCGAGGACGCGCGCGGGGAACAGGCCGCGCCAGGCCCGCAGGGCCAGGAACAGGGCGAGGCCGGACAGCAGCGCGAGGTAGATCCGCAGCAGTGGCGTGGAGGTGGACCAGGAGGCGACGGGCGCGACGAGCACGGAGACGCCCCGGGCCCGGGGTGCGCTGAAGAAGGCGGCCGGGGCCTTGAGGCTGACCTGGCTGACATACACCGTCTCGTCCCAGCCGAGGCCCATGCCGGGCCGGACGAGGAGCAGCTGGGCCACGGTGAAGGCGGCCGCGACGACGGCGAGCGGGACGGCGGCCCGGGGCTCGCTGCCGGCGGACGTGCGACGGCCGCGCTCGCGCCGCAGTCCGGCGAGTGTGGCGTGCGCGCTGCCGGCCATCATCACCCCTCTTGTCCCGCGACGTGCGGGGCCACTGTCACCCTACAACCTGTAGGGTCGAGCGCGGGAGCCGGAAGCGCATCGCCGCAGCACGGCGAGAGCACTCTCGACCCCAGGGGAAAACACCGCCAAACTACCCCGTATCGCTGGCTCTTGCCGGGCGGACGGGGCCATCCGGCCCATCCACTACGCGCTGTAAGGTTGGGGCATGGCTGGCACAGAGTCCCGCGGGAGGGCGGAGCGGAGAAGCGCCGGGGAGCTGGAGAGCGAGGTGCTGGCCGCTCTGTGGGCCACTGAGCGGGCGCTGACGCCGGCGGAGATCCAGGCCGAGGTCGACGGGGCGCTTGCCTACAACACGGTGCACACGATCCTCAAGCGCCTGTACGACAAGGGGCTGGTGCTGCGCGACGCGGACGGCCGGCGCGGCGCGTACCGGCCGGCGAAGAACGCGGCGGAGCTGACCGCCGAGGCGATGCACGAGGCCCTGGACCGGGGCCCGGATCCGATCGCCGCGCTCCAGCAGTTCGTCACCGGGCTGAGCGCCGAGGAGGAGCGGGCGCTGCGCGAACTGCTCGCCAGAGGCCGCACATGAGGTTCGACGTGTACGGCCCCCTGGTGTTGTCGCTGCTGCCGGCAGCGGTCGGCCCGGTGATCGCCCGCCGGGTCGCCCCGGCGCTCGCCGCGCGTGTGCTGGCGTCGGCCGCCGTGGTGACGGCCCTGGCCACCACGTGGTCGCTGGTGCTGCTGGCCGCCGCGCTGCTCGGGGACGCGCCGCCGGTGATCCGCGAGGCCCGCGAGGACGGGCATCCGGTGATGGATCCGGTGCCGGGGGCGATCGGGCTCGGCGCGTGTCTGGCGCTGGCCGTGGTCGCCGTACGGGTGTACCGGGCCGTGCGGGCCGAACGGTCCACGCGGCGGGCGCTGCGCCGACTGTGCGCGGGGCAGCCGGCCGACACCGAGCTGATCGTCGCCGCCTCCGAGGTGCCGCAGGCGTTCGCGATCCCGGGCCGGCCGGGCCGCATCCTGGTCACCTCGGCGATGCTGAGCGCGCTGGCACCGGCCGAGCGGCGGGTGCTGCTCGCGCACGAGCGCGCCCATCTCGTCCACCGGCACGGGGCACTGGTCACCGCGGTGACGCTGGCCGCGGCGGCCAATCCGCTGCTGGGGCCGGTGCGTACGGCCGTCGCCTTCCTCGTGGAGCGCTGGGCGGACGAGCAGGCGGCGACCACGGTCGGGGACCGGCGCGTCACGGCCCTCGCCCTGGCCCGGGCCGCCCTCACGGCGGGCCGCACTCGCGCCGCCTGCGCCCTGGGCTTCACCGACCGCGCCGTCACCCGCCGCATCGCGGCCCTCCAGACAAGCCCCCCGCCCCACCTGTGGCCCGCCGCGGCCGCCGTCCTCGCCCTGGCCGCCCTCCCCGCCCTCCTCGCGGCCGACGCGACGGGCGACCTGCTGGGACTGCTGTCCGGCGCGCTGGGCTGAGCCCGGGCGATCGGCTGGGCCCGGAGAAAGGCGGCAACTCCGCACCCGCGGCCCCGGTCCCTCACCACACCCGGACCACCCGCTCGGGGCGACAACGCACCGGCCGACCTGCTGAGAGTGCTGCCCAGCGCGCTGAACTGAGCCCCGGCGACGGGCCGACGGCCCGAAGGAAGGCGGCAACACCACAGCCGCCAGAGCAGTCGGCGGCCCGAGCGCGTCCGCACGCGCGGACCGCCGGAAGGCGACGGGGTCGAGCGGGCCGGTCGCCGTCCCCAGCCCACTGCCGCGGCCGCGTACGCCCGGCAACCCCTCACGCCGAGGGCCCCGCTTGCCGCGCCTCACCCCCCGTCAGGCGCCCGGCGGAACGGCTGTTCGGGGGTCGGGCGGCGGACCGGTGGGGGTACGGCGCGGACGGCCGGGTCGTCGGGGGTCAGGGTCAGGGGCTCGCCGTGGTGACGCAGGGTCAGGGGTGGGCCGTCGAGGAGGGCGTACGTCGCCTTGTCCGCGCCGATGTCCACGCGCAGCCTGCGGCCGCGGAACTGGACGTGGAAGGCGAGCCGGCTCAGCCGCTCGGGCAGCCGGGGTGCGAAGCGCAGGCTCTCGCCGTCGCGGCGCAGGCCGCCGAAGCCCGCCACCAGCGCCATCCAGGTGCCGGCCAGCGAGGCGATGTGCAGCCCGTCGCGGGTGTTGTGCTCCAGGTCCTGAAGGTCCATCAGGGCTGCCTCGGTGGTGTACGCGTAGGCGAGGTCCAGATGGCCGGTCTGCGCGGCGATGACGGCCTGGCAGCAGGCGGAGAGTGAGGAGTCGCGGACGGTCAGGGGCTCGTAGTAGGCGAAGTTCCGGGCGATCTGCTCCTCGCCCGCCTCGTCGCCCTCGCGCGCGAAGAAGTCGCCGCAGGTGTACATGGCGAGCACCAGGTCGGCCTGTTTGACGACCTGCTTGCGGTAGAGGTCGAAGTAGGGGAAGTGCAGCAGCAGCGGGTACTGGTCGGCGCGGGTGCCGGCGAAGTCCCAGCGCTGGTAGCGGGTGAACCCGGCGTGCTGTTCGTGGACGCCGAGTTCGTCGTTGTAGGGGACGTACATCGCCTCGGCGGCGTCCCGCCAGGCCGCGCTCTCCTCCGCGTCGACGCCGAGCCGGGCCGCCCGGTCCGGGTGGCGTTCGACGACGTCGGCCGCCGCGCGCAGGTTCTGCCGGGCCATCAGGTTGGTGTACGTGTTGTCGTCGGCGACCGCGCTGTACTCGTCGGGCCCGGTGACGCCGTCTATGTGGAAGACACCGTGCGCGTCGTGGTGGCCCAGCGAGCGCCACAGCCGGGCCGTCTCCACCAGCAGCTCCGCGCCCACCTCGCGCTCGAACTCCGCGTCGCCCGTGGCCTCGACGTACCGGACGACGGCGTCGGCGACGTCGGCGTTCACATGGAACGCCGCGGTACCGGCCGGCCAGTACGCCGAGCCCTCCGGTCCGGCGATGGTCCGCCAGGGGAACGCGGCGCCGCCGAGCCCGAGTTGGGCCGCGCGCTCACGTGCCTCGTCCAGCGTGTTGTACCGCCAGCGCAGCGCCTCGGCGACGGCGGCGGGCGCGGTGTGGGTGAGCACGGGCAGCACGAACATCTCGGTGTCCCAGAAGGCGTGCCCGTCGTACCCGGAACCGGTCAGCCCCTTCGCCGGAATGGCCCGCTGCTCGGCGCGGGTGCCGGCCTGCAGGACGTGGAAGAGGGCGAAGCGGACGGCCTGCTGGATCTCCTCGTCGCCCTCCACCTCGACGTCCGCGCGGGCCCAGAAGTCGTCCAGGCAGGCCCGCTGGTCGGCCAGCAGCCCCTCCCAGCCGTCGTGCGCGGCGGCGGCGAGGGCGGCGTCGACCTGGTCGGCCATCGCGGGCAGCGAGCGGGTGCCGGACCAGCCGTGCGCGACCAGCTTCTCCACCCGCAGCGTCTGCCCGGGCTCCAGGACGGAGGTGACGGTCAGCCGGGCCACGTCGCTGCCGCTCTCGCTGCGTACGGTGGTCCGCTCGGGGCCGCTGACGACGTGGTCGGCGGCCACGGCGACCCTCAGGCCGCTGCGCCGGGTGCGGTGCACCAGCCGCAGCCGGCTGCCGGCGGCGAGGTGGTCCTCCTGCTCCAGCGGCGACTGGAGCGCCATGGCCGCGCGCGGGTCGCCGCTCGACTCCGGCAGGGTCTCGTTGGCGACCAGCTCGGACTGTATGACCACCCGGCTGCGGCTGGAGACGGCCTGAACCTCGTACGCGACCGCGGCGACCGCGCGCTGGGTCAGCGACACCAGCCGGGTCGAGCGCATCCGGACCGTGGAACCGGCCGGCGAGGTCCACTCGCAGATCCGCTCCAGCACCCCGCGCCGCAGGTCCAGCACCCGCTCGTGGGCGACGAGCCGGCCGTAGCGCAGGTCGAACGGCTCGTCGTCCACCAGCAGCCGGAGGATCTTGCCGTTGGTGACGTTGATGACCGTCTGACCGGACTCCGGGTAGCCGTACCCGGCCTCGGCGTACGGCAGCGGGTGCACCTCGTGCACGCCGTTGAGGTAGCTGCCGGGCAGGCCGTGCGGTTCGCCCTCGTCGAGGTTGCCGCGCCAGCCGACATGGCCGTTGGACAGCGCGAACACCGACTCGCTCTGGGCGAGGACGTCGAGGTCGAGGGCGGTCTCGCGGACGCTCCACGGCTCCACGGCGTACGACCGGTTGGTGATCACTGATTGCCTCCCAGCTCGGCGAGGTCCTTGACGACGACGGTCGCGCCGTGCGCGTACAGCGCGTCGGCCTGGCCGACCCGGTCGACGCCGACGACGTATCCGAAGCCGCCCGCGCGGCCCGCGTCCATGCCGGCCAGCGCGTCCTCGAAGACGGCCGCGCGGGACGGCTCGACGCCGAGGTCGTGGGCGGCGGCGAGGAAGGTGTCGGGGTGCGGCTTGCCCGGCAGGTGCCGTTCGGCGGCTACGACTCCGTCGATCCGTACGTCGAAGAAGTGCTCGGCGCCGACCGCGCGCAGCACGTCGCGGCAGTTGGCGCTGGAGGAGACGATCGCCGTGCGCAGCCCCTCGGCGCGCACCGCCTCCAGATAGCGCAGGGTGCCCTCGTAGGCCTCCACGCCACCGGTGCGGATCTTGTCGAGCAGCAGGACGTTCTTGCGGTTGCCGACACCGTGCACGGTGCGGGCGTCCGGCGGGTCCTCCGGGGTGCCCTCGGGCAGGTGGATGTCACGGGAGTCGAGGAAGGCGCGGACGCCGTCGGCGCGGGGGCGTCCGTCGACGTACTCGTCGTAGTCGGCGACCGCGTCGAACGGCCGCCCCTGCTCGCCGTCGTAGTCGCTCAGGAACGCGTCGAAGGTCTCCTTCCAGGCGGCCGCGTGCACGAGGGCCGTCTTGGTCACGACCCCGTCGAGGTCGAACAGACAGGCCTGGATTGCGTCGGGCAGACCGAGCTGAGTCATACCAGCACTCTTCCCCACGAGGGGCGCTCCGGGAGGTGGCGCACGCCACATCGGAGCGCACTTCTCGGCAAAGCTTGCGGAACGACCGCTGCCGGACCCGCCGGACGACATCGGTGTCACACTGTCCGGTGTGCCGCTGACCTTCGACGACCTCCTCGCCCGTGTCCGTGCCCTCGCTGGGGATGGCCGACGTGCCGTGCTCGGTATCACGGGCAGCCCGGGTGCGGGCAAGACGACGCTCGCCGAGCATCTCGTGCGCGCCCTGAACGCGGACGGCCCGCCCTGGGCCGCGCACGTCCCGATGGACGGTTTTCACCTGGCCGACGCCGAACTCGACCGCCTGGGCCGCCGGAACCGCAAGGGCGCCCCCGACACCTTCGACGCGGCAGGCTACGCGGCCCTGCTGCGCCGGCTGCGCGAGGACACCGATGAGGTGGTGTACGCACCCGGCTTCGATCGGATCCTGGAGCAGCCGCTGGCGGGCGCGATCCCGGTGGAACCGGCCGCCCGGCTGGTGGTGACCGAGGGCAACTACCTGCTGCTGACGGAGGGGGCGTGGGCAGGGGTGCGGCCGTTCCTGGACGAGGTGTGGTTCTGCGAACTCACCGAGGAGGAACGGATCCGCCGACTGGTCGCCCGGCACGAGGAGTTCGGCAAGGACCACGAGGAGGCCGTTGCCTGGGTCCTGGGCACGGACCAGCGCAACGCCGATCTGGTGGCGACGACACGGGACCGGGCGGACCTGGTCGTGCCGCCCGCCGCGCTCCCGGCCGCCGTGCTCCCCGAGCGCTGAGGCTCAGCGACTCAGGGTGAGCGAGGGCTCCCCCCGGTCGTCGCCGGCCACGGGTCCGACGACCGCCGTGAACGCCTCCGTGCGTACGGTGAGCCCCTCCGCGCCCGCCTCGAATGCGGGCGCCAAGGCTCCTCCGGCCCCGTACCGTACGGCGAACACGTGCAGCCCCTCCGGGGTGCCCGGGGCCGGGTCGGCCTCCAGGGCGGTGGAGGAGACCAGGTGGCGCCAGCCCTCGTCCGGGTTGCCGTACCCGCGCGGGTCGGCGGCGAGCGCGAACGCGGCCTGCTCCTGGGTGAGTTCGGCGCGGGCGTCGAAGTGGTCGTCTCCCGAAGCCGTCGGGTGCGTGAGGCGCAGGCCGCCCGCCGCCGTGACCTCCCCCTCGGCAATGCGGCGCACCCGGTCGCCGTCGTCGGCGGCGTACGGCATCCCGGACAGCAGGTACGGTGCCCCGTCGAGCCGCTCCACGGCGACCGTCACCCACAGGCCGGCGCCGTCGGTGACGTACAGCGAGCGGACATGGCGCAGGACGTGGTCGCGGCCGACGACCGGCTTGGTGACCAGCTTGGCAGCGAGCCCGTCGGCGCGGACGTCGCGGACGCGTACCTCGCCCATCGGGCGGCACAGCAGGAAGCCGTCGGTGACCGGGCCGAAGCCGTGCTGGCGGCGCACGGCGGCGGGCAGGTAGTAGGTGCCGGCGGCCTCGATCAGGGAAGGCGTCATCCGGCTGTCGAAGGCCACGGAGACGGAGCCGGAGCGCAGTTGGTGGCGGACGGGGTGGGGGGACGGGGTGCGGTGCCAGCGGGTGGGGTCCTGGATCTGCCAGACCAGCATGAAGGCGAAGTGCCCGTCGATCCGGCCGTCGCGCTGCACCGCGTGCCGGCCCCAGCGGGTGTCGCCCCGGTAGCGGCCGAGGTCGGCGCCGATGCGCGCGCCGAAGTACCTGAGGCCCAGGACGGATTCGAAGCCGGAGTGCTGTTCGCTGTAGCGGGGGCCGCCACAGTCGTAGCCACCGCTCGTCAGGCGGGCGTCGAGGTAGCCGGCGAGGGTGTCGCCGTCCTCGGCGAACACGCCCTCTCCACTGACCCGGTGGGCCTGGGCGAGGAAGGACAGGGAGATCGGGCCGTAGTTGTTGTCGTAGGCGCCCCCGTGCTCGGGCGGCAACAGCGCGCCCCGGTCACGGACCCGGTGGGCGCGGATCTCCTCCTCGTAGAGGCGCAGTGCCCGCGCCCGCACCAACTTCCCTTGCTCCTCCGGGAGATGGCGGGCGAGCATCAGGCCGCCGACCACGCAGCCGATGGCCTGGTTGCCGGCCTCCTGCGGGTTGAAGAAGGTCGCCTCGGTCAGCCAGCGCCAGTAGCCCTGTGCCACCTCCAGCAGTTCGGCACGTTGACCCTCGTCGACCAGTCCCTCCGCCAGATCCAGCACGTTGACGGCCTGCAGCAGCGCCCACACCGTGCTCGGCCAGTCGCCGATGGGGTGCGCGCCGGCCTCCAGCACGTAACGGGCATAGGACAGACCGGAGTTGCTCACCTTCAGGTTCGGGTAGCCGGGGTTGTCCTCGACGTAGACCCGCTCGCGCAGGTGGAAAGCGAGGCTGCGGCGCACCGCCTCCGGCAGGCGCGGGTCCTTGGAGCGCTGCCAGGCGAGGACCAGCAGGGAGGTGATGCCGAGCGAGGTGTCGCCGATGTCGTCGTCGGCATCCGGGTGCTCGAGGTTGCCTTCCGGCGTGATCCGTGCGAGGGCCTGCTCGACGACGTCCGCGAGGACCGCGTCGTACGCCTCGGGGGTGTCGGGCAGGTCGTGGAGCGGGCCGCGCTGGCGGAGGAGGTGCACGTGGTCTCAGCCCTTCATGCCGGAGATCGCCATGGCGTGGGTCGTCGGGGGTCACACGACAGGTGCGGACCGGCGCGCGCGCAGTGCGACGGTCAGTGTGTGCGGGCCGTGTCCGCCGATGTAGACGCGGTTCCCGGTCGTCGCATCGGTGCCGCCCACCACGGTGTAGTCCTGCCCCGGGTCGTACCGCAGTACGTCGCTCCGGTCCGGACCGGCCAGCGGTTCGCCCGCCTCGACGTCGGCCTCGACCCGGATCTCGTCGTCGCCGACCCGGTAGGTCATCGGCCCGGCCGCCAGGCACCAGCGTCCGTCGCCGATCGGGACGGCGCCCTCTGGGACGCCGCCCGGCCGGAAGGTCAGTTCGAGGGCCCAGGGCACCCGCGGTCCGCTGATGTCGATCCGCAGGTCGGCACCGTCGTCCCTGAGGTCCACTTCGACGCGGGTCGTGTGGGAGACCTCGTCCCGAGGCCGGTCGGGGAAGGCCATCGGGGCCGAGAAGCGTCCCTCGTCCACCAGCCGGTAGGCCCCGTCGTCCCGCCGCTGGTCGGGCGGGAGCGGCTGGTAGTAGGCGGCCGTGAGGGTTTCGGTGAGCCGGTAGTGGCTGTCGGCGAGGCGTTGCATACCGGCGGCGCGGAACGGGCCCAGGTCGAAGAACCCGCGCGAGAGCCGGACCGCGTCGAGGACGGCGTCGCCGGCGAACAGGCGCAGGAAGGTGGGATTGCAGGCGAGGCCCGAGCGGATGCGCCGGTGCTCGGGCACGTCGGAGCCGCCGTACACCACCGTGTGCACGCCGGCCGAGGCGCGTGCGGCGAGGCGTGCGGTGGTGAGGTAGCGGTCGCGCGGAAGTGTCTCCGCGGCCGGGGTCGGCAGGGCGCGGCACAGGTCCGGCGTGAGGAGGGTCTGGGCGAGCAGGTCGGGGTCGTCGATGCCGGCGGCGGCCGCCAGCCGCGCCACCCGGCTGAAGTCACCCCGACCGGTGCGGATCGCGAGCAGCCGGTAGTGCGGCAGGTAGGGCGCCAGCGGGAACGGGTGGTTCTGGTCCTGCCGTCGCGAGTGGACGGTCTCCACCGTGGCGTCCGGCCTGATGAGGTCCAGCGTCGCGGTGAGGTTGCGTTCGACCGCGTCCCGCAGGTCGGCGCGGTCGAGCACGTCGGCCAGCAGCAGGAACGAGGGGTTGGACACGTGGGACGCGTAGATGGCGCTGCGTTCCGAGTACAGGCCCTCCGCGTCGATGTCGACGCCCTCGGCGAGCCATTCCTCGACGCGGTCGAGCAGCCGGTCGTCCGGGAACGACCGGTGCAGCCGGGCCAGCGCCGCGCACAGCTCCCAGCGGTGGTTCGGGGTGTGCACCCCACCGGTCAGGAGACTGCCGGTGGCGGCGCCGGCGATCTCGGCGAGCGCGGCCGTGACGTCGCGCAGTTCCAGCCCCGCGCCGGCGGCGAGCACGTGCGCGTCGCACACGTCGTTGACGGTGAACGCGGAGTCCGGCGGTGACTGCACGTTGTCGCCGCCGGCGAAAAGACCGGTGGTGGTCTGCGCGGCCCGCAGGGCGCGGAGGTGGGTCATCGCGGCGGCGACGGTCTGCTTGCTGCCGTGCAGCGCCGAGTCCGGGGAACGGTATGCCGCGACCAGGGTCTTCACCCGGTGCGCCAGACCACGGTGCGGCACACCGGTGGGTTCCTCGTCGGGCTTGGCCGCCAGCGGGGCGGCCAGCCGGTCGGCGGCGCCGGCCACCGCGCGGACGAACTCGTGGTCGAGCGTGGTGGGCACGGTCAGTCCTTCAGTCCGGCATTGATGTCGGCGCCCATGACGTAGCGCTGGAAGACCAGGAAGATGACGATCAGCGGGATCATGGAGATGACCGATGCGCCGAGCAGGACCGACCAGTTGATGTTCTGCGCGCCCACGATGCTCTGGATACCGATCTGCACGGTGAACTTGTTGGGGTCGTTGAGCATCAGCAGCGGCCAGATGTAGTCGTTCCACCGCCACTGGAAGGACAGGATGGCGAGGGTCAGCATGATGGGCCGGGAGAGCGGCACCATGATCCGCAGGAAGATCGACAGTTCGCGGGCGCCGTCGATGCGTGCGGCTTCCACGAGTTCGTCAGGAACCGTCAGGAAGAACTGGCGGAACATGAAGCATCCGGTCGCGGTGAGCACGGCCGGGAGGATGATGCCGGTGAACGAGTTGTAGAGGCCCAGGTTGCGCACCACCAGGAACTCCGGGGCGAGCATGACCTCGCCCGGCAGCATGGTGGTGGCCAGGATGCAGATGAAGAACGCCTTGAGCCACTTGTTGTCGTACTTGGCCAGCGCGTACCCGGTGCAGCAGCTGGCTGCCACCGTGAGGACCGTCGTGATCACGCACACGAGGGTCGTGTTGATGAAGTACTGGGAGAAGTTGGCACTGCGCCACGCCGTCAGGTAACCCGACAGGGTGGGGTGGTGCGGAACCAGCGTCAGCGGATAGGAGAACAGGTCCCCGGCCGGTTTGAGGGAGCTGAGGATGAACCACAGCACCGGCAACCCGTAGAGGCACGCCAGGATCCACAGCAGTGTCGTCGCGGACACCGCCCGCCGGACCCCACCGCTGCCCGCGTTGCGGGTCCGCTTCTTGGAGACGGCCTGTCCTGGATCGGCGTCGACCGGGCGTGACATGTCTGTGGTTGTCATCGGTTCTCCACCCGCCGGTTGACGATCAGCTGGATGATCGCGACGGCCATCAGGATGAGCATGAGCACGAATGACGCGGCGCTCGCGTAGCCGATCTGGCCCCGTTGGAAGCCGGTCTGATAGATGTACTGGACAAGCAGGTTGTTCGACGTTCCGGGTCCGCCGTTGTTGAGGGAGACGAACAGCGGGTATTCCTTCATCGCGTTGATCGTGTTGAGCAGGATGACGATGAACGAGGTGGGCGCGATGCTCGGCAGCGTGATGCTGATGAACTGGCGCCACGGACCGGCGCCGTCCAGCGAGGCCGCCTCGTAGTACGACACCGGTACGTTCTTGATCGCCGCGATGAACAGCAGCATCGAGAAGCCCGTCCAGGCCCAGGATGCCGCTATCACCACCACGAGCAGCGACAGGTCCGCGTTCGACTGCCACGGAATGGCGTGCCCGCCGAGCTTCTCGATGACGTAGTTGACCAGTCCGAAGTTCTCGCCGAACAGCCACCGCCACAGGACACCCACGACGATGGGCGACAGCAGCCACGGGATGAAGAAGATGACGCGGGCGACCGACGTGCCCTTGGCATGCTTGCTCACCAGCACGTTGGCGATGAGCAGCGAGAGCGCGAAGTTCAGCGGAACGAAGAGGACGGTGTACAGCAGCGTCCGGGTCAGCGCGTCGTAGAAGGAGGAGTCCCCGAACAGGTTACTGTAGTTGTCCAGTCCGACGAACTGGAACGCCCCCACGCCCGTGTAGTTCGTGAAGGAGTAGACGAGCCCGATCACCGCCGGCCAGACGAAGAACAGCGCGAAGAGCACGACATTGGCCGCGATGAGGACGAGCGGCGCGATGGTGTACCTGCTGCGTCTCCTGGGCGGGCTCACGGACACGTCCGAGGCGCGTTTTGTCATCTTCCTGACTCCGTGCTGGTGGAAGGGATTCCTGCGGGCTCACGCCATGAGCCCGGCATCACGTGGGCGCCCGAGGCCGGGCGGCGGTGACTCGACCCCGCCGCCCGGCCCGGTGGCCTACGATCCGCCGCCGACCTGCTGGTTGTAGCCGGCCACGATGTTCTCCAGGGCCTTGTCGGCCGACTGCTGGCCGTTGACCGCCTTGCCGAGCTCCGTCTTGGTCGGGTCGGTGGTGAGGCTCTTGCCCTTCAGCACCCAGTTCGTCTGCGCGGTGTTGAAGTACCCGGAGATCGGGGCGTAGAGCGGGATCTCCTCGTTGTACAGCTTGAACGCCGCCTGCGCCGCCTCGGAGGTGAAGGGGTACTTGGGGTTCAGACCGCTCTCGACCGGGAGGAACCCGGAGGACTCGACCAGCTCGGTGTACTGCTTCGGCTCGTACACCCAGGAGAGGAACTTCTGCGCGGCGGTGGCCGCGGCGCCGTTGTTGTTGAACCCGACCATCATGCCGCCGCTGTTGACGTCGCTGGCCTGGACCGGTTCGGCGGGAGTCGGGACGCTCGCCCAGTCGAACTTCTTGATGCTCTCCGCGAAGGCGGGAACCTGCCACACACCGGACCAGTAGGCGACCACGTCACCGCTCTGGAACATGGCCGACGGGTCGGCGCCACTGGTCCACACCGACTTCGGCATGGTCTTGTCGTCGTTCAGTCCGACGAAGAAGTTCACGGCCTTCCTGGTCGCGGCGTCCACCGAGAACGTGCCGGAGGAGTCCGCGTGGACGTACTGCCCGCCGAGCTCGTACACCATGGCGCGGAGCCGGGACGGCGACTGGTCGAACGTCAGGGAGTACTTGGCGCCGGTCTTGTCCCGGACCGTGTTCGCCGCCTTGATGAAGTCGGTCCAGGTCCAGGTCTTCTGGGGCGAGGTCGGGAAGGAGACGCCGGCCTTCTTGAACAGCGTCTCGTTGATGTACAGGCCGGACGCGGTGACGTCCGAGGGGATGGAAAGCACCTTCCCGGACGAGTCCTTGGCGAGGAAGTTGCCGTTGATGTTGTTGCTCTTGTTGTTGGCGATGGAGCTGAGGTCGATCAGCTTGTTCGACCAGATCGGGTCCAGCGCGGGCACGTCCGCCACGTCGGGCAGAGCGTTCGCCTGCGCGGCGTTGTGCAGCTTCGTCGGGTAGCCGTCGTAGGGGATGTTGACGAGCTTGACGTCGACGCCGGCTTCCTTCTTGTACTGCGCGACCAGCTTCTTCCAGCCCGCGTCCTGCCCCGGGACCGTGGAGATCCAGAACGTCAGCGACTTGGAGTTCCCGCCCGAGCCGGATCCCGACCCGCAGGCGGAGAGCAGAAGGGCACCTGCCGCGGCAGCGGCAGCGAGAGGAACCACGCGGCGTATGCCGCCACGGCCGAGTCGGCGGGAGCGCCGCACACCCACACTGGTCATTTTCGATCCCTTTTCGTCGTACTGGACGGAGCACGGCGCCAGCCGAGGCGGCACGGGTGCATTTTGCAGGAAATTTCGCTTTCCGGGGGCACGGCCTCGCCCGGCCGCATCGCCTGCTGGCGGGTGGGCTCCCCCAGCCCCGGTGGGGCCGGTTCCGCACGGGCACGCCCTCGTGCGGTCGCCGTACACCGCTCATGTCGTGTACGGCCGGGAGGCCACCAAGCCGGTGTCCCGACCGGCTTAGAAAGCGCTTGTCCGGACATTGGCAGAACGAGCCGGAAGCCGTCAATGCCTCCATCGCGCGGGCTCGGTCACGGTTCGGACACCTCGGGCCACCGCGAGCCGGGCCGCGCCCACGACGGTACCGAGATCCCCGACCGTACTGCTGACCACCTCGGTGGGCCAGCTCAGCCGCCCCAGCTCGGCCCGCACCCCGGGCAGGAGCTGCGGGTACGCGCCGGTGCTGCCGCCGAGCACGATCAGCCCCGGGTCCAGTACGGCGGCCACGGCGGCGGCCAGCCGGCCCACGTCGGCGGCGTGCCGGGCGACGACGGCCCGGGCCGGGCTCCGCCCCTCGCCGGCCAGCGCGAACAGGTCCTCGGTGGTCTCGGGACACGGCCCGTCCGCGTCCCGCCAGGCCTCGGCGGCGCGGCGCAGCAGGGAGCGCGCGCCCATGGACTGCTCCAGGGCCTCCAGACGCGGCTCACGGCCCTCGTCCCAGGGATAGGGCAGCCGGGCCAGCTCACCGGCGGCGCCGTTCGCCCCGCGCAGCACCTGCCCGCCGACGACGATGCCGAGGCCGACGCCCACGCCGACCCGCAGATAGCCGAAGGTGCCCCGGCCCCGGGCGGCGCCCTCGTGCAGCTCGGCGAGGGCGGCGCAGTTGACGTTGTTCTCCAGGTGGACCGGGACGCCCGGGGGCAGCGCGACGGCCACGGCGTCGAAGACCGGGCCCGCCTTGGCGGTCGCCGGACGCGCCCCGGCGCCCTCCGTGGCCGGTGCGGTGACGTCGCCGATCGCGACGACGATGGCCCGCAGCGGGGCCGCGGCGGGCAGCGCGTCGAGGGCCTCGCCGACGGCGTCCGCGGCCTCGGCCCGGGGGCCGGTGGCCTCGGCGAGCAGCGTGCCGTCCAGGGCGCAGCCCCGTACCCGGGTGAGGTCCGGGCCGAGATCGACGGCCAGGACCGCGCCGGCGGCCGGCCCGAGCCGGTAGACGGCGGCGGTACGGCCCGTACCGCTGGACGCCGTACCGGAATGGGCGGCGAGCCCGGCGCTCTCCAGCTCCGCGACGGCGGCGGACACCGTCGGTTTGGACAGCCCGGCCAGGTTCGCCAGTTGCGGCCGGGTCGCGCTGCCCGCCTGGGCGAGCACGGCGAAGACCGCGCTCGCGCTCTCGGTCAGCCGGGGCGTCGCCACCACGTCGTGTTCCACGGTTCTCCCACAGGTCGCGAGGACTCTTGACGCACTCTCTTGACGCACTGTACTTCGTTAGTTAATTTCCTAACGAACTCAACGGTACTCGCCTGCCGTACTCCGCCAGAAGCCCGTCCCGGGGCTTCCCGACCGCTTCGACTCCGCTTCCTCCAGGCACGGTTCGCCCGCCGTCGCAGCACAGCGCGCGTGAAAAGAGCTGCGCGCACGACGAAAGAGGTCCCGTGCAGGACTCCACGCCCGTCCTGGTCGGCATCGACGTGGGCGGCACCAAGACACACCTGCGTGCCCTGGCCGGGGACACCCCGGTCGCCGACCACGTCCGTACGAGCGGCGGCTGGCGGCCGTACGACCCGGTGGCCGCCGCCGGCTGGCTGGCCCGGCTGATCGCCGAGGCCCTGCCGGCCGGCCTGCGCCCGTCGGCGGTCGCGGTGGGCGGCCACGCCTGCGAGACCCCACGCCAGTGCGACCAGATACGCACCGCCCTGCATCTCCACTTCGACGTGCCCGCGCTGGTCGTGGGCGACGCCGAACTCCTCGTCCCCGCCGCCGCCTTGGACAAGGGCGCCGGCCTGGTCGCCGGCACCGGCTCGGTGGCCGTGGGCCGGCGCGCCGACGGCACTCCCGTGCAGGTCGGCGGCTGGGGCGCGGTCCTCGGTGACGAGGGCGGCGCGGCCGGGCTGGTCCGCGAGGCGGTGCGCGCCTGCTGGGCCGCCCACGATCGCGGCGAGGCACCCGACGCGCTGGCGGTGGCGCTCCTCGAGGCGTTCGGCGTGCCCGAAGTGCCCGCGCTGGGCGCGGCGTTGGAGAACGTCCCCGATCCGTCCGCCGCGTGGGGCCGGGCCGCCCCGGCCGTCTTCGCCGCCGCCGAGGCGGGCTCGGCGCTCGCCCAGGAGGTCATAGCCGCCGGGGGCCGCTCGCTGGCCGCACTCGTCGCGCTGTTGGCCCGGCGCGGCGCGGCGACGGACGAGGTGGTGGTCGCGGGCAGCACCATCCTCGCCCAGCCTCCGCTGTACGACGCCTTCGCCGCCGCGCTCGCCGAGGATCTGCCGTCGGCCCGGCCACGGCCGCTGCGGGTAGCGCCGGTCGAGGGAGCGGTGGCGCTCGCGCGCTCCCTTCTGTAAGTCGGCTCCGGTGACCCGCCTGTTGGTTTCTGTGCGCCGAACGCCCCGCGTTCACCTGCCGAACAGCCGGAGATCACCCGGGTCTCCCCGGCGGGTCACACCCCAGCCATAGATATGCAGCCGTTCGACTTCTTCTCCCTACTTCTCCACGGGATCACACAACTCGGCACACTGCGCCGGGCTTTCCCCGTGGCCCATCCCTGAGAGGCACAGGCATGCCGCAACCCGCCGGGCACCCCTCCTCCGCGCTGAACCGGCGCGGTTTCCTCACGACCACGCTGGCCGCGTCGGCGGGCGTGCTCGCCGCCCCGGCCGTCGCCGTCTGGCTGCCGGCGGCCGACGCCAAGGCCGCGAGCGCGCCGGCCGCGTTCGTGGACGACTACAAGACCAACGTCGCCGCCAACCTGACGCCCGAGACCAACGCGGTGGTCCGGATCCTCGGCGGCTTCGCCCAGGTGTGGAAGACCGGCTCCGCCTGGAACACGGGGGCCCCGCTGCGCCCCGAGATCCTCCGCGCGGACCTGTGCTACTGCGCCCGGACCACGGCCGAGCGCACCGACGCCCAGGCCGGGGAAGCCTTCATCTACGACCGCCAGCACCAGAGTTACGCGATGATCGCGGGCCTCGGCCCGCTGAGCGACCTGTACAAGGCGGGCGCCAAGGCGGTCACCTCGATCACCAGCGCCCCCGACGGCACCCCGGCGACCACCGTCAGCGACGCCGTGCCCGCGAACGCCCCGGCCGGCTCGGCGCTCGGCGCGGGCGCCCACGACTCCGCCCTCGGCAAGGTCGCCGAACTGGTCGACACCCTGCGCGGCCCGTACGCCTCCGGCAACCCCTCCAAGTACGCCTACCTGTACCCGCGTCCGTGGCGGCTGAACGAGGACAGCGAGGTCGTCGACACCGGAAGGACCGACGCGTTCGGGTACCCGGTGTACGACTCCCCCGTGGTCGTCGCCCCGCAGCTGCTGCGCCAGCGCGGCACCTCCCCGACCGACGACGGCGGCTTCCCGAGCGGCCACACCAACGCCTTCCACCTCGCCGCGCTGGCCTACGCGTACGCCGTACCGGAGCGTTTCCAGGAGCTGGTGACCCGCGCGCTCGAGCTGGGCCACACCCGGATCGTGGCGGGCATGCACCACCCCGTCGACGTCATCGGCGGCCGGACCATGGCCACCGCCCTCGCCGCGGCCACCCTCGCCGACCCGGCCAACGCCCAGCTGAAGGCCGCCGCCCGCGCCCAGGCCCTCGCCTACTTCACCGCGCAGACCGGCACCACGGCCGACACCCTGTACGCCTACGCGCACACCGGCACCGACCCGTACGCCGACCGGGACGCCAACGCGCGAGCGGTCCGGCCCCGGCTGACGTACGTCCTCACCCGCCAGGGCCGCGATGTGCCGCTGACCGTGCCGAAGGGCGCGGAGGTGCTGCTGGAGACCCGGCTGCCGTATCTGAGCGCGGACCAGCGCCGTGAGGTGCTGCGCACCACCGCGCTGCCCTCCGGCTACGTCCTGCTCGACGGCTTCGAGCAGTGGGGGCGGCTGAACCTGTTCGCCGCGGCGGATGGTTACGGTGCCTTCGACGCGGACGTCACGGTCACGCTGGACGCGGCGGCGGGCGGCTTCTCGGCGGCCGACGCCTGGCGCAACGACATCGACGGGCGTGGCGGTCTGACCAAGCGCGGCACCGGCACGCTCACGCTGACCGGCCGCAACCGCTACACGGGCGGGACCGTGCTGGCCCAGGGCACGCTGGCCGCAGGCGGAAAGGACGCGCTCGGCCACGGGGACGTGCGGGTCACGGACGGCACGCTGCGGATCGAGGGACGGCTGCGGGTGCGCGGCGCCTACGCCCAGGACGCCGGCACGCTGGATGTCACCCTGCGCGCGGGCCGCAAGGCGCCGCTGACGGCCCGCCACCTGGCGGTGCTGGGCGGTTCGGCGGTGCTGTCACTGCGGCTCGACACCGAGCGGCCGCCGGCGGCGGGCAGCACGCTGGCGGTCCTCGACGCTCCCCGGCTGCGTGGCCGGTTCGCCCGGATCGAGGTGAACTCCGACCGGCTGCGGGCCGTACCCGTGTACACGGCAGAAGGTCTGTCGGTACGACTCGTGCAGCGGTGACGCCCCCGGCGGCGGGAGCGGTGCGACAGTAGGGCCATGATCCGGGCCACGCACTCTCCCGCCGCCGTACGGCCGGTGCCACCGCGGGGCGGATGATGGCGCGCGAACAGCACCTGGTCCTCAGCCGAACGGCTCCCGCCGAGCAGTCCGCCCTCGGCGGCTCCGTGATGCGCCGGCGCCGGCTGGTCCCGCTTCTGGTGATGTTGCTGCTGGCCCAGATGGCGGCGGCGATGGTGACGACGGCCGTGCGGCAGACGCCGACCATCGACGAGCCGGTGTACGTCGCCACGGCCACCGACTATCTGCACGAGCACCGGATCCGCTACAACCCCGAGCACCCGCCGCTCGGCAAGTTGCTGATCGCGGCCGGGGTGGCGGTGGCCGACCCGCACTACGACCCGTCGTACCCCGGCACACAAGGGGACGTGGGCCGGCATCTGCTGTACGAGTCCGGCAACGACCCCTGGCGCCTGATGCTGTGGGCCCGGCTGCCGGTCATCGCGCTGACCCTGCTGTTCGGCCTAGTCGCCTTCGCCTTCGCCCGCGAGGTCACGGGCACGGTCGGCGGCCTGGTGGCCCTCGCCCTGTACTCCTTCTCCCCCGACCTGATCGCCCACGGTTCCCTGGCCACACTGGACATGCCGGCGGCCGGCTTCGTCCTGACCTCCGCCTGGCTGACCTGGCGGGCCCGCCGACGCCCCACGCTGTATCTGCCGCTCGCCGGGGCGGCGCTGGGGGCGGCCGTGGCCACCAAGATGAGCGTACTGCCGGCGGTACCGGTGCTGATGGGACTGGCGGCGGTGTCGGTGACCGTCGCGTCCGTGGGGAGCGACCGGCGCCGCAGGGTGCTGACCGCGCTCGCCGGGGTGGCTGTGATGGCGCTGATGGCCGTCGCCGTCGTGTGGGCCTCGTATCTGGTGGTCGATCCGCGGCTGCGGTTCTCCCCCGCCGCACCGGTCCCGGCCCTGCACGGGCTGCGCGGGCGGCTGGTCGATCTGCTGCCGCTGCCGCCCGCGTACCGGGCCGGGATGCGCGTGCAGTTCGCGTTCGAGGACCAACCGTGGCAGGGCTATCTGTTCGGGCACCTCTACACCGGCTCGCGCTGGTACTACCTGCCCGCCGCCCTTCTGGTGAAGACGCCGCTCGGCCTGCTGGTGCTCGGCGCCGCCGGTGCCGTGGCGGTCGTCGCGGTACGGCGGTTGCGGCCCGCGGCGCCGTATCTGCTGTTGCCGCCCGGGGTACTGCTGGCGGCGGCGATGACGGGGGCGCGGGACTTCGGGACGAGGTACGCGCTGTTCGTGCCGGTGTTCCTCGCGGTGGCGGCGGCCTGTGTACCGGCCTGTGTGCCGCGCACCGGTCGGCGGTGGGCGGCCGGTGCGACGGCCGCGCTGGTGCTCTGGACTGCGGTGAGTTCGCTGCGGACGTTCCCATACTACCTGCCGTACGCCAACGAGGCGTTTGGCGGGCCGGCGAACACCCACCGGCTGCTGCACGATTCCAACGTGGACTGGGGTCAGGACCTGGGCCGGCTCGCCGACCGGCTCCGGCAGGAGGGCCCGGGTGCGCGGGTGTGGCTGGTGTACAAGGGCAGCGGTGTGCCGTCGTACTACGGCATCCGCGCCGCCGATCCGCGCGCCGTCCCGGCCGACCGGGTGCACGGGCTGCTGGTGGTGTCGGACTCGGCGGTCGCCAAGGCGCGCGGGAAGCTGGCCGAACTGATCGCTTCCAGTCGTCCGATCGGCGACGTGGGCCATTCGATCAGCCTCTATCACCGGTGAGCACGTACGCTCAACCTGCTGGTCACAACGGCCGGTGAGCTATGTTGAGTGGTCGTGGCAGACAAAGGAAGCGACCGGGTGCCCTCGCCGCAGCAGGCACGCGCACAGGCGTCAGCGATCACCTCGGGCAGGACGGCGCCCGCGGCCGAGGCCGCCCCGACCTCACGGCTCAGGGAACTGTTCGACGGCCCCCGTCTGTCGCCGGGTCAGCGGCGCATCGCCCAGTACCTCATCGAGCACATCACCGAGGCCGCGTTCCTGTCGATCACCGAGCTGGCCGACCGGGTCGGGGTCAGCCAGCCCTCCGTCACCCGCTTCGCCGCCGCCGTCGGCTTCAGCGGCTATCCCGCGCTGCGCGAGACGCTCCAGTCGATCGCGCTGAGCACCCTCGCGGGCGGACCCGGCGAGGAGAACCGGGCCAACGAGCTCCAGGCGGCCGTCGACGCCGAGATCGCGAACCTGGAGAACCTGCGGCGCGACTTCGCCGACCCCGAGCGCATCATCCAGACCGGCCGCGCGCTGTCCCGCTCGACCCCGCTGACCGTGCTGGGCCTGCGCATCTCGGTGTCCCTGGCCGAGTACTTCGGCTACGCGGCCCGCCGGATCCACCCCGACGTACGGCTGGTCACCCGGGGCGGCAGCGTGGCCTACGACGCGCTGCTGCAGTCCCGCGAGGCCGGCGGCACCTGGGTGCTCGCCTTCGCCATGCCCCGGCACTCCCAGGAGACCCTCCAGGCCGTCCGGGTCGCCCGCGGCGCCGGTCTGAAGGTCGCCCTCGTCACCGACCTGGCGCTCGGGCCGGTGGCCGACGAGGCCGACGTCGTCTTCGCCACCGGCACCGGGTCGCGGATGGTGTTCGACTCCTATGCCGCGCCCGGCGTACTGGCGGCCGCACTGCTGCAGGCCATGACCGACGCCGACCCGGAGCGCACCCAGGCCCGCCTGGAGAAGTACGAACAGCTCTCCGAGCAGCACCAGTTCTTCCTGAGGGACTGACCTCTTCCCGAAGAACCTGCGGCGCCGACGGTCCGCGTCCGCACCGGGCAGCCGTGAAGATCCTGCAGTCCCCCCTACCCCGGACAGGGATCATCCGACACAAAGCACGCATGAATGTTTTCATACGGCTTGCAAACGGGACGGCATATATAAATACTGCTCGCACCACAGCCCCGAGAGAGCCGACGGACCAGCCATGCGCACGCACCTCGCCACGCAGCGCCGGTTCCCCGCGCCCGGGGCCCCGCACGGACACCCCCAGCCGCCGTTCCCTACCCACGTCGGCGCCCGGGGTGTTCCGGGGCGCGCCGTCTGCGCGACGCGCCCGTGGCGGCCCCGGCCATCCCCTAGACCGGGGCCGCCCCGCTCTCGTCGACCACCCTCACGACGCCGCACACCGGAAGCGATGATCATGCCCCTGACCAGCACGCGCATCAGTCCCGACTGGCCCTGTCAGGTCAAGACGCCGGGCTCGTACGACTGGGAGCGCTCGGCGGCCAAATGGCTGCGGGAGCTGATCCCCGCGCGTTACGCCAGCTATCCGGCGCTCATCCGCCACCCGGTCCTGCTGGCCCGGCACGCCCAGCTCCAGGTGCAGCAGGAGGTCCGCGTGGCCCGGACCGCCCTGCAGACCGCACGCGCCGAACTGCCGATGCTGGGACTGCCCGAGTCGGTCATCGAGCACACGATCAAGCTGTACGCCGCCGAGGTCCTCCAGCTGCAGCACATCGCCCGCAGCGTCCGCGCGGTCAGCGAGGCCCTGGCGGTCCGCGGCGGAGGGCGCTGACTTCCACGACCGGGATCCCGGCGAACCCTCCGCCGGCTGTCAGCCGCTCTCACGAACCGTCGCCCGGGGTCGTGCGTGACTCCAGCGCGTGGCGCGTGTCGTTGCCGTAGACGCCGGTCTCGTCGCCGCGGATGCCGTACCAGAGCTGGAACCGGGCCACGGCCGCGGTGAGCGTGGCGTCGTAGGTGCCGTTCGTGGAGCCGTCGCGGTAGACGTCCGGGATGCGCAGCAGGCGTTGCTGCAGTTCGGTGACCTCGGGGCCGGTGTCGCCCTGGCGGAGGGTGCCGGCGCCGTCGGGGTCGGTGGCGGAGGTGCCCGCGGCCGAGGGGGTGGGCGTCGGCGTGGCGGCGGGCGGTGCGGTCGTCACGGGGGTGGACGGCCGCGCGGTCGCGGCGGCCTCCTGGCCGTCGGGCAGCAGCAGGGCGCACCCGAAGCCGACGAGTGCGGCCACCGCCACGGCCCCGGCGAGGGCGGCCCGGCGCACACCCGGCTTCCGGCCCGGCATGCCGGGGGTGGGGCGGGCCGGCGGCACAGGCGGCAGTTCCTGGGTGTCGTCCTCGGTGGTCTGCGCTGCCTGTGCCGGGACGACGGCCTCCATCTCGCGCATGAGCTCCGCGAGGGCGTCCAGACGGCGGGGCCGCAACACCCGTACGGGTTCCAGGACCGGTCCGGCATGCGGCCGTTCAGCATCAGGCGGTGTCGGCACCAGGCTCTCCTTCCGTCCCCGTCCCGACCCGTCCCGGACGGGCGGGCGGGCGGGACGCGCGAGGTCCCCGCGCACTGATACGGCCGGGACGGGAGAGCCGTTCACCTCTCAACCAAAGCCTCCGCCCTGACCGCACCTCACCCTGGTGACGGTCAGGCCGGGTTGAGGGCGCCTTGCGCGAACCGGTTCAGGGACGCCGTGAACGCGGCGACGAAGGCGTCCCTGGCCTCCTCCGGCAGCGCCTCCAGGGACAGATAGGGGTTGAGGTCCTCCAGTTCGACCAGCAGCAGACCGCCGTCGCGGGTGCGGCAGGCGTCCACGCGCTGGATGCCGTGGCCGAGGTCGTTCCAGTCGATGAAGCGCCGGGCGAACTCCAGGTCGCCGGCGGTCGCCGCGTAGGGCTGCAGCTCCCAGCGGCGCTCGGGGTCGGGGGCGTACAGGGCGTACTGGAAGTCGTCGTCGACGAAGTAGAAGGACACCTCGTGGACGAAGTCGACGCAGGGCTGGATCAGCACCTCACCGCCGGCCGTCGCGACGACCCCGGCGACCTGCCCGGCGGGCACGACGCGCAGGCCGGCGGAGTCCGCGCCGAGCTTCGGCTTGACCACGTACCGCTCGGCGGCCGGCAGCCCGTGCAGGTCCGCGGCGCTGCCGACGGTCGGTATGACGGGAAAGCCGGCGGCGCTCAGATCGAGCAGGTACTGCTTGCCGGCCATGTCCGCCCTGCCGGTGAGCGGGTTGTACACCCGGGCGCCGGTGGCGAGTGCCTGCGTACGGAAGGCGTCGTAGGCGCTCTGGTAGCCGAGGACGGGCCCGCTGTTGCGCACGACCACGGCGTCGAAGCCGTCCATTAGCGCGGCCGCGTCCAGCGGGTGGCACAGGGCGAGGTCGAAGCGGGCGCGGAGCCGGGAGGTGAGGAAGATGTCCTCGTCGCAGTAGCGGCGCCCACGGGCCTGGTACGCCAGGTCGGTGACGTAGAGCAGTCGGTGGCGGGCGGCGGGCATGCGGGATCTCCTCGGGCGGGCCGGTACGGGGACGGCCGGTGCCCGCAGCAGACGGTGCCTGCCGACACGGGCCGGTCCCGGCACGGTGGAGAAAGGTTACGTCGCAGGGTGCGGGGCGTGTCGCGCGGGGCCGCTCGCTGTGGGAGCGGGGGGGCATGGGGTCGGTCGGTGTCCCCGACCGGGGTGGGCGTCCGGCGGGGGCTCCTGCGGTGCCGAGGGCACCTTCGACACCTCCTCACAGCACTCAGTTCCCCCATGAGGCCGTTCGTCCTGCACTGAGTGTCATAGGGTGCCTCCGGGTGCTACGTTCCCGTTCATGAGCTCCAGCAGCGCGGTGCCGACCGCGAAGCCGCCGATGCGGGAGGCCCTGGTCGCGGCGGCCTTCCGGCTCTTCCTGGAACGCGGGTACGAGCAGACCACCGTCGACGACATCGTGGCCCTGGCCGGGGTCGGCCGGCGTTCGTTCTTCCGCTACTTCCCCTCCAAGGAGGACGTGGTCTTCCCCGACCACGAGCGCTGCCTGGCCGACATGACCGATTTCCTCGCGGCGGGCGGAGCGGAGCACGAACCGGTGCGGCGGGTGTGCGACGCGGCCCGGCTGGTGCTGCGGATGTACGCCGAGAACCCGACGTTCTCCGTGCAGCGCTACCGCCTCACCAAGCAGGTGCCGGGCCTGCGCGCCTATGAGCTGTCGGTGGTGTGGCGCTACGAGCGCGCACTCGCCGAGTATCTGCGCGGGCGCTTCGCCGGCCGGCCCGACGGCACGCTGCGAGCCGACGTGATCGCGGCCGCGGTCGTCGCCGCGCACAACAACGGCCTGCGCGCGTGGCTGCGTTCGGACGGCGAGGGCGACGCGGGCGCGGCGGTGGACCACGCGCTGGGGTATGTGCAGAAGGCGTTCGGGCGTCCCGCCGAGGCCACCGCGCCCGCCCGCGTCAGCCCGGTGCCGTTCGGCGGACCGGCCGGGGATCCCGACGACGTGGTGGTGCTGGCCTGCCGCCGGGACACCCCGCTGTGGCGGGTGGTGCAGGAGCTGGAGGCGGAACTCGGCCGGGCCTGACCCGGCTCACGTGCACACATTCAGGGTACGGAGTGTCTTTACGAGTGACACTGAGTGCCATAACCTGTCGGTGTGCACGGTGGCACCGCAGCCGCGCACACGTGTGCCCGGTGTGCGCCGGACACGCGGGATTCCGGCCCAGCGCAGGGAGTTGACCAGCGTGTACCACCACTCAGCAAACGCCTCGCATCCGGCGGCCGGAGCCGCGGCGGGTCTGCTCGATCCCGTCTCCGTGGACTCCAAGGACGCCATCCTCTTCCAGCGCTGCGCCTGGTGCGGCACCGCGATGTACCACCGGCTGCTGTGTCCGGTGTGCCAGGGCAGCGAGCTGCGCACGGAGCGCAGCGAGGGCGTCGGGACGGTCCGGCACTCCACGGTGCTGCACCGCAACACGCCGGCCGCGCGCAATGTGTCGCTGATCGAGATGGCCGAGGGGTTCGTCGTACGGGGCCGGGTCATGGGCCCGCCGATCGGCATCCACAGCGGCGACCGGGTCCGGCTGTCGACCGCCAAGGACCCGGTGCGGAGCGAGCCCGTCTTCCAGCTGGTGGACGAGCCGTACCGGGCCTGGACCTGACACGTCCACGCGCGCCCCGAAGCGGAGACGCGACGTCGACCTCACCGGGGCCACACCCCCGGCACCAGCTCCCGTACGCTGACGGGCCGTCCGGTCTCGAACGCGCGGTTGGTGCCGAGGCCGACGGCGAGGGCGAGCGCGCCGTCGCGTTCGGTGGCCGGGAGCGGCGCGGTGCACGGGGACAGCGCGGCCCGGCACGCCGGCGGCGTACGGCTCACCCTGCGCCCGCTGTGGCAGCCGCCGGCCGACCTCCCGCTGCGGACCGCTCACACTGCCAGCGGCTCTCCTCGACCTCCAGCTCCAGCTCCAGCTCCAGCCGGCCCGCGCTGCCGTTGACCATGACCCGGTAGCCCTCCCACGGGGAGTAGGCGGTCAGATGGAGGTCATCGTGGCCCCGCGTGCATAGCGGACGAGGACGGCCATGTCGTCCTCGATGCCGATGGGGCCGTCGAAGACGTTGCGGTCCCGCAGATAGCCGTCGTCGCACTCGGCGTCGAGGTAGAGAGCGCGCAGGGTGTCGTCGGCCGCGAGGTCGAGCGCGAAGGGGTCGCCCGCGGCCTCGGGCGCGCCGTGGGCGCGGGCGTAGTCCCGGCGCAGGCCGCGGCGTTCGCCCGCCGCGGCGCCGTAGAAGCCGAGCCTGCCGACGGCGGGCGGCCCGCCGGTCAACTCCAGGGCTGTCGACCTCCGTTGTCCTGATCTCGATCACGTGATCGATCACTTTCCCCGCACAGGCAACCCACAGACTGCGCCTTCCGTCCTCCGGGGGCGAGGGGCTCCCGGGACGGCCGGGACGCTCGAGGTCGGGGGTACGAGGAGGAACAGTGGTCCGTGCCCGGCACATATGGGTGACCGCCACCGCGTTGCTCGCGGTGGCGGGGGCATCCCCAGGGGCGGCAGTCGCACAAGACCAACCACCATCGCATACGGGGCAGTTGGCCGCGTCGGACGACGGGACGCTGCCGCCGGGCTGGCGGATCGCCGGCGGGCGGTCGCATGCGCGGCTGGAGTGGCGGTCGGACCGGCCGGTGCCGATGGGCGACGCCCGGGTCGAGTTCCGGTCGGACGGACGCCTGTTGGGAGTTCCCCAGCCGGGCAGGGACGGGCACACCTTCCGGCTGCCGCTCGACGGACAGCGCACCGACGATCTGCACGGCCTGCAAGTCTGGTCCGGTGGACGGCGGTTGGACGCGCGCGAGGCCGCCGGGGCCACGTCCGCGGTCAAGCCGCCCGCCCCGCTGCCCGCGAACCCCGTCGACCCGGGCAAGCCCGGCTCGTACCGGACGCGAACGGGCGAGTACAGCCTCACGTCCGTGAAGCTGCCCGGCTTTTCGGCGCCGGTGGAGATGCGCGGGGTGGTCGTCGCCCCGGTCGGCGCCTCCGGCAAGCGGCCGCTCGCGCTGTTCCTGCACGGCCGCCACTACACCTGCTACCAGGGCAAGGACATCAGCGGCGACTGGCCCTGCAAGCCGGGCTGGAAGCCGGTGCCGAGTCACCGGGGTTACCTGCGCGACCAGCAACTCCTGGCCTCGCAGGGCTATGTGACCGTCTCGATCTCCGCCAACGGCATCAACGGCCAGGACTCCGCGGCCGAGGACGGCGGCGCCCAGGCCCGCTCCTCGCTGGTCCGGCTGCACCTGGCCCGGTGGGCCGACTGGGCCGCGCACCCCGAGACCGCGCCGTCCGTCGTCCGCCGGTCGCCGCGCGCCGACCTGTCCAAGGTACTGCTCGTCGGGCACTCGCGGGGCGGCGAGGGCGTCAACCGGGCGGCCCTGGACAGCCTTTACCCGCCGCCCGCCGACCAGGACGGCTACCACGGCCCGGTCCGCTGGACCATCCGCGGCACGGTCCTGATCGGCCCCACCGTCTTCGGTCAGAACCCGGTGCCCGACGTGCCGTCGGTGACGATCCTGCCCGGCTGCGACGGTGACGTCTCCGACCTGCAGGGCGAGGTGTACGTCGACGGCACCCGCGCGGTCAGCGACGGCAGCGCGCTGCACAGCGCCGTGTACGTCATCGGCGCCGACCACAACTTCTTCAACTCCGAGTGGACGCCGGGCCGGTCCGCGGCGCCGTCGGAGGACGACTTCTCCGACGACCCGCAGCACCCGGACCCCGTGTGCGGCAAGCACGCGGCGACCCGGCTCACCGCCGACCAGCAGTACCGGGCGGGCTCGACGTACGTCGCGGCGGCCGCGCGGATGTACCTGGCCGGTGACGACCGGGTACGGCCGCTGCTCGACGGTTCCGGGAAGCGGGCGCCGTCGGCGGACCCGGCGCGGGTCCTCAGCCATGCGGTGGGGGCGCGCCGGGGTGCCGGGTCCCTGCCGGACGGCGGGGTGTCGGTGACCGGCGCCCGGCTGTGCGACGCGGTGAACCCCAGCCCGGACCAGGCGTGCCTGGGCCGGGGCGTGACGGGCGCGTCACCGCACTTCGCGCAGTGGGAGACGGACCGGGAGACCGGCCGGCGGGCGATCGCGCTGCGCTGGACCCGCGCCGGCGCGGCTGCGCGGGTGAGCGTGCAGCACCCGGTGTCGCTGAAGGGCTCCGATGCGCTGGCGCTGCGGCTGTTCGTACCGCCGAACTCGAAGGGCACCCTGCTGGATGTGTCCCTCACCGACACCTCCGGCCGGAAGGTGAAGCTGGGTCGGGTGCGGGCCGACGGGCTGCCGGGCAGCGGGCGCACCACGTCGTACTGGGCGCGCGAGTTCCGGGTGCCGCTGACCGCGGCCACGCGTGGCGGGTTCGCGCTCGGCTCGGTCACGTCCCTTGAGCTGACGTCGCGTTCGGCTTCCGGGCAGGCCTGGCTGATGGACGCGTGGGGCTGGCGGCCCGGGACGCCGGCGGTGCGGGCGGCCGCGCTGCCGCGCGTGGACCTCGGCCGGATGACGGTGGACGAGGGCGACTCGGGTGTGCGCACCTATCACGTGCCGGTCCGGGTGACCGGCCACGGCAGCGGACAGGTGCGGGTGTACGTCGTCGACCCGGCCACCGGGAAGGCGACGGACCGGCTGGTGACGGTACGTCCGGGCGGTCACGACATCGACGTACCGGTCGAGGTGAAGGGCAACACCCGCTACGGCCCGGACGTGTCGCACGACGTCCTGGTCAAGGCGGTCCACGGTGCGGTCGTCGGCTCCTACCGGGGCGGGATCACGGTCCACGACGACGATCCGGCGCCGACAATGACCGTCACGCCGGTCGCCGACCGGGTGACCGAGGGGCAGTCCCTGGCGTGGCGGCTGTCCCTGTCGGAGGCGGTGGACGTGGACATGAGCGCACTGTTCGCCGTGGTGCCGCCCGCGACCGGGCCGGAGCTGTCCACGAAGGACGTCTCGGCGCGCTGGCTTCAGGACACCGCCGGCGTGAAGCCCGACCCGGAGCGTCCGCTGTCCAAGGCCGGGATCTATCTGTGGGTGGACGTCCCGGCGGGGAAGACGAGCGTGGACATCACCGTGCCCACGGTCAAGGACAAGGTGAAGGAACCGGCGGAGTCGGTACGGTTCCAGCAGGCCGACATGAACACCGGTGAGCCGAAGGCCGACGGGCTGGTGCTGACCGGGTCGGTGCTCGACGCGTCGTAGGAGACCGCTTCCGGGTGGCCCTCAGTCCGTGAGGGTCACCCGGATCCCGACGGTGCCGTCCAGCCCGCGCCGCAGCCGGCTGCCGAGCAGGGTGAGGCGGCCGAGGATGCCGTACTTGCGGGCGACGAGGTTCCGGTAGCGGGCGGTGGTGGCCGCGTCGGCGATCCGGGCGGTGGCCGGCAGCTGGTCGCCGGTGGGGTTGCCGCGCAGGTCGCAGGGGCCGACGAGGACGTCCGCCCGGCGCCGGATCCGCTTGACCTTGAAACTGTCGGCGGCCGTCCAGACCCCGAGGGTGTCCGCGTCCCGGACCACCCACACCGGGGTGGCGACCGGGGTGCCGTTCTTGCGATAGCTGGTCACCAGCAGATACTTGCCGGAGCCGAGCCGGTCCAGCCGCGTGTCGTCCATGCCCGGCAGTCTAGGAGCCACCCGCTGCGGGCAGGGCCGCCGCCATCCGCCGTACGCCCTCGGTGACGATCTCGGGCGAGGTCGCCAGGTTCAGCCGTACGTGCCCCACGCCGCCGGTGCCGAAGGGCAGCCCGGAGTTGACGGCGACCCGGCCGCGGTCGAGGAAAATGTGCGCGGGGTCGTCGCCGAGGCCGAGGTCGCGGCAGTCGAGCCAGGCCAGATAGGTGGCCTCGGCGGGGTGGAGGCGGATCGCGGGCAGGTGCTCGGCGAGCAGGGCGTCGAGCAGCCGACGGTTGGCGTCGAGGCCGGTCAGCAGGGCGTCCAGCCAGCTTCCGCCGTCGCGCAGGGCGGCCGTGTGGGCGATCACGCCGACGTGGCTGGGGCCGTGGCTGACCTCCTCGGGCAGTTGGTCGAGGTCGGCGGCGGCCTTCGGCCCGGCGAGGGCGAGGGCGGCCTTGAGGCCGGCCAGGTTCCAGCCCTTGGAGGCGGACATCAGGGACAGACCGCGTTCGGCGCCGGCCACGCTCAGATACGGCACGAAGGGCACGCCGGGGGCGACGAGCGGGGCGTGGATCTCGTCCGCGACGACCCGGACGCCGTACCGCTCGGCGAGGGCGGCGACGGCGGCCAGTTCGTCCGCGGTGTGGACGGTGCCGGTGGGGTTGTGCGGGCTGCACAGCAGAAAGGCGGCGCGGCCGGCGCCGGCGGTGGCCTCCCGGAAGGTCTCCTCCAGGGCGGCCGGATCGAGGCGCAGACCGGGGCCGAGCGGCGCTTCGACCACCTTTCGGTCCATGTGGCCGATGAACTGGAAGAACGGCGGGTACACCGGCGGGTTGACGATCACCGGATCGCCGGGCCCGGTGACCAGTTTGATCATCTCGACCACACCGAGCATCACGTCCGGAACGATCGCGGTGCGCTCGATCGCGATCCCGTCCCAGCCCCAGCGGTCGGCGGCGAACGCGGCCAGCGCCTCGGCGTAGGCGGTGCCGGCGGGGTACCCGGTGTCGCCGAGGGCGAGCGCGTCGGTGACCGCGCGGACCACCGGTTCGGCGAGGGACACGTCCATCTCGGCCACCCACAGCGGCAGCACGTCCTCGGGGTACGTGCGCCATTTCATGCTCGTACGGCGGCGCAGCCGCTCCAGGCCGAGGGCGCCCAGCGGGTCCGGCGCGCCGGGGGTGTCGTGCGGGATGCCGGTCATGGGGCTCACGATAGGCGGCCGGGGTGGGAGAGGGAACGACCGAAAACCGGGGATGCCCGGCAATGATCAACTCGGGCGTCTAGATTGCGTCTTGAACGGTGTGAACGCGCCGCTCGTCCGCCCTTTCCCAGGCATCTCGTCCGGCTTTTCCCAGGCATCCAGGAGCTGACCCACGTGACCGACAACCCGGCAGCCACCAACGACGTGGCCGTGTCGCTGCGCAGCCGTATCAACACCAGCCAGCCGCACACCGCCCGGATCTGGAACTACTGGCTCGGCGGCAAGGACAACTACGAGGTCGACCGCGCGGCCGGCGACCAGATACGCCAACTGCACCCGGGCATCGGGGAGTACGCGCGTGCCGACCGGCTCTTCCTCGGCCGTGCCGTGCGCCACCTGGTCGCCGAGGAGGGCATCCGCCAGTTCCTGGACATCGGCACCGGGCTGCCCACCGCCGACAACACGCACGAGGTCGCCCAGCGCATCGCGCCGGAGTCCCGGATCGTGTATGTCGACAACGACCCGCTGGTCCTCGCGCACGCGCGCGCCCTGCTGACGAGCACGCCCGAGGGCCGTACCGACTACCTCGACGAGGACCTGCGCAATGTCGACGCGATCCTCGAACATGCTTCGAGGACACTGGACTTCAGCGAGCCGGTGGCGCTGATGCTGCTCGGCGTGGTCATCTTCATCGGCGACGACGAGGACCCGTACGGTCTGGTACGGCGGTTGACCGACCGACTGCCGGCGGGCAGTCATCTGGTGCTGTCGCACACCATCACCAGCCCGTCGATGCCGGACGTGGACGAGGCGGTGAAGTTCTGGAACGAGAACGGCACCCCGAAGCTGACCCAGCGGCGACCTGAGGACGTGGCCCGCCTCTTCGACGGCCTCGACCTGCTGGAGCCGGGCGTGGTGTCCTGCTCCCGCTGGCGCCCGGAGCACACCCACGGCGCCGAACCGGAGGAGGTCGCCATGTACGGCGGGGTGGCCCGCAAGAGCTGAGCCCGTACCGGAGCGCCATGGCGACCGCACGTGCGGGCGGGGATGCCACGGCCGCCACGCATCCAGGCGGGACGCCATGGCGGCAGATCGCCCCGGCACGGATGCCCCAGCCGCGCATCCCCCCGCCGGGCGCCGGAGCGCCATGGCGACCGCATGTCCGGGCCGGGATGCCGTGGCCGCCGCGCATCCAGGCGCGGACGCCGTAGCGGCGGAGCGCCCCGGCGAGGATGCCTACCGACAGATTGCCCCGCCGGCCGGATCACCGTCACTCACCGCACGCCGGGGAGGCCGCCGTCGCTCGGCGCGCGCCGAGAGGCACCGACTCCGCTGAACGCCAGGGCGGTGGCCTCCGTATGGAAGTGCGGGCCCTCGACGAGCTGGGGGTCTCGCGCTGCCGGTAGGGGCGGCGCGCGTTCGGGTTCGGCTTCGGGAGCCATGCATGCGGCACGCACGACGACGCATCGTCCGGCGAGTGACACGTCTGGCGGCGGTCGGCGGACTCCTCCTGGGGGGCGCGATGGTCACCCAGGCGGCCATGGCGAGCGAGACACCGCCGGCCGCCGTGAGAGCGCTGGCCGCCCCCACGGGCGCCGGGGACACCGGCGCCGCGCTGGTGGCGCGGCTCGGCACGGCCCGTACGGCGGGCAGTTGGATCGGGGCCGACGGGCGGCCGGTGGTGGCGGTGACCGACGACGCGGCGGCGCGGGCGGTGCGCGGCGCGGGGGCCGAGGCGAAGGTCGTCGCGCACAGCATGGACGAGCTCAAGTCGGCCACCGCCACGCTGCGTTCGGCACCCCGGGTGGCGGGCACCGCGTGGGCGGTGGACTACCGGACCAACCGGGTCGTGGTGAGCGCGGACAGCACGGTGTCCAGGAGCGACTGGTCCCGGATGAGCCAACTCGCCGCGAAAACAGGTGACTTCGTGCAGATGGAACGGACGAAGGGCACCTTCACCACACGGCTGAACGGCGCCCAGCCGATCCTGTCGACGGGCGGCCGCTGCTCGGCGGGGTACAACGTGACCGACGGGCAGAGCGACTTCATCCTCACCGCCGGGCACTGCGGTCCGGCCGGCTCCACCTGGTTCGCGAACAACCAGGGCAACCAGCAGCTGGGGCAGACAGTGAGCAGCACCTTCCCCGGCAACGACTTCTCGCTCGTGAAGTACGCCTCGGGCAAGGCCGGTGACGGCGCCGACGTCGTCGCGATCGGCGGTGGCAACGGGGTGCGGATCACGGGGGCGGCCGATGCGGCGGTGGGGCAGCGGGTGTTCCGCAGCGGCAGCACCAGTGGTCTGCACGACGGCACGGTCACCGCGCTGAACGCGACCGTCAACTACCCCGAGGGCACGGTCACCGGGCTCATCCAGACCACGGTGTGCGCCGAGCCGGGCGACAGCGGCGGCCCGCTGTTCTCCGACGGCATCGCGCTCGGTGTCACCTCGGGCGGCAGTGGGGACTGCACGGCGGGCGGGACGACGTTCTTCCAGCCGATCACGAAGGCGATGACGGCACTGAACGTCAAGCTCATCGTGTCGGCCCAGAGCGCCGCCCGGAACGGTGCCCAGAACGCCGGCGGCACCGCGCAGAGCACCGCCCCCTCCCCCGCGGCCACGCAGGCCGCGATCGCGCCGAACGCGGTATCGCCGGGTGCGGCGGCGCCGGTGTCGGGCGGCCAGAGCGAGACGCTGCTGGCCCGGCTGACGGACACCCGGAACATCGGGCCGGGGCTGCTGGTCATCGCGGGCAGTCTGATCGCGCTCGTCGCCACCCGGTACATCCGGGCCGAGCAGGACCGCAAGGCCTATCAGCGGTACTACTCGGCGACCTGGGGCTGACGAGAGGCCGGTACGGCGGCACGAGAAGGGCACCCGTGCGGTCACGGGTGCCCCGGAGGATACGGCGCGGTCCGCGCGAGGCCGGTCAGGCCGCTCGCTGCGAGCGCGGGGCCGCGGCGGCCCACTCCATCACGAGGCGCTGGTACTGCGCGCGCTGCTCGGTGGTCAGTGTCCCGCCCGACCGGCGCCACAGGGCCCTGATCTCCTCGTTGACCTCCGCGGCCGATCGCTCGGGGGCGGCTTCAACAGTGGTGGACATGCTGTGAAGCATATGCCGGTCGACGTGAAGGCGCTGTGAGTAAGTACACTCGATGCGGACATTTCGGACCGTGTTACTCATCACGTCGATCTGTCAATGCGCGTACGGGAGTTCACACTCTCCCCTCACCCAGCACGAGCACCTGGATCGCCAGTACGGCGGCGCCGCGCGCCCAGTCGTGGAAGTCGGAGACCTTCGTCTCCAGGTCCACGACAGCGGCGAGCGGATGCCGGTGGGCGTGGATGGTGTCATGGACCGTGGTCCCGGCCACATCCATCAGTCCGACGCCCTCGCCGGCGAGCAGGATCTTCTGCGGCAGGGCGAAGTTGGCGATCTGGGCGACCAGGGTGCCGAGCGCGCGGGCGGCCTCGTCGACGACCCGGGAGGCCAGGGGCTCGCCCGCGGCGGCACCGGCGAGGATCTCCTCGTACCCGGTGTCGCGGCCGGTCGCGGCGCGGATCTGGTACTCGATGCTGGGGATGGTGAGCAGGGACACAGCGCTGCCACGGGCGCCGTCCGGGGTGAGCGGGCCGTACGGGTCGATGATCCAGTGCCGGCCGGGGCCGCGGCCCTCCTCCGCGAACGGCACGCGCCGGCCGCCGAGCACCAGCCCGTAGCCGATGCCGGCGCCGATGGTCAGGACGGCGAAGCGGTCGAGGCCGCGGCCCGCGCCGAACCAGCTCTCGGCCTCGGCCAGGGCGGCGACGTCGCTCTCCACGACGACCGGCAGCCCGGTGCGCTCCTGGACCAGCGCGGCGAGCGGCACGTCCCGCCAGCCGAGGAACGGCGACTCCTCGACCACCGCGCGCTCGCGCACCAGGCCGCCCACGCCGATGCCGATACCGGCCGGGGCGGGGCGCCCCTCGGCGAGTTCGGCGGCCAGGTCCGCGACCATGCCGGCGACGGCGGCCGGGTCGTGCGTGGTCAGCGGCCGGTCGAGGCGGGCGGTGACCTCGCTGCGCAGGGTGGTGACCACGCCGTAGACCATGTCGCCGGTGATCTTGAAGCCGAGGAAGGAGCAGGAGTCGGCCACGACCCCGAGCGGCTGGGACGGCCGCCCCTGACGGGTCTCCGCCCCGCCGCCCGCCCCGGCGGCCTCCACCAGCAGTCCGGACTCGAGGAGGGGCTTGGTCAGGCGGGTGAGACTGCCCTGGGACAACCCCAGCCGCCGGGCCAGCTCCGTGCGCGACAGCGGACCGTGCACGAGCACCTCGATCGCCACGGAGCGCTCCGCCGGGCTCAGCGGCAGCCAGCTGGTCATTTCTTCCGCCTCACAAGTAACCAGGTCACCTTATTGCGTACAGAGCATGCCACAGAAGCCTCCACCCGCCCCTTGACGGTTTGATTCTTCCGGATCAAAAGTAAACAGCATGACTTTCTCTCTCGGCATCGTCGGCGCCGGACAGTTCTCCGGTCAGTTCGCCGCCCTGTTCCAGGCCCACCCCGGCGTCCGTGACGTGTATGTCACCGACCTGCTGCCCGATCGGGCCGAGCGGCTCGCCGCCGCACAGGGTCTCGCCGGCACCTTCCCGTCGTACGAGGCCATGCTGGAGTCGCCCGCCGTCGACGCGGTCGCGGTCTTCACCCAGCGCTGGACGCACGGCCCGCTGGTCCTGCAAGGGCTCGGCGCCGGAAAGCACGTGTACTCCGCGGTCCCCATGGCGGTCACCACGGAGGAGATCGCCGCGATCATCGACGCGGTCCGGGCGACGGGGCTGACGTACATGATGGGCGAGACCAGCCAGTACAACCCGGCGACCGTGCACGCCCGCAACCAGATCGCCCAGGGAGCCTTCGGCCGGCTCTTCTACGCCGAGGGCGACTACGTCCACGACATGGACCTCGGCTTCTACGACGCCTACCGCTACAGCGGCGGCGAGAACTGGAGGACGACCGCCAGCTATCCGCCGCTGCTGTACCCGACGCACTCGGTGGGCGGGGTGCTCGGGGCCTGGCGGACGCACGCGGTGAGCGTGTCGGCGATCGGGGTACGAGACGATCGCGGTGACGGCGTTTTCGACCGTTCGGTCAGCCAGTTCGACAACGACGTGTCCAACGCGACCGCTCTGTTCGAGGTGGCGGGCGGCGGATCGTTCCGTACGAACGAGTTCCGGCGGGTCGGCTATCCCTCGCACATCCGCGAGTCCCGGTTCCGGTTCTTCGGCACCGAGGCCAGCATGGAGCAGCTGGCCACGGTGGCGCTGTGGCAGGACAAGAACGGGGTGAAGGACATCAGCGAACTGCTGGAGCCCAAGGCGACGCTGTCGCCCGACGATCCCTCGCTGGCCCATGTCGCGCCGGAGCTGCGGGCCGCCTTTACCTCCGGTTCGGCGCCGGTGCACGACCGGTCAAGGCTGCCAAGGGAGTTCGACCACCTCCACAACGGGCACGAGGGAAGCCACCACTTCCTCGTGGACGACTTCGTCACCGCCGTCACCACCCGTTCGCTGCCGTCGGTGAACGCGTGGACGGCGGCCCGCTACACCCTGCCGGGCATCATCGCGCACGAGTCGGCCCGGCAGGGCGGGGTACGGCTGGCGATCCCCGACTTCGGGGACGCGCCCGAGGGGTGAGGAATCAGGTGCCGGGCTTGCGGCCGTAGACGAAGACGTCGTCGCCCGTCCTCAGCAGCGACCAGTAGGCCTTGGCGTCCTTGGTCGTCATGTTGACGCAGCCGTGCGAGCCCGGCGGGTTCCACATGCTCAGGTTGACCGAGTGGAAGGCCTGGCCGCCGTCGAAGAACTGGCTGTACGGCATCGGCACGTTGTAGACGGTCGAGACGTGGTGGAGGTCCCGCCAGTAGATCTTCTTCAGGCCGGTGCGGGTGACGTAGCCCTTGCGGCCGGTGCGGACGGGCACCGGTCCGTAGACGAGCTTCTTGCCGTCCTGGATCCAGCTGAGCTGGAGCGTGAGGTTCACGCAGGCGATGCGGCCCTTGTTCACCGGGCACGCGCCGTCCTTCTCGGGGTTGTTCCCCACGGCCTTCTGCTTGTTCATCAGGTCCATCACGCCCCAGGTGACGGATCCGGCGTAGCCGATGGCGGGCGTGATCCCGTGCCTGTTCTGGAAGGCCTGGATGGCCCTGCAGTCGGCGGCGGACTGCTTGCCGTCGACGGGCCGGCCGAGGAACTTCTCCACCTGCTTCTGATACGGCCCGGTCTGCGAGGTGCAGCTCGAGGCCGCCTGGGCCGGCGCGGCGGTGAGGGCGAGCGCGAGCGGCGCCACCAGTCCCGTGACGCCCAGCGCGACAACGCCCCGTCTGCGGATGTCCCCCATATGTCTCCCCATTTCCCCTTGTTCTCCCCAGGGCACCCGGGGCCTGCCCCGGGTGCTTCGTAGGCGCTTCCCCCGATGTCGGACTACTAGACCTGTGCGGGGGCAAGAGGGTTGTGGTTCCGGTCAGTCCGTGACGAAACGGTGAACTTTGTCGCCGCACCTCGACACTGGTCCGCGATCCACTTTCTCCGAATTGGACCGGGCCCACGGCTCCCCCGGCGATCTACGCTGCGGCACATGCACCCCACCCTCGCCGGCGATCTCTCCCGGCTCCCCGAAATCCTGCAGTCCGCCCGCGACGTGGCCGCCCGTGAAGTGACCGGGCTCGGCGAGCGGCCGGTCGCCGCGGCCGGGCCGGCGCCCGCACCCGCTCTCCTCCCGGAGGACGGCGCGGGTGCGGACGCGTCTCTCGCGCGCTTCGCCGAGCGGTGGGCGCCCGGGTTCTCGGGGTCGGCCGGGCCCCGGTATCTGGGGTTCGTCACCGGGGGCGCGACGCCCGCCTCGGTCGCCGGGGACTGGCTGACGTCCGCCTACGACCAGAACCTGTCCGGGGCCGGCGGTTCCTGGGCCCAGGAGCTGGAGCGGGAGACCGTGGCCTGGCTGCGTGAGCTGTTCGGGCTGGGCGAGGCACACAGCGGGGCGTTCGTGACGGGGGCGACCGCCTCCAACACGGTCGGGCTGGCGATCGGCCGGGAGTGGCTCGGCGAGCGGCTGGGCGTGGACGTCTCCCGGGCGGGGGCGGCCGCGCTGGGCCCGGTCGACGTGCTCTCCGGCAGCCCTCACTCCAGCATCACGAAGGCGATGTCGGTGCTGGGCATCGGCCGGGACCGGCTGCGGCACGTCCCCCTGCTGCCCGGCAACCGGGAGGCGGTCGACGTGGCCGCGCTGGAGGCGGCGCTCGCCGAACTGGGCGGCCGGCCGGCGATCGTCGTCGCCAACGCGGGCACGGTGAACACGGTCGACTTCGACGATCTGCGCGCGATCGCCGCGCTGAAGGAGCGGTACGACTTCTGGCTGCACGTGGACGCCGCGTTCGGCGGCTTCGCCGCGCTCTCCCCCGACCGTGCCGCCCTGGTCGACGGCCTCGACGCGGCCGACTCGGTCTGCGTGGACCTGCACAAGTGGCTCAACGTCCCCTACGACGCCGCCGTACAGTTCACCCGGCGCCGCGACCTTCAGGTGAAGGTGTTCCACAACGCGTCGCCGTATCTCGGCCTGCCGGTCGGCGAGCCCGACTTCCTGCATCTGACCCCCGAGAACTCCCGGCGGCTGCGCGCGCTGCCCTCGTGGTTCTCACTGGTGGCCTACGGGCGCGCCGGGCACCGGGAGATCGTGGAGCGGAACGTGGCCCTGGCCCGCCGGCTCGGCGCGGGCGTCGAGGCGCTGCCGGGACTGCGTCTGCTCGCTCCGGTCCGGCTCAACGTCGTCTGCTTCACCCTCGCCGAGAACCCCACGCAGGAGCGGGTCGCCGCGCTGGCCCGGGCGGTCGAGGCGTCCGGGGAGGCGTATGTGACGCCGACCGTGTACGGCGAAGTGCCCGGGCTGCGGGCCGCGTTCAGCAACTGGCGCACCACCGAGGCCGACACCGAGCGCGTGCTGGCGGCGCTGGCCAAAGCCTCGGAGTGACCTTCGTCAGGGGTGTCGTACGGCGGTGTGGAAGCCGGTGTTCACCGCGGTGAGCCCCCCGTCGACCACCAGCGTGGTCCCGGTGATCCAGGCGGCGTCGCGGGACGCGAGGAAGGCGACCGCGGCGGCGATGTCCTCGGGCTCGCCGACCCGGCCCAGCGGGTACAGCGGCCGGAGGGCGTCGAGGTCGTCGTCGCGCCCCTCCCACGCCGAGGTGCGGACCGTGCCCGGCACCACCAGGTTCACCCGGCAGCCCCGGGCCGCCGCGTGCCCGGCGAGGGTCCGGGTGAGCGAGGCGAGGCCGGCCTTGGCGGCGCTGTAGGCGTGGTTGCCGCAGTCCTGCAGGCCGTTGACCGAGCCGATGCTGACGATCGCCCCACGTCCGGAGGCGACGAGGTGCGGCAGCGCGGCCCGGCAGCAGCGGTGCACGCCGGTGAGGGTGATGTCGAGGTCGCGCGCCCACGCCTCGTCGGGGTCGTCCTCGAACAGCGGGACGTCCGGGGTGCAGTGGGCCGCGCAATTGACGAGCACGTCGAGCGGGCCGAACGCGGCGACGGTGTGCGCGACGGCCGCCTCCACGGACGTGCGGTCGGCTACGTCACAGGCCAACGCCTCGGCGGTGAGCCCCAGTTGACGCAGCCCGGAGGCGGTCCGCTCGGCCTCGGGCAGGTCCCGGTCGCTCACCAGGACGCGGCCGCCCTCCTCGGCGAGCCGCCGGGCGACGGCCGCGCCGATACCGCGGCCCGCGCCCGTGACGAGTACTGCGTGTCCGGCGAAGCGGGTGTGATCGGTCATGGGCCGACGGCACGGCCCGGGTGCCGCCGTTTCACCAGGTGCGGCCGCATCGGTTCACCGGTAGCCGGTGACGTCCGCCGGCCTGCCCGCGTCCTGCACCTCGACCAGATAGCGCCAGGCGTCAGGGCGGCTGTCGTCGAGGTCGGTGAAGCCGTACTCCTTCGCGAGTCCCCCGCTGGACAGCGACTGTCCGTTGAAGCGGGCCACGTCGGGATCGGCGGCCAGGGCGGCCACGGCGCGGCCGGCGAAGCGCGGGGTCTCGGAGATGGCGAAGTGCGGTTCCTTCGCGAGGGCGTCGCGCCAGTTGTCCTCACGCACGCCGAACAGGTCGAGCATCAGCTCCGAGCGCACCCAGCCCGGGGTGAGCGCCACGGCGGTGGCACCGCGCGAGCCCAGCTCGTGGCCGAGGGCGAAGGCCATGCGCAGGACGGAGGCCTTGGCGAGGTCGTAGAAGAGGTTCACGCGGTAGGTGTCACGGTTGTAGTCAGCGGTGCCGTCGGTGACCTCCACGACCAGCCCGCCGGGCCGGCGCAGCATGAGCGGCAGCGCGTAGTGGCTGGTCACGGCGTGTGTCTCGACCGCCAGCCGGAGGAGCCGCAGCCCGTTGTCGAGGTCGTGCTCCCAGACCGGGGTGTCCCACTCGAAGAGTTTCTCGCCACCCCAGATGTCGTTGACGAGGACGTCGAGGCGGTCCTGTTCGTCCGCGATCCGCTCCACCAGGGCCCCTACGGCCGCGTGGTCGAGGTGGTCGACGGGTACGGCGATGCCCTGTCCGCCCGCCGCCGTGACGAGGTCGGCGGTGTCCTCGATCGTCTCGGGGCGGTCGTACTCCGAGCGCCGGGCGCGGGTGCTGCGGCCGGTGACGTAGACGGTGGCGCCGGCCGCGCCGAGTTCCACGGCGATGCCGCGTCCGGCGCCCCGGGTCGCCCCGGCGACCAGCGCCACCTTGCCCTGCAGCGGTCCTGACATGTCCGGCCTCCTGTGCGGTACGACTGCGGTACGACGTGCTGTCGTCGACCACTGTCACGGGAAAGCCGGACATCCTCTGTCGGTATTAGGTACGGAGTCGCTCGTCCAGCTCCGCGGCGTCCGCGACGAACCAGAGCTGGCCGCCCTGGTTGGACTCGTACACGAAGTCCCGCAGAGCGTCGCTCGCCTCGACGTGGGCCGAGATGTCGCCGAGGACGGCGAGCCGCAGCCGGTAGTTCACGAACTTCTGCACGACGTCACCGGCAACCCCGGAGCGCAGCCGGAAGAACTCGTCCGCGAGCCGCTCGACCGGGACCGCGACCAGCTCCGCCTCCTGGCCGAAGGCGTCACCGATCAGGTCCAGCGCCGCGCGCTCGCCGTCCAGGAGCGGGCCGTCGGGTGCGCAGCGCAGGACGCGTGTGCCGTGCAGGGTCTCGAGCGTGTTCGTGGTCATGACCGTGATCGTACGGACGTACCCGGGCTCGGGTGTACCGGGTTTCAGTGCCCGCGTTTGATCCACTCCTCCAGGTGGGGTGCCTCGGCGCCGATGGTCGTGGCATCGCCGTGCCCGGTGAGGACCTTGGTCTCCGGGGGCAGGGTGAGGAGCTTGTCGCGGATGGAGTCGATGATCGTCGGGAAGTGGGAGTAGGAGCGGCCGGTGGCACCGGGGCCGCCCTGGAAGAGGGTGTCGCCGGTGAAGACGACGCCGAGCCCGGGGTCGTGGAGGCAGACGGCGCCGGGGGCGTGGCCCGGGGTGTGGAGCACGGTCAGGTCGGCGCCGGCGGCCTCGATGACCTGGCCGTCGAGGAGATGCCGGTCGGGGTCGCGGTGCGGGTGGGTCTGCTTCCACAGCGGCAGGTCGTCGGGGTGGAGCCAGATGTGGGCGCCGGTGAGGTCGGCGAGGGCGGGGGCCGCGTCGATGTGGTCGTTGTGGGCGTGGGTGCACACGATCGCGGTGAGGCGGCGGTCGCCGACGGCGCGGGCGATGGCCTCTGCGTCGTGGGCGGCGTCGATGACGACGGCCTCGTGGTCGTCGCCGACGATCCAGACGTTGTTGTCGACGTCCCAGGTGCCGCCGTCGAGGGTGAACTGGCCGGAGGTGACGAGGCGTTCGATGCGGGCGGTCATCACAGCACCACCACCGAGCGCAGCACGTCGCCGTGGTGCATCCGCTCGAACGCCTTCTCCACCTCGTCGAGTTGGATGGTCTCGGTGACGAACGCGTCGAGCGGGAGGCGGCCTTGCAGGTGCAGGTCGATCAGCATGGGGAAGTCCCGGGAGGGCAGGCAGTCGCCGTACCAGCTCGACTTCAGGGCGCCGCCGCGGCCGAAGACGTCCAGCAGGGGCAGTTCGAGCTTCATCTCGGGGGTGGGGACGCCGACGAGGACGACGGTGCCGGCGAGGTCGCGGGCGTAGAAGGCCTGCTGGTACGTCTCCGGGCGGCCGACGGCCTCGATGACGACGTCGGCGCCGAAGCCGCCGGTCAGCTCGCGGATCGCCTCGACGGCGTCGGTCTCCCTGGAGTTGACGGTGTGGGTGGCGCCCAGGGTGCGGGCCTTGTCCAGCTTGCGGTCGTCGATGTCCACGGCGATGATCTTCGCCGCGCCGGCCAGCCGGGAACCGGCCACCGCCGCGTCACCGACACCGCCGCAGCCGATGACGGCGACGGAGTCACCCCGGCCGACACCTCCGGTGTTGATCGCCGCGCCGATGCCGGCCATGACACCGCAGCCCAGCAGGCCGGCGACCGCCGGGGAGACGGCCGGGTCGACCTTGGTGCACTGGCCGGCGGCGACGAGCGTCTTCTCGGCGAAGGCGCCGATGCCGAGGGCCGGGGAGAGTTCCTGCCCGGTCGAGGCGAGGGTCATCTTCTGCTTCGCGTTGTGGGTGTTGAAGCAGTACCAGGGCCGCCCGCGCAGACAGGCCCGGCAGTTTCCGCACACCGCACGCCAGTTGAGGATCACGAAGTCACCCGGTGCCACGTCGGTGACGCCCTCGCCGACGGACTCCACCACGCCGGCCGCCTCGTGGCCGAGGAGGAAGGGGAAGTCGTCCGAGATGCCGCCCTGCTTGTAGTGCAGGTCGGTGTGGCAGACACCGCAGGCCTGGACGCGTACGACGGCCTCGCCGGGCCCCGGGTCCGGTACCACGATCGTCTCGATCCGTACGGGCTCGTCCTTGCCCGGTGCGATCACGCCGCGGACTTCCTGCGCCATGGTCTGGCCCCTTCTTTCGATTGCCTTCACGGCCGACCCTACGCGTGACCGATCGGTAGCAGGACGGACCACGGCGATGATCGTGGATCTTTCCGGCGGATCGGTACGTGACCGAAAATGGCCATTTCATGATGACAATTTTTTTACAGGGTGCGGGACTTTGCCTGGGGTGTGCACCCGCTCCGACCGTGCCTCAATGGGGGCATGCCCCTTGACGGCCGCACGGGACGTACCGCATTCCTGTTCTCGGCCGGTGCCTCGCCACGGCCCGGAACCGGCGCCGAACTCCGGGCGGAGTTCCCGGTGTTCGCGTCGGCACTGGACGACATCTGCGCGCGCCTCGACCCGTATCTCCAACTCCCGCTGTCCTGCGTGATGTTCGCGGCCGACGGCACCCGTACCGCGGCCCTGCTGGACCGGGTGTCGTACGCCGGTCCGGCGCTCTTCGCGCTCCAGGCGGCGCAGTACCGGCTGCTGCGCAGCTGGGGTGTCGTGCCGGACGTGGTCTACGGGCAGGCGGCCGGGCGGATGGCCGCCGCGTACGCCGCGGGCGTCTTCTCCCTGGCGGACGCCTGCCACGCCGTCGGCACCCTGGCCCGGCTCCTGGACGCACTGCCCGACCCGGCACCGGGCCCCGGCATGGACGGGATCCTCGGCGCGTACGGCCGTACGCTCGCCACCCTGCGCCCACGCGCCCCGCGCCTTCCGCTCGTCTGCGACGTCACCGCCCGCCCGGTGGGCGCGGAGACCGCCGAGCCGGAGTTCTGGGTACGGCGCGCACCGCTGCGGTTCGCGGACACGGCCGGGGCGCTGCACCGCGACGGGGTCCGCACCTGGCTGGAACTGGGCCCGGACGATCTACTCGTCCACCTGCTCCCCGGCTGTCTCCCCGACGGCACGGCCTCGGCGTTCGCCCTGTACCGGGACTGGGCGGCACTGCAGAGGTGAGGGCCGCCCCCCGCCGGGACGGCCCTCGTCGTGTCCCTGCCGGGACGGTCCTCGTGTCCGTGGGCGGGTCAGGCCTGGACGGCCGGGAGCAGGCCCGTCACGGGGGCCGCGAGGTCGGTGACCTGGTGCAGTTCGTTCAACTTGTTCAGCTGGTCGAACTGGTTCAGCGCGCGCATCTGCTCGGAGACGCGCGGGACCTGGGCCTTGTGCGCGGCGGGGATGTCGCTGACGGTGAGCGAGTCGAGCACGTGCATGGGGTTGATCTGCCCGGTGGGCACTGCGCTCGCGTCGGCCGCGTTCGCCAGCGGGGCGGCGAGGCCCGTGACCCCGGCGGCGAGGCCGAGGGCGGCGACGATACGTCGTGTTGAGATCATGTCCTGAGCAACGGCCCCGGACCCCGGCCGGACACGGGCGGCGGGCCGTGCTCACTCGTGAGGCGGAGCCCGCCGGCTGCGCTTGCCGTGGCCGCCGGGGCGGAGGAGTCTCGAAGGGTGGGGTCCGCTCGGTCCGCTCCTCGCCGGACCGCGTGCGCCTGAAGGAGGTCACGATGGGCACCTCGACAGGTTCCGCCTTCGACACCGAGACACTGCGCCGGGCCATAGAAGGAAACACCGGCAACTCCCTGCTCGCGCTCTACGCCGACGATGCCGATATCCGCATCGTCGACCACAACAACCAGCCCAGCCACCCCACGGTCCTGCACGGCCGGGGTCAGATCGCCGAGTTGCTGGACGACGTCTACAGCCGCGACATGACACACAAGCTGGACCAGTGTGTCGTCCAGGGCGACCATGTCGCCTTCACCGAGACCTGCCAGTACGGGGACGGCACCCGTGTCCTCGCCGAGTCGATGCTCACACTGCGCAACGGCAAGATCGCCGACCAGCTGATCATCCAGGCCTGGGACGAATAGGCACACCCCGGGCATGGGCGGCGCCGGAAGGAGAAGCGCGCGGGTCCAGGTCACCTCCAGGCTGACCTGGACCTTCTCTGCCCGCGCGAGCCTGGGAGGAGTGCGGCTGCGCTCGCTGCGATCGGTACTGAGAGCGGTGTGCCCACGCCCCGCGCCGGGCACCCGGCGGTCCCGGCACCGCTGAGCCGCACCCGGCCACCCCGGCGCGGGACGGGGTCGTACGCGCGCTCGGTTACGCTGTACGCGGGCCGTGACTGGCGCTGAGGTGGAGTACCACCGGGGAGCGGTCCGTGGTGGATGCCGCGCGCCTGGGCGAGAGAGTCGATCCGCTCAGGAGTGTGCAGCATGACCCAGGCCCGTCTCATGGACGGCACCGCCCTCGCGCGCCGTATCGTCGAGGACACCGCGCAGCAGGCCGCCGAGCTCACCGCGCGGACCGGTGTCACGCCGTGTCTCGCGACCGTGCTGGTCGGCGAGGACCCGGCGTCCGTGACGTACGTCCGGATGAAGCAGAACCGCTGCCGCAAGGCCGGCATCGCCTCCCGGCACGTGGCGCTGCCCGCCGCCACGACCACGGCCGAACTCGTCGGCACCCTGCGGGAGTTGTCCGCCGACCCGGCCGTGCACGGCATCCTGTTGCAGCACCCGGTCGGCGACCACGTCGACGAGCGGGCCGCGTTCGAGGCGATCGCACCGGAGAAGGACGTCGACGGGGTCACCTTCGCCTCGTTCGCCACGATGAGCTTCGGTCTGCCGGGCTTCGTGTCCTGCACGCCCGGCGGAATCATGCGGCTGCTGGACGAGTACGGCGTCGACCCCGCCGGGAAGCGGGCCGTGGTCGTGGGCCGCAGCGCGATCCTCGGCAAGCCGGTGGGCATGCTGCTCCTCGCCCGGGACGCGACCGTGACCTACTGCCACTCGCGCACCCGGAACCTGTCGGCCGCGGTCCGCGAGGCCGACATCGTCGTCGCCGCCGTCGGCCGGCCCCGGCTGATCCGCGGCCAGGACATCAAGCCCGGCGCGGTCGTGATCGACGCGGGCTACAACCCGGGCAACGTCGGCGACGTCGACTTCGACTCGGCCGTGGAGCGGGCCTCGCTGATCACTCCGGTGCCGGGTGGCGTCGGTCCGATGACCATCGCCACCCTGCTGGAGCAGACGGTCGCCGCCGCGACGACGGCGACCGCCTAGGCCTTTACGGTCGTCAGGTGCGGGACCACTTCTGGTTGTCCTGCCCGTTGCAGCTCCACAGGACCAGTGAAGTGCCGTTGCCCGTGGCCGCGTTGTAGGCGTCCAGGCACAGGTTCGCGTGGACGTTGGTGATCGTGCCGTCGGTGTTCAGCGTCCACTTCTGGTTGTCCTGGCCGTTGCAGTCCCAGATGACGACCTTGGTGCCGTCGGTGGTGCCGCGGTTGTAGGCGTCGAGGCACTTGTCGCCGTAGACCACCAGTTCCCTGCGGGAGGTGTACGTCCAGGCCTGGTTGGCGCCGCCGTTGCAGTCCCACAGCTCGGCCTGGGTGCCGTTGGTGATCGAGTTGTTGTAGATGTCCGCGCAGCGGCCGGACTGTCTGCCGACGAGCAGTGTGCCGTTCGTGCCCGGGAGGGGGCTGACGGTGAGGGCGCCCAGGGCCGGACCGCCGCTCAGCGCAAGGGAGTTGGCGGATCCCTTGGTGAGGTTCACCTGGACCGAGACCGTGCCCGGCGAGGCACCGGTCGGCGGGAAGGAGACCGTGGTGGCGGTCTGCCCGTTGACCTGGAGGGTGCCGGTGACGGGCGTGGAGCCGGTGTTGGTGTAGGCGATGTCCGCCACGTCCAGGCCGGTGCTCGCGGCGCTGACGCCCGTGTACCTGCCGGTGGAGGTCGCGGTGTAGCCGCTGCTCGCCGTCTCGGTGCCGCTCACCTTGAGCATCACCGAGCCGCCCGCCGGAACACTGGCGGTGTAACTCGTGGCGTACGAACCGAGGTTCTGCCGCGCCCACAGGTCACGCACGGTCGCCGAGGCGCCGGTCAGGCCGAGGTCGGACCAGCGGACGGTGATGTTCTGGGCGGCGGAGGTGCGGTTCAGCAGCACGACGGCCCGGTTGCCGGTGCCGGCGAGGACCTTGCCGTAGACCTGGAGCCCGGTGGTGTCCTCGGCGACCTTGACGCCCTGGAGGCCGCGTGGGTCCTGGTCGACGGCGACGACGTCCGGGTTCTTGAGGATCCCGGCCGTTTCACCGGTCATCGTCGTCAGGTCGTTGCCGGCCAGCAGCGGGGCGCCGGAGATCGCCCACAGGGCCATGTGGGTGCGGTTCTGCGCGGCGGTGAAGCCCGGCATGCCGACCATCAGCATGTCGGGGTCGTTGTGGTAGCCGGTGTGCTGGGCGGCCGGGTGCTGGGCCTGGTCGAAGTTGGACAGCATGTTCGTCTGGGAGGGCGCGTTGCCGTAGTAGATGATGTCCGTGCTGGTGCGCCACATGGGGGCGAGGCCCGGCGCCCAGTTCCAGGGGTTCTGCTTGCCCCAGTTGCACACCGAGAGGGTGAGCGGGCGGCCGGTGGTCGCGGTGGCCTGGGTGACGGCGGAGCTGATCGCCTTGTACGTCGTCGCCGCGTCCAGCCCCTCGGCGTCGCCGCCGCACCAGTCGACCTTGACGAAGTCGAAGCCCCACGTCGAGAACTGGAGCATGTCCTGGTCGTAGTGGCCCTCGCTGCCGGTGTCGGGGGCGGCGGGGCGGCCGGTCGGGTAGTAGTAGCCGCAGCCGTTCTTGCCGGCGTCGGTGTAGATGCCGGCCTTCAGGCCCTTGCTGTGGATGTAGTCGGCGATGGCGCTCATGCCGCCGGGCCATTCACCGGTGTCGACGGTGATGTTGCCGGCGCTGTCACGGGTGCCCTGCCACCAGCCCTCGTCGATGTTGATGTACTTGTAGCCGGCGTCGGGGAGGCCGGCCGCGACGAACGCGTCGACCTGCTGCTTGATGACGTTGTAGTCGATCTTCGCGGCGAAGCTGTTCCAGGAGGCCCAGCCCATCGGCGCGGCGGGCACGGGCATCTGACGGGCCGTCGCGGCCTGCGCCGGGCCCGGCTGGGCGAAGAGCAGGGCGGCGGCCGCGGTCAGGGCCAGGACCAGCGCCCGTACGGCGGCGGTTCTGCAGCGGCGTACGAAGCCTTCGGCGGTCGGACGGGGTGGGGGGTACATCGGCGCCTCCGCGTGCGGACGGAATCCGCGCTGACTCCAGGATTGATCGATATATCGAACAAGGATCGGTAAACCGAACATTGCGCGCCGACCGTAGAACCGCCCGGGGGTGAAGTCAACGGCTGCGACAGAGGTGAACACGCCGTTCTCGCCGGGTGTTTGGGCCCGCGCGGGGCGCGCTGCCGCCATACTGGGTCATCGTGCGCATTGCCATCATGACGGCCGGATCCCGGGGCGATGTCGCCCCCTACACCGGGCTGGGACACCGACTCGCGCTCGCCGGGCACGAGGTCACCCTGGTCACCCACGCGCGGTTCGCGCCGCTGGTCGTGGGCTCCGGCGTACGGTTCCACGCGCTGCCGGTCGATCCGCGGGCGGAGCTGGAGTCGCCGCGCGGGCGGGGCCTGCACCGCAGCACCAGTGAAGCCACCAAGCTGCTGCGCCTGGCGGACATGGCGCGCCGGCTGGTCGGACGGATGACCGAGGACCTGATCACGGCGGCCCGGGAGAGCGAGGTGCTGCTGCTGTCCGCCTCGCTGGCCCCGCTCGGCCATACGATCGCCGAGGGGCTGCGGCTGCCGAGCATGGGCGTCTATCTCCAACCCATCGCCGGGACACGGGAGTTCGCACCTCCCGTCCTCGGCGGCGGCTCCTGGGGACCGGCGGTCAACCGGGTCGCCGGGCACGGGGTGTGCCTCGCCACGGAACACATCTTCACGAGCGCCCTGCCCGGGATGCGCAAGCGGCTCGGACTGCCCGCGCTGCGGGCGGGCGCCGCGCTACGGGCCCGGGAACGCCGACTCTGGCCGGTGCACCACGGCTTCAGCCCGCTGGTGGTACCCCGCCCCCGGGACTGGCGGCCGGGTCTTGCGGTGAGCGGCTACTGGTGGCCGTACGACAGGGAGGATCAACTCCCGTCGAAGTTGCGGGAGTTCCTCGACTCCGGTCCGCCCCCGGTCTTCGTCGGACTGGGCAGCGCCACCGTGCCGGACGCCGGGCGGCTCAGCGCCCGGGTGGTCGCGGCGCTGCGGCGGGCCGGGCTGCGCGGGGTGATCCAGCGCGGCTGGGGCGGGCTCGCGGCCGACGGCGAGGACATGCTGACCGTCGACGACGTACCGCACGCGCTGCTCTTCCCGCACATGGCCGCCGTCGTCCACCACGCGGGCGCGGGCACGACCGCCGCGGGACTGCGCGCCGGGGTCCCGGCCGTACCGGTCCCGATCCAGTTCGACGCGGGGTTCTGGTCCGCCCGCCTGATCACCCTGGGCGTCGCCCCGACCGCCGTACCCCTGCGCCGCCTCACCGTGGACACCCTGGCCTCGGCCCTGGTACGAGCCACCCGCGAACCGGCGTACCGGGACCGAGCACGAACCCTGGGCACCCGAATCCGCGCCGAGGACGGAGCCGAGCCGGTACTGGCGGCGGTGGAACGCCTGGGCGGCTGACCGGCCCGGCTCAGAGCATCGGCGCACCAGGTCCGCCGTCAGCTGTTGGTGAGCACCATGCGGAAGCGGGCGCCGCCCGAGAGCATTTTCCGGAAGGCGCCGTCCACGTCGTCCAGCGGGACCGTCTCGGTCATCGGGCGGATGCCGTGCAGGGCGCTGAACTCCAAGGTGTCCTGCACGTCCCGGGCGGTGCCGGACGGGTGGCCGCGTACGACGCGGGCGCCCATGATCAGCTGGAACGGGGTGATGCCCAGCGGCTCCGGATCCGCGCCGATGACGACCAGTTCGCCGCGCGGAGCCAGGCCGTCGACGGTGGCCGTGATGGCCGCCGAGTTGCCGGCGGTGGCCAGTACGACGTTCGCGCCGCCCAGGGACTGCAGGGCCTCGGCGACCGGCGTGCCGGCGGTGCTGTCGACGTAGTGGTGGGCGCCCAGCCGCTTGGCGACGTCGGCCTTCTCCGCACCGCGGGCGATCGCCACGGTCTCGAAGCCCATCGCCGCCGCGTACTGCACCCCGAGATGGCCGAGGCCGCCGATGCCGAGCACCGCGACCAGGTCCCCGGGGCGGGCGGAGCTTGCCCGCAGGCCGTTGTACGTGGTCACGCCCGCGCAGGCCATGGGGGCCGCGTCGCTCGCCGCCAGCGCGTCCGGGATCCGGGCCAGGGCGTCGACGGGCGCGATCACCTTCTCCGCGAAGCCTCCGTCGTAGGCCCAGCCGGGCACCTTCAGGTTGGCGCACACGATGAAGTCGCCCCGCCGGCAGGGCGTGCAGTGCCCGCAGCTGCCACCGAACCAGCCGACCGCCACCCGGTCGCCGACCTGCCAGCCCCGGTCCTGCGCACCCTCGCCGAGCACCTCGACATGCCCGGCGATCTCGTGCCCGGGGACCTCCGGGAAGGTGATGCCCGGCACCGCCGCGTGCACGAACATGGCGTCGCTGTGGCAGATGCCGCACGCCTCGACGGCGATCCGCACCTGGCCCGGCCCGGGTTCCGGCACCTCCCGCTCGGCCAGTTCGAACGGGCCGTCCGCTGCCCGCACCTGCGCGACTCGATAGGTACTCATCTGTCTCTCCTGCGTCTGCCGGTGTGTCCGCCCCGCTCCGGAACACGGGTACGACGGCCCCCGCACCAGCAGACCAGCTCCGGGCCGATCCCGCGCGCCGAACCGCACCGACCCGCGCTGACCTGGGGCTACGGCTCTGCCCGGCGCCCCGGTCAGGCGGCCGCGGGCCGCCAGCCCTCCGGCCGGAGCATCCCCAGCAGCAGCCGCACCAACTCGTCCACCACCTCGTCCAGCGTGGCGTCCACCCAGCCGGCGCTCCAGTCGTGCAGGAGCCCGTTGACACTGCCGATGAAGGCCGTGGCGGCGAGCCGGTAGTCCCGGGGCGCCGCCTCCCCGCGCACCACGGCCGCGTCCGCCTCCGCGCGGATGAGGTCGACCCAGCGGGCCCGGCGAGCCAGCCGCTGTTCCTCCAGACGGGGGCTGACGCCGACGATCTCCACGAAGGTGATGCGGATACGGCGCGGATCGCAGGTGACATCGCGGGCGTAGGCCCGGAAGAGCACCGCGGCCCGCTCGGCCAGCGGCAGGCCGTCCGCCGTGGCGAGGGCCTCCAGGACGGCCTGTTCGGCCCAGCCGTTGACCTGAAGGTGCAGCGCGGCGAGGACGTCCTCCAGGGTGCGGAACTCCTCGTAGAACTGGCGCGTGGACAGGCCGGCGGCCTGGCTGAGCGCGGCGACCGTCGCCCCCCGGTAGCCGGGGCCTGCGCCGAACAGCTCCAGGGCCGCGTCCAGGAAACGCCAGCGCCGCTCGGCCTGCCGTTCCTCGGCGGATCTGCCGCCGTAGCGGCCCGTCGGCGCCTTGAGCCTGCCCGTCACGCTCTCCCCCTCCGTCCGCCCCACCGACCCCCAATCTTGTCGTGCACACCTCTTGTCGCGCACCCCACCCCTTCCTTACTTTTCAGTAAGTTCACTGTGAAAGCACGCGTGTTCAGACTTCCCGAGCAATCCCCCGGTTCCAACTCTCCGAGAAAGGAGAGCAGTCATGCCTGCCTCCAGAACCAGGCACCTGTGCTCCGTGGCCGCCGCCCTCGCCCTGACCGTCGCCGGACCGGCGACCGTCGCCTCCGCCGCCACGGCCGCCGACGACGGCCTGCGCGAGGTGATGTTCGTCGGCAACAACTGGGACGGCACCGCCGATGTCATCAAGTCCTCCGGCGACTTCGCGAAGATCGGCCGGATCAATGTCGTCCCCGACAAGGCGGAGCGGATCGCCGAGATCAACGCCGACCCGATCAAGTGGATCTACTACACGTCCATCCGCGACCAGGTCGGCCAGGGACACGACCAGTACGTGGACGACATGTACTCCACTCCCGACGGAAAGTCCGTGGTCGTCTCCCGCCCGAGCTTCGCCGACGTCGTCTCCATCGACCTGGCCACCGACAAGGTCAACTGGCGCTTCCCGGTGGCCGGTTACCGCGCCGACCACATGGCGGTCTCCCCCGACGGCACCCGGGTCGCGGTGTCCGCCTCGCTCGCGAACAAGGTGCAGGTCCTGGACATCGACACCGGCAAGGAACTGGGCGAGTTCGGCACCGGTGACAAGCCGCACGAGAACTTCTTCACGAACGGCGGCACGTACATCTGGAACATGTCCATCGGCGAGGTCACCACGTCCCTCGACGACCCGGCCTGGGACTGGACCAAGGGCGACCGGCACATCACCATCGTCGACGCGACCACGTTCAAGCAAGTCAGAACCATCGACATGCGACAGCGGCTGGACGCGATCGGGCTGAAGAACTTCTCCGACGCGGTCCGCCCGGCCGCCTTCACGCCCGACTGGTCCAAGCTGTACTTCCAGGTGTCGTTCTTCAACGGCTTCCTGGAGTACGACGTGGCCGCGGACAAGATCACCCGGGTGAAGACGCTGCCGCAGAGCCCGGCGACGAACCCGGACCGCACCACCTGGCTGCTGGACTCGCGCCACCACGGCATCTCGATGAACCCCGAGGGCACCAAGCTGTGTGTCGCCGGGACCATGGACAACTACGCCACCGTGGTCGACCGGGCCTCCTTCGACGTCGGCCCGCTCGTCACCGCGTCGACGCCGTACTGGGCGACGGTGAGCGGTGACGGCAAGGACTGCATCATCTCCGAGGCCGGCGCCGACCAGGTCACGGCCATCGACTTCGCCACCGGCCAGAAGGTGCTGTCCGTACCGGTCGGCGACCATCCGCAGCGCGTCCGGCTGGGGCACATCCAGGCCGACTGGACGAGCCCGAGCGGGAGTTGAGCGCCGGCGGCCCCCGGGACGACCTCACTCCCCCCCCCCCCCCCCCCCCCCCCGGGGGGGGGGGGGGGGCGGGGGGGGGGGGGGGGGGGGGGGGGGGGTGGCGGGCTGGCGGGGCCGGGCG